>DWXY01000032.1 GCA_019118935.1 Candidatus Oscillibacter pullicola
CCTGGAAACTGGTCCCCGTGGGAATTGCGTCGCTGTGATCCCCTGCGGGGGATAGGTTTGATGGGATATGTGGCAAAGTGTAAGCGTGGGGGTGTTGTTTTATGTCATGTCTTTAAGTATAGGAAAGGCCCCGCTCCCATTTGTTCACCGCCGGGGCGGACACCCCCAGCTTCCCCGCCAGCTGCTCCTGGGTCAGCCCCAGCGCCGTCCGCCGGGTGCGGATGATCTCGTGGATCTGCATGGCAAAGCCCCCTCTTGTGATCTGTCTCCAGAATACCATCTCCGGCGGCGCGCCGCAATCGACGGGTGTTCAACTTTTCTGACGATCTTTTAACCGGCGGTTAATGGGCAAAAGCGCTGTAACCGCTGTGTTGCAAGCCGGACTTCCGGAGCACGCCCCTCATCAGGCGAACCTCCCCGCGCGGACGGGGCAGAACTCCAGACCGCCGCGGGTGATCCAGCGGGACACAGGCCGCAGCAGGTCCCGGCCGAAGCCCCTGCGGCGCCGGTCCGCATTAGATCATGGGAATACGTCTTCCGGCACGGGCTCCCGTCGTCCCGGCAACAAACATGAAGGGCCGTGCCCTCTGCGGACGTTTCCTCTCTGCCCCGTTTGGCAAAATACAGGCGCACAGCTTCTGCTGTGCGCCTGTACGGTTTCTCTCTCACTCCCCCTTGGGGTCCTCCGTGTCGAACACGGTCTTGGCGCTGGCGGCGAGCCCCGCCAGCCCCTGGAGCTCACTGGGAATGATGATCTTGGTGGCCTTGCCGTCCGCCACCTTCTGCATGGCTTCCAGAGCCTTCAGCTTCACCACCTGGTCGTTGGGGGCGGCCGCGTTCAACAGCTTCAGGGAGTCCGCCAGGGCGGTCTGCACCTGCATGATGGCCTGGGCCTCCGCCTCGGCGGCCATGATCCGGGCCTCCTTCTCACCCTCGGCCTTCAGAATGGCGGCCTGCTTGGCGGCGTCCGCCTTCAGGATCAGGGACTGCTTCTCGCCCTCCGCCACCAGGATCTGGGACTGCTTCTGCCCCTCCGCCTGGAGGATGGACTCCCGGCGCTCCCGCTCCGCCTTCATCTGCTTCTCCATGGCGTTCTGGATCTCCTTGGGCGGGATGATGTTCTTCAGCTCCACCCGGTTGACCTTGATGCCCCAGGGATCCGTGGCCTCGTCCAGGATGGAGCGCATCTTGGCGTTGATGGTGTCCCGGCTCGTCAGGGACTGGTCCAGCTCCATCTCGCCGATGATGTTCCGCAGGGTGGTGGCGGTCAGGTTCTCAATGGCGTTCATGGGCCGCTCCACACCGTAGGTATACAGCTTCGGGTCCGTGATCTGGAAGTAGATCACCGTGTCGATCTGCATGGTGACATTGTCCTTGGTGATGACGGGCTGGGGCGCGAAGTCCGCGACCTGCTCCTTCAGGGACACCTTCTTGGCCACCCGCTCCACAAAGGGCACCTTCAGGTGCAGTCCCACGCCCCACACGGTCCGGAACGCGCCCAGGCGCTCCACCACATAGGCCTTGGACTGCTGGACGATGACGATGTTGCTGACCACCAGGATCAGCAGCAGCACCACCAGAACTACCAGGGGAATCCAACCGAAATCCATCATAATACAGCCTCCTCTTTCTCTGTATATGTCTCCCGGGTCTGTCTGACCAGAAGCTTGACGCCCTCCATGCGCTCGATCTCCACCTGGCTGCCCGCGGGGATCACGGTCCCATCCGCGCTGCGGGCGGTCCAGGTCTTGCCGTCCACATAGACGGCGCCGCTGGAATCTGCGTTGTCAATGGTCTCCGTCACCTTGCCGGTCCTCCCCAGCACCCGGTCGGCGTTGATGGGCACCGCCCGTCCGGAGGAAAACCGCTTCACCAGGGGCCGGGTGGCCGCCAGGGCCGCCGCCGACACCACAAGGAACAGTACGATCTGGGCCAGGATGCCCAGCCCCGCCATGGCCGCGATCAAAGCCGCCACGGCGCCGGGCACAAACCAGATGGACACCAGTCCGGCGGTCACTGCCTCCACCACGCCGAAGACTATGACCGCGCCGATCCAAAGCATTGTCATCTCGCCGTCTCCGCCTCCTCTCAAATACCGCATGCACAGCAGGATCAGCAGCGTCACCGCCGCCAGGCTCCCCGCCCCGGTCCATTTGTTGGCCGGGGACAGGTTGCTCACAAAATCTCCCAGCGCCGTTTTCAGTGTCCGGGACTCCATCCGCTCCGGCGCCGCCGGCGTGTCCCGGCCGCCCAGGGGCACCTCCTCGCAGAACAGGTCGTTCATGGTGACGCCGTAGCGGTTGCAGATATAGATGATCTTCTCAAGCTCCGGGTATCCCCTGCAGGACTCCCACTTGCTCACCGCCTGCCGGGAGACCTTCAGCTGGGCCGCAAAGTCCTCCTGGGTCATACCCCGGGCCCGGCGGAGTTCCTGCAGCCGCTCTCCAAATGCCATACGCCTCTCCTCTCTGTCTGCCATTTTAACAGAACCGCCCCGCTGTTTCCACCAACTCTGCTTTGCATCCGGCAGAATCCTGCGCAACTTCAGGTTTCCCGGCCTCCGGCGCACCTGATATTCCGATTATAGCATGCCCCGCCGGGAAAAAACATTTCAGTTTGGTAACAATCCCGCCTGCCGGATCCGCTCCAGGATCTCCCCTACCACCGCCGTCTTGGCGTCGGCGTAGTCCTGGACGTACGCCCATGGCCGGGCCGCCAGGCGCTGCTTCTCGGCGGCGTAGCGGTCCCGGTCCGCCCGGCAGGTCCGCAGCCAGTCCCGGAAGGCCAGCATCCGCGCCGCCTCCGGACAGCCGGCGGAAAAGACGTGGAGATTCACCGCCGGGTCCGTCCCCCGGAGCATCCGGTGCTGGAACCAGTCCGGCTCCCGGATCCGCAGGGCGTAGCCCGCCGCCGTCAGGGCGGGGACGTAGTCCGCCTCCCGGTCGGCGTCCGCCGTCAGCAGCAAAATGTCCAGGATGGGCTTGGCGCAGAGCCCCGGCACCGATGTGGAGCCCACATGCTCCACCGCCAGCGCCCGGTCCCCCAGGGCGGCGCGGATCTTCTCCGCCTCCCGCCGGAACTGCTCCGGCCAGCGCCGGTCATAGGGGCAGAGGCGGATGGACCCGCCGTGGGCCTCCACCTCCCCCACCGTCACCTGCTTCAAATAGTCCTCCGCCATCTTCCCGTGTCCTCTCTTTCTCAAACGTCCGCCCCGCCGGGCGGCATCTCTCCTCTGATGATACCATACGGCGGCGGTCCTGCCAAGATTCCGTCCCCCGCCGTTGCGCCGCCGGGGATTTCCTGCTATACTCTCCTTAAACGAAGCAAATCCTATCGTGACCAAGGAGGTCTTCCCATGACACTGACCATTCCCTGCCTGTTCGGGCTGGAGGCCCTGGTGGCCGACGAGCTGCGGCGGCTGGAGCTGAAAAACGTCCGGGCGGAAAACGGCCGGGTCCACTGCGAGGGCACTCCGGCAGACATCCCCCGGCTGAACATCAACCTGCGGTGCGGCGCCCGGGTGCTGCTGGAGCTGGCGTCTTTCCCGGCCCCGGACTTCGAGGCGCTGTTCCAGGGCGTGGCCGCCATTCCCTGGGAGGACTGCATCCCCCGGGACGGGGAGTTCCCGGTGAAGGGCTACTCCATCTCCTCCCAGCTCCACTCCGTCCCCGCCTGCCAGGCCATCGTGAAAAAGGCCGCCGCCAAGCGGCTGGGGCAGGCCTACGGCTGTGAGACCCTGCCGGAGACAGGCGACCGCTATCAAATCCAGTTCGCCCTCATCAAGGACACCGCCACCGTGTACCTGGACACCTCCGGCGACGGCCTCTACAAGCGGGGCTACCGGGCCCACAACAACGGCGCCCCCCTGCGGGAGACGCTGGCCGCCGCCCTGGTGCTGCTGTCCCGCTACCGGGGGAGGGATCCGTTCTGCGACCCCTTCTGCGGCAGCGGCACCATCCCCATCGAGGCGGCGCTGATCGCCAAGAACCGGGCCCCCGGCCTGGACCGGCGGTTCGCCGCCCAGAAGTGGCAGAGCCTCCCCGCCAAGCTGTGGCTGGACGCGGCCGAAGAGGCCATGGATAAAGAATTCCACGGTCAGTACGACATCTGGGGCGGGGACATCGACCCCAGCGCAGTGGAGCTGAGCCGCCACAATGCGGAGCTGGCCGGCGTGGAGGACTGCGTCCGGTTCGAGGTGGCGGACGCGGGTAAATTCCACCGGGACAGCGACTACGGCCAGCTGGTGACGAACCCGCCCTACGGCGAGCGGCTGCTGGAGAAGAAGGAGGCGGAGGCCCTGTACCGCTCCTTCGGCAAGGCCGCCCGGACATTGCCGGCGGGCTGGCGCGTGCTGGTGCTCTCCTCCCACACGGAGTTCGAGCGCGCCTTCGGCCGCAGCGCGGAGAAGAAGCGCAAGCTCTACAACGGCATGCTCAAGTGCGACGCCTTTTTCTACCACGGAGGCGCGGGTCAGATAAAAGATAACAGATAAAAGATAACAGATATGGCTGTTGGAGCCCCTTATCTTTTATCTCTTATCTCTTCACTCTTATCTCACGAAGGGGGGCCCGCCATGCGCCACGTCTTCCTCATCAACCCCCGGGCCGGGAAGCGGGACCGGACCGCCCGCATCCGCGCCCTGGCGGACCGTCTTGCCGCCGCCCACGGCCTGGACTGCCAGTGCCTGCTGACGGACCGCCCCGGCGGAGCGGAGGCCCTCTCCCGCGCCCTGGCAGAGGCCGGGGAGCCGGTGCGCCTCTATGTCTGCGGCGGAGACGGCACCGTCCATGAGGCGGCAAACGGCCTCGCCGGATTTTCCAACGCCGCCATGACGGTGATCCCCACCGGCACGGGCAACGACTTTCTGAAGAACTTCGGGCCGGACGCGGTGAAATTCTCCGACCCGGAGAATCTGTGGGACGGGCCGGAATTCCCCCTGGATCTCATCGACTGCAATGGCCGCCTGTGCCTCACCATCGCCTGCAGCGGCATCGACGCCCGCATCGCCGACACCGTCCACCGGTACGGCAGTCTCCCACTGCTCTCCGGCCGGGGGAGTTACCTGCTGTCCGTGGCGGCGAATGTTCTCTTCAAGCCCATCGGCCGCCGGTGGCGGGTGGAGCTGGACGGCGAGGTCCTGGAGGATAACTTCGCTCTGGTGTCCGTATGCAACGGCCGGTACTACGGCGGCGGCTCCATGCCGGTGCCGGAGGCCCGGATGGACGACGGGATGCTCCATACGATCCTGGTGAAAAACGTGCCGAAGCGCACCTTCGCCCGGCTGTTCCCGGCCTACTCCGCCGGGGACTGCTGGAAGTTTCCCCACATCGCCCGGGTGGTGACAGCCCGGCAGGTGACCATCACCGCCTGTCCCGAAGAGAAGGACATCGTCACCTGCCTGGACGGGGAGAGTGTTCGGAGCCGGAAGGTACATCTCCATCTGGCTGACAAGCAGGTGAATTTCTTCGGCCCCGCCGGGTGCTCCCCCAACGCCACGGCGCGGGAGGGGCGCCGCCCGGCGGAGGTGTAGGGGCGGCAATCTGCCGCCCAGCCTGGTTTTGCGGGCTCCCCCGGTAAACGCCGTAGGGGCGGACCTATGTGTCCGCCCGGTTTTTGTTGGGACAGTTCCCCCCTCCTCCGGGGAGGAGATTTTTCGGAATTCACAAATTCTTCATAGATACCCCCTTTACAAATGGAAAACATTGCGCTATGATAGCAGCGTTAGCACTCGAAGGATATGAGTGCTAACGCTGAACTTGTTTTTTCAAATTTTTATTTCTATAAGGAGGAACCCCATTATGAAACTCACTCCGCTGGCAGATCGTGTCATTCTGAAGATGGTGGAGACCGAGGAGACCACCAAGGGCGGCATCATCCTCACCGGCAGCGCCAAGGAGAAGCCCTCCGTGGCGGAAGTCATCTCCGTGGGCCCCGGCGGCAACGTGGACGGCAAGGACGTTGTCATGACCGTGAAGCCCGGCGACAAGGTCATCACCAGCCAGTACGCCGGCACCAAGGTCACCCTGGAGGACGTGGAGTACGTGGTCGTCCGTCAGAACGACATCCTGGCCATCGTTGAGTAAGAGTTGAAAGTTCAGAGTGGAGAGTTGAGACATGGTGTCCGGCGGAGCCGGACAGATTGAAATCATTCCGCCGGAGGCGGAATCCCGCATCTTCACTCTTCACTCTCCACATTTCACTCTGGAAACCACCGTTTTATTCAAAAAGTACAGCTCTAATTTAGGAGGTTATGCGTTATGTCTAAGCTCATCAAGCGCGGCGACGAGGCCCGGAAGGCCCTGGAAGCCGGCGTCAACTCTCTGGCCGATACCGTCAAGATCACCCTGGGCCCCAAGGGCCGGAACGTGGTCCTGGACAAGAAGTACGGCGCTCCCCTGATCACCAACGACGGCGTGACCATCGCCAAGGAGATCGAACTGGACGACCCCTTTGAGAACATGGGCGCCCAGCTGGTGAAGGAAGTCTCCACCAAGACCAACGACGTGGCCGGCGACGGCACCACCACCGCCACCCTGCTGGCCCAGGCCATGATCCACGAGGGTCTGAAGAACCTGGCCGCCGGCGCCAACCCCATCGTTGTCAAGAAGGGCATGGCCAAGGCCGTGGAGGCCGCAGTCAGCGAGGTCAAGAAGCAGGCCAAGACCGTGGACGGCTCCAAGGATATCGCCCGTGTCGGTGCTGTCTCTTCCGGCGACGAGGAGATCGGCAAGCTGATCGCCGACGCCATGGAGAAGGTCTCCGCCGACGGTGTCATCACCATCGAGGAGTCCAAGACCGCCGAGACCTACTCCGAGGTTGTGGAAGGCATGCAGTTCGACCGGGGCTATATCACCCCCTACATGGCCACCGACATGGAGAAGATGGAGGCCAACCTGGACGATCCCTATATTCTGATCACCGACAAGAAGATCTCCGTCATCGCCGACATCCTGCCCATCCTGGAGCAGGTGGTGCAGTCCGGCAAGAAGCTGCTGGTCATCGCCGAGGACGTGGAGGGCGAGGCTCTGTCCACCCTCATCGTCAACAAGCTGCGCGGCACCCTGAACGTGGTGTGCGTCAAGGCCCCCGGCTTCGGCGACCGTCGCAAGGAGATGTTGCAGGATATCGCCATCCTGACCGGCGGCACCGTGATCTCCGAGGAGGTCGGCCTGGAGTTGAAGTCCGCCACCATGGATATGCTGGGCCGTGCCCGTCAGGTGAAGGTCACCAAGGAGAACACCACCATCGTGGACGGCGCCGGTGACTCTCAGGCCATCAAGGACCGTGTGGGCCAGATCCGCGCCCAGATCTCCACCACCACCTCTGACTACGACAAGGAGAAGCTGCAGGAGCGGCTGGCCAAGCTGGCCGGCGGCGTGGCCGTCATCAAGGTGGGCGCCGCCACCGAGACCGAGATGAAGGAGAAGAAGCTCCGCATCGAGGACGCTCTGAACGCCACCCGCGCCGCTGTGGAAGAGGGTGTGGTGGCCGGCGGCGGCACCATCTTCGTCAACGTGATCCCCGCGGTGGAGGCCCTGCTGGACTCCGTGGAGGGCGACGAGAAGACCGGCGTCCGCATCGTGGCCAAGGCCCTGGAGGCCCCCATCCGTCAGATCGCCGCCAACGCCGGCCTGGACGGCTCCGTGATCCTGGAGAAGGTCCGCTCCTCCGGCAAAAACGGCTACGGCTTCGATGCCTATAAGGAGGAGTACTGCGACATGGTGTCCTCCGGCATCATCGACCCCGCCAAGGTGACCCGCAGCGCCCTGGAGAACGCCGCCAGCGTCTCTGCCATGGTGCTGACCACCGAGTCCCTGGTGGCCGACAAGCCCGAGCCCCCCGCTCCCGCTGCCCCCGCCGGCGGCGACATGGGCGGTATGTACTAAGCCGCAAAGAACACCGAGTCCCCTGGCGAAAGCCAGGGGGCTGTTTTTCATTGGGGCTCGGGGCACAGATGCGGCACATGCCTGCCTCCCACCAGCCATAACCCTGCTGCTTGAAATCTGCCACCACATCGGATATCATAATGATACGGTAAAGAGCGGGAAATGGGAACAGTGCCCGGACTGGTGCTACTGGGACTACCCCCTGATCGAGCTGGCGGGAAAGACATACGGCCTGCTGGGCTGCGGGAACATCGGCATCCACACCGCCGCCATCGCATCGGCCCTGGGGATGAACGTCATCGCCTACGACATGCGTCAGCGGGACGAGGCCCTGCAGCTGGGGGTGGAGTACGTCTCCCTGGACGAACTGTTCGCCCGGTCCGACGTCCTGGGCCTCCAGATGCCCCTGTTCCCCTTCAACACCGGCATCATCAACCGGGAGAACATCGCCAAGATGAAGGACGGGGTCATCATCATCAACAACAGCCGGGGCCAGATGGTGGTGGAGCAGGACCTGGCGGACGCCCTGAACTCCGGCAAGGTGGCGGCCGCCGGGCTGGACGTGGTGTCCACAGAGCCCATCCGGGGCGACAACCCCCTGCTGACCGCCAAGAACTGCATCCTCACCCCCCACATCTCCTGGGCCCCCAGGGAGAGCCGCCAGCGCATCATGGACTGCACCGTGGACAACGTGCGGGCCTACCTTCAGGGCGCCCCCATCAACGTGGTCAACCCGTGACCGGACCGGGGCGGGCCTTCCGCCCGCCCCGCGCATCCAGAGAGGAGGAAACTCATGTCAAAGTGGATTCTCATGCCGGACTCCTTCAAGGGGACCATGTCCTCTCTGGAGATCTGCCGGCTGATGCGGGAGGCCCTGCTGCGCCACGTGCCGGATGCGGAGGTGGTCTCCATGCCCGTGGCGGACGGCGGCGAGGGGAGCGTGGAGGCGTTCCTGGCCGCCATGGGCGGCCACCGGGTGGAGGTGCCCTGCACCGGCCCGGATTTTCGAAAGATCCCTGGTTTTTACGGCCTGCTGGCCGACGGCTACACCGCCGTGATCGAAATGGCCGCCGCCGCGGGCCTGCCCCTGATGGAGGGCCGCCTCTGTGCTGAGGGAGCCACCACCTACGGCGTGGGGGAATTGATCCTGGCGGCGATCCGGGACGGCGCCAGGCGCATTATTCTGGGTCTGGGCGGCAGCGCCACCAACGACGGCGGCTGCGGCTGTGCCGCCGCTCTGGGCGTCCGCTTTCTGGACGGCACCGGAGCGGAGTACATCCCCGTGGGCGGCACGCTGGACCGGCTGTGCCGGATCGACATGTCCCACCGCTCCCCCCTGCTGGACGGTGTGGAGATCGTGACCATGTGCGATGTGGACAACCCCCTCTGCGGTCCCAGTGGCGCCAGCGCCGTCTTCGGCCCCCAGAAGGGGGCCGACCCTGACATGGTGACCCGTCTGGACCGGAATCTGCGCCACCTGTCGGAGGTGATCCGCCAAGACCTGGGCCGGGAGATCGCGGACCTCCCCGGCGCCGGCGCCGCCGGCGGCATGGGAGCCGGTGTGATGGCCTTCCTGGGCAGCCGCCTGCAGATGGGGATCGAGACCGTCCTGGACACGGTGGGCTTCGACGCCCTGCTGCCCGGCGCCACCGCGGTCCTGACCGGCGAGGGCCGCATCGACGGCCAGAGCCTCCGGGGCAAGGTGGTCATCGGCATCGCCCACCGGGCCCGGCAGGCACGGGTCCCGGTGGTGGCCGTGGTGGGCGACGTGGCTCCCGGTGCGGAGGGCGCCTATCAGGAGGGCGTCACCGCTATCGTGTCCACCAACCGTCGCGCCGTGCCCTGGGAGGTGGCCCGCCAGTCCGCCCGGGCGGATCTGTGCGCCGCCCTGGAGGATCTCTTCCGGCTCTACAATGCGTTCCGGGCCGCCCGATGATAGGAGCTGATTTTTAAAAAAGCGGTGCCGGGCGGCAGGGGCCGCCCGGTCTCATTCCCACCGTATCCGGGCTGCCGGCCGGGATGCCCTGCCGGCGGAAGCCAGCCGCTCCCCTCTTCCGGTTTTTTGAAATTTTTCATTTTTTTCGAAGAAACGCTTGACAAGAACCGCCGCCTTCTGGTATAGTAATTGATGCCCGTTCGGGTTAGACATTTGGCGGCATAGCTCAGTTGGCTAGAGCATGCGGTTCATACCCGCAGTGTCCCCGGTTCAAATCCAGGTGCCGCTACCAGATCCATGAAGCGCCCCGGCGCTTCATGGACTTCCAAATGGCCCGTTGGTCAAGTGGTTAAGAC
>DWXY01000033.1 GCA_019118935.1 Candidatus Oscillibacter pullicola
ATCATTTGTAACCGGATCGTCATGGATTTCCCGGCGGAATGTGATATGATGCTTCAAAAAGGAAAGAAAGGAGGCGCTTCCCATGAGGCGTTTTGGAATGCTTCTGCTCCTGACCATCGCGCTGCTCGCCGGCTGCGGCGGACAGAATGCGGCGAAACCTGATCCGGCGGTTTCGGAGGAAATCCCGTCCGACACCCTGACAGAACTGGATGTACGGAACATATACACCGCCGCCGCGGCGGTCTACGACTGGTTTGACCTGACCACGCTGCCCCTGGACCGGACGGACTCCCGTACAGAGGGGGACCGGACCTATTACCGGGTGGATGCAGAGGCTCTCTCCCTGCCCATCGCCGTCGTGCCGGAGCCCACGGACAGCTCACTTCCCTGGCAGCCGCAGCCGGTCACGATCACGTCCCTGGCGGACCTGCGGGAGACGGCGGAGTCCTACTTCTCCCCGGAGATTGTGGACAACCTCTTTGCCCTGTCCCCGGATCACTACAAGGACTTCGACGGCGTTCTCTACGCCACCGACGGCGGCCGGGGCAGCAACCTGTACCTTCTGGACAAGTCCGTGGCGGCAGAGCAGGTGGACGAGGATCGCTGGGCAGTGACCGTGACCTTCTACGCCGACAGCTATGAATGGGAGCGGCCCAGCGCCACCGTCGGCTACTCCCGGGCGGTACTGGACCTGGAGCGCACGGCGGGCGGATGGAAATTCACTTCCTTTGTTCCCTCCGATGGGCTGGACCTGGAGGCGGAGACGGTGTTCACTTTTGATTACAGCTTTGATGGGTTTGCCAAAGACGAGCAGGGAATGGACACATGGTCTGACTACAAACTCTCCTGCTGGTTGCTCCACGCCGATGCCCTGGGAGAGGGGGCTTCCACCATGCTGGCGCTTCGCTTTCTGGAGGAGCCGGCCACATGGTTTGCTGATTTGTCCGTCTTCCCAGACAGCCCCTGGGAACACGCAGATGTTGTGATGGAGACCCCCGCCACAGCTACTTACGCCTGGCTGGGGCAAGAGGAGCAGGCCGAGTTTGAAGGCATTTTGAACACCTATGTCCCTCGGAATGAACAGGAGCAGTTTCTTCTGGACACGCTGCACTCCGCTCGAGAGGGCGCCATGGAGCGCGCAGTAGAGGATGCCACCGCCTCCTTCTGCCTGGTAACAGAGGGGCAGTTTCTCTCCCTGGGCAGCAAGGATGGCGGTTATCCCTGGGGCTATGCGGGTCTCCCGGAGACACCCCAGTCTGCCGGGAGGGGGGACAATGGGGAGGCAGTCTTCACAGTTTCCTTCGGCGGCGTGGACGTGGAATATTTTGAAGCGGATGAGACTGACTGCGTCTACCGCATGACCACCACGGCACCGGGGCCCCGTACCCTGGGAGGCATTCAGGTAGGGGACACAGAAGAAGCCGTAAAAGCCGTCTACACCGGTGCGGTGCAGATGGGGGCGGTGGGCGAGGACCAGTTCGGCGCGGACTACGCCCTGATCCATGAGCCCGGCGGTCTGGCGGGTTGCAAGCACATCGCCTTTTATATCGCCGACGGCGCGGTGACCGCCATCCAGATGGAGGATCTGATGGACGGCCGTCTTCTGCGCTGAAAATTCCCGCCCCAATCCGCCGAATTCCGGCGGATTGGGGCTTGCATTTTCGGTTTTTCTGTGCTATAAGTGTTAATTGTTATCAGCGATGAACGGGAAAATAACTGGAAACGCCGCCGAGAGAGGGTCGGTCACCGGCTGCAAGCCGACCTGCGGACGCCCGGTTTGGTTCGCCCGGGAGCCGCCGTGGAGACACGGCCGGTCCGCCCTCCGTTATCAGGGCCACGAGTGCGCGCCGCAGGCGGCGTGAATCCGGGTGGTACCGCGGAAGGATTCGCCTTTCGTCCCAGGGATGGGATGAGAGGCGTTTTTTTGATGCCTTCCATCCCAAGAGCACTGCGTATGCAACATTATAATATAAGGAGCATGGACAATGAAGGAACAACTGGAAGCCATTCGCGCCGGCGCGCTGGCAGCCATCGGCGCCGCCGGGAACACCGGAGAGCTGGAGGCCCTCCGGGTCCAGTACCTGGGCAAAAAGGGAGAACTGACCGCCGTTCTGAAGCAGATGGGCAAGCTCTCCGCTGAGGAGCGGCCCGTCATGGGCCAGATGGCCAACGCCGTCCGGGCGGAGGTGGAGTCCGCCATCGAGCGGCAGTCCGCCGTCCTGGCGGAAAAGGCCCTGGAGGAGCGGCTGGAGGCTGAGGCCCTGGACATCACCGTCCCCGGCCGGACCCACAAGCTGGGCCGCCGGCACCCCATGTACACCGCCCTGGACGAGATCAAGGAGATCTTCATCTCCATGGGCTTCACGGTCCTGGACGGCCCGGAGGTGGAGCTGGCCAGCTACAACTTTGACAAGCTCAACGCCCCGGAGGGCCACCCCTCCCGGGACTGGAGCGACACCTTCTACTTTGACGAGGACAGCCGGGTGATGCTCCGCTCCCAGACCAGCCCCATGCAGGTCCGGGCCATGGAGACCATGGAGCTGCCCATCCGCATCATCGCCCCCGGCCGGGTGTACCGGAAGGATGAGGTGGACGCCACCCACTCCCCTATGTTCCATCAGGTGGAGGGCATGGTCATCGACAAGGGCGTCACCATGGCGGACCTGAAGGGCACGTTGAACACGGTGGTGGAGATGCTGTACGGCAAGGGCACCAAGACCCGGTTCCGCCCCCACCACTTCCCCTTCACCGAGCCCTCCTGCGAGATGGACGTCCAGTGCCACAAGTGCGGCGGCGTGGGCTGCCCCACCTGCAAGGGTGAGGGCTGGATCGAGCTGCTGGGCGCCGGCATGATCCACCCCAAGGTGCTGAAGATGTCCGGCATCGACCCGGAGGTCTACTCCGGCTGGGCCTTCGGCATCGGCCTGGAGCGCACCGCCATGCGCCGGTTCAAGATCGCTGACCTGCGGCTCATCTTTGAGAATGATGTCCGGTTCCTGGAACAGTTCTGACAGATAAGAGTGAAAAGATAAAAGATATGAGATATGCAAAGGAATATCTTTTATCTCTTATCCTTTATCTTTTATCTGAAATAAAGGAGTTTTATAGATGTTACTAAGCAGAAAGTGGCTGGACGAGTTCGTGCACGTCGATGCCAATGATAAAGATTTTGCTGAGGCCATGACCCTCTCCGGGTCCAAGGTGGAGACCACCGAGGACCGGGGAGCCGAGATCTCCAACATTGTGGTGGGCACCATCCTCACCATGGAGCGCCACCCGGATTCCGACCACATGTGGGTCTGCCAGCTGGACGTGGGGCAGAACGCGCCCATCCAGATCGTCACCGGCGCCTGGAATATCCACCCCGGCGACGTGGTGCCCGTGGCCCTGCACAAATCCACCCTCCCCGGCGGGAAGAAGATCGAAAAGGGCAAGCTGCGGGGCGTGGAGTCCAACGGCATGATGTGCGGCCTCTATGAGCTGGGGCTGGACGAGCGGGACTTCCCCTATGCCGCCATTGTCCCCGCCGCTATCCTGAACGACTATCACCCCCTGGACAAGAACAAGCCCTCCATCCCCGCCGATATCAAGGCCGGGGACAAGGTGTTCGGGCCTGTGGTCTGCGCCCAGGTCACTGCTTTGGAGGTGACGGGCGTCAACCAGTTCTCCTGCGGCCTGACCATCGGCAGTGAGACCGTATCCCTGGTCACCGCCTGCCCCAACCTCCATGTGGGGGATCTGGTGGCCTACAACACCAAGACCCATACCATCTGCACCCTGGAGGAGCTCCACGCCGACCAGAAGGAGTTCCCCCACTGCATCCCCGACGGCATCTTCATCCTCCACGAGGATGGGATCCAGAACGGCGACGACATCAAGCCGGTCATCGGCGCCGACGACCACGTGGTGGAGTTTGAGATCACCCCCAACCGGCCCGACTGCCTCAGCGTCATCGGCCTGGCCCGGGAGGTGGCCGCCACCTACCAGCAGCCTCTGACCCTCCACGAGCCGGAGGTGAAGGGCGGCGCCGACGGCGTGCTGACGGACCTGCTGGACATCGAGACTCCCGCCGCCGATCTGGTGCCCCGGTACACCGCCCGGATGGTGCGGAACGTGAAGATCGCCCCCTCCCCCAAGTGGATGCGGGAGCGGCTGCGGAGCATGGGCGTCCGCCCCATCAACAACATCGTGGACATCACCAACTACGTGATGCTGGAGTACGGCCAGCCCATGCACGCCTTTGACTACCGCTACGTGAAGGGCGGCCACATCATCGTCCGCCGGGCGGAGGAGGGGGAGACCCTCACCACCTTGGACGGCAACGTCCGCACCCTGAACGCCAATCACCTGGTCATTGCCGACGAGACCCGGGCCGTGGGTCTGGCGGGCATCATGGGCGGCGAGAACAGCGAGATCGTGGCGGACACCACCGACGTGGTGTTCGAGTCCGCCAACTTCGACGGCACCTGCATCCGCAAGGGCGCCCTGGCCCTGGGGATGCGGACCGAGGCCAGCGCCAAAAATGAAAAGGGTCTGGATCCCCTGAACACCCTGCCCGCCGTCCAGCGGGCCTGCGAGCTGGTGGAGCTGCTGGGCGCCGGCGAAGTGGTGGACGGCGTCATCGATATCCTCAACTACGTGCCCCAGCCCCACACCATCCGCATGGACCCGGAGCGTGTGAACGCTCTGCTGGGCACCGACATCCCCGCGGTGGAGCAGTACCAGTATCTGGCCCGGGTGGACATCCGCACGGCGGACGGCAGCTGCCCCGACGGCCCCGCCGACGTGATCGTCCCTTCCTGGCGGGGCGACGTGGAGGGCATCGCGGACCTGGCGGAGGAAGTGGCCCGGTTCTACGGCTACAACAACATCCCCACCACCCTGATGCGGGGCCAGACTACCCTGGGCGGCTATGGAGCGGAGGAGATCCTGGAGCGCCGGGTGTCCAGCGTGTGCCGGGCCTTCGGCTATGACGAGATCATCACCTACTCCTTCATCTCCCCCACCTGCTACGACAAGATCCGCTGGCCGGAGGATTACCAGCGGCGGAACTCCCTCAAGATCCTGAACCCCCTGGGGGAGGACACCTCCATCATGCGGACCACCACCCTGCCCTCCATGCTGGAGATCCTGACCCGGAACTACAACTACCGCAATCAGGACGTGAAGCTCTACGAGGTGGGCCGGACCTATCTACCCGGCGGCGAGGACGGCCTGGCCATCGAGTCCAAGGTGCTGACCCTGGGCGCCTACGGCGGCGACATGGACTTCTACGCCATGAAGGGCGTCATCGAGGCGGTTCTCAAGGAGCTGCGGGTGAAGGACGTGACCTTCCGCACCGGCAGCGGCCTGCCGGAGGAGCTCTCCTACCATCCCGGCCGCTTCGCCGAGGTGTGGAGCGGCAGCGACTGCCTGGGCTGGTTCGGCCAGATCCATCCCCTGGTGGCCAAGAACTACGGCGTGGACGCGGAATTCTACTGCGCGGAGCTGGCCATGGACGAACTGGAGAACGCCAAGGGCGCCGATCCGGAGTACGCGCCCCTGCCCAAGTTCCCCGCCGTCACCCGGGACATCGCCGTGGTGTGCGACAAGGCCGTCACCGTGGGAGCGCTGGAGGACTGCATCCGCCGGGGCGCCAAGGGGCTGCTGAAGGATGTCACCCTGTTCGACATCTACACCGGCACCGGCATCCCGGAGGGCAAGAAGAGCGTGGCCTTCAACCTGACGCTCCGCTCCGACGACCGCAGCCTCACCGCCCAGGAGGCCGACGAGGATGTGAAGAGCATTCTGGAGACGCTGAAGGCAGAGCTGAACGCCGTCCTGCGGTAACACGCGGCCGCCTGCGGACTGTACAGCGGGCCTGTGTGCCGCCGCGTCCAAGCGCTTTGGCGCAGACAGGAACCTTGAGCCGGGCGGATGCGTTCCGCCCGGCTCAAATCCAATCCCCCAGCGGCGCCGATGCGGATGCCGCGTATCCCGGAGGCGCTGTGAGGCGGGACAAAAGCCGTTCTGCTGCACTGGGCCCCCCTGTCCTTTCAGTCCAGCGCCCTCCCGGCGATTATGGGGTCGTATTTTTTCAAATTTCATGCGGAAAACGCTTTACAGTTTTTCAAAAAACGAGTATACTAGTTTTGTATTATGAAGTGGTGCTCCCTTTGGGAAAGGTGGTGTCTGTATGGACGATTTTACCAGGAAATTCAATATTGCCACGGAGAAGGACGCGGAGATCCATCAGATTCTCTCGACCGTCTATCGGGCATTGGAGGAAAAGGGCTATAACCCCATCAACCAGATCGTGGGTTATATTCTCTCCGAGGACCCCACCTACATCACCAACCACAACAACGCCCGGACCCTGATCCGCAAGATCGACCGGGACGAGCTGCTGCAGGTGCTGGTCCGCAGATATCTGGGACAGTAACCGTTTTCCTCTGCATTCCCCCGCAGAGAGGGCATCGGCGCGAATGGCGCGGCGGCCTTCCCTGCGGGATTTTTTTGCGCCCGGGGACCGAAACCAGGCCCCTTCCCAGGAATTGGCTGTAATTTCTTGTGACCAAACGTTGACAAAGCGGATAAAATCTGTTACAATTCGGTTACAACTTTTGAAGGAGTGTTTCCATGGCAGAGAGCAAATCCAAGAAGGCAGAAGGTTTGACATACAAGGGCCATCCCCTTCGCCGGGTGGACAATCTGATCTACTACGGCACGATGGCTGAGAAATATATCATCATGATGCAGATCCTCAACACCAAGAAGGAGCAGGACATGGAGGTGGCCACCAAGGTCTCCATCCAGCTGCAGCTGACGGACCCGGATCTGAAGTCCCGGGACCGTGTGGTCAAGAAGAGCGAGAAGGACAGCCTCTACGCGGCGATGGACATCGCCACCGTCTGGCTGGACCGGGCTCTTGCCGGCAAGCTGTAAGAAACAGGACCTCTTCCCCGCGCTACAAAAGACTGACGAAAGGAACGTACACCTATGACGCACTTCGCAGGCAGAGCAGGCAAGGTCCTGTTCCTCTCCGTTCTCACCGCAATGCTGCTGGCGGCCACCGCCCTGGCGGCGGACATCGCCACCGGCGCTGGCTGCACCACGGGTTCTTCCCTGCGGCTGCGGGCCGAGCCCTCCACCTCCGCCTCCGTGGTCACCACGCTGGACAAGAGCGTGGCGGTGGCGATCCTGGACGACTCTGTGGACGGCTGGTACAAGATCGCCTACAACGGCAACACCGGCTATGTGTCCGCCGACTACCTGAACGTGGATCAGGACAACGTCTTCACTACATACGGCCGCGTCAATTCCGACGGCGTGAATGTCCGCTCCGGCGCCTCCACTGACAGCTCTGTGCTGGCCACCATTGAGGAGGACGCCATCGTCACGGTCAACGGCCTGGTGGACGGCTGGTACGACGTCACCTGCGAGTACGGCACCGAGGGTTACATCCGCAGCGACTTCCTGGACCTGACGGAGTCTTCCTCCTCCAACAGCGACATCGTGGCCACTGCCAAGCAGTACCTGGGCACGGGTTACGTGTACGGCGGCGCCTCTCCCAGCGGCTTTGACTGCTCCGGCTACACCATGTACGTGTACAGCCAGCACGGCTACTCCCTGCCCCAGTCCGCCACCAGCCAGTGGCAGAGCGGCCTGGGCACCCGGGTGTACTCCATTTCCGAGCTGCAGCCCGGCGATCTGGTGTTCTTCAACGACCCCAGCCGCAACGCCGGCAAGGCCTGCTCCCACGTGGGCATTTATGTGGGGAACGGAAAGCACATCCATTCCTCCTCTTCCCGCAACGGCGGCGTCATCATCAGTGATCTGACCAGCGGATACTACAATACCTACTTTGTGGGCGGCATCCACGTGTAAGTTTTCTCTTGAATAGTCAACCGGGCGGCACGCATTGCGTGCCGCCCGGTTTTGGTGTGGATCAGAGTTTCTCCGCGGCCCGCTCCAGCGCCGTGAGGTCGCCCCGGCGGAGCAGGGGCAGCAGCAGCCGGAGCTTCTCCCGGGGCCAGTCCCACCACCGGAGCCGCTCCAGCCGGTGGATGGTCTCCGGGTCGAACCGCTTCCGGATGGGCTTCGCCGGCACGCCGCCCACGATGGTGTAGGGCTCCACGTCCCCCGTCACCACCGCCCGGGCGGCGACGATGGCGCCGTCACCGATCCGTACGCCGGAGAGGATGACGGCCTCATAGCCGATCCAGACATCGCTGCCGATGACGATGTCTCCCCGGTTGTCCCAGGCCTCTGTGATCTGGCCGACGGGTGTGTCCCACGCCTCGTAGAAGATGGGAAAGGGGTAGGTGGACAGGGACTTCAGCGTGTGGTTGGCGCTGGTGAACAGGAATTTCGCGCCGCAGGCGATGGAGCAGAATTTTCCGATTACCAGCCGGTCGCCGTTGATGGGATAGTGATAGAGCACGTTGTTGCGCTCGAACTCCGTGGGGTCCCGGAGGAAATCGTTGTAGATCGTGCAATCCCCCACAGAAATGTTGGGGTCCGTCACCACCGCATTCAGGTAGACGGTCTCCCGGTCGCCTGTGCGGGGATAGATGGTATTCGCCGGAATCTGCATGAGGAAATTCTCCTTTCAAATTTGATTCATGCGATTCCGGCCACCACAATGCAGCGCCTCACCTGCCGCTCTCTCCTTTCCTGATTCAGTCTTCTGTTTTCTCCCCGCCGCAGAGGGCGGCCAGCTCCCGGTCCAGGTTCTCATAGAACCGGGCGATGTGGATGCCGTCCACCAGGGCGTGGTTGGCCAGCAGCGTCATGGGCAGCAGGGTCCGGCCCTCCTGCCGGTGCCAGCGGCCCCAGGTGATGCGGGGATTGCTGTCCGCCGGCGTTGGGGTGGGCTGGGTCAGGGCCGTGTAGGACAGCCACGGGACACAGGAGACGAAGAACAGGCTCTCCCCGTCCTCACCGTCCTCCAGGGAGGGCGCCTCCTTCACCCGCTCCTGCTCCGCCGCCGCATAGGGCAGGAACTCCCGGAAGGGCCGGTCCGCCTCCAGCTGGCAGTAGCAGTAGGTCCCGTCCGGCAGGGCCACCGTATGGGAGGAGGGGCAGCGGTCGTACTCCACCACCTGGTCCCCCCGGATGCGCCGCCGCAGCTCCGGCACGCCGTTGGCCGCCCGGACAGCGGCGTACAGCACCGCCAGGAAGAAACTGCTGCCGGTCTCCCGGCACCAGGCCGCCAGCTCCGTCACATCCACCTGCACCGTCACCCCCACATAGGGATTGGCCAGGGTCTGAAAGTATGCGAATTGGTCCCGCCGGGGCTCCCGGGACATGTCCACCGTCCGCCAATTCATAGGTGCTCCTCCTCATTTTGATCTTTGCAGGTATGATAGCACATCCCAAAGGATTTTGCACCATTTTCCATTTTGAAAAATTTCCTCTTGCCAAGTTCTTCCGGTTGTGCTATGATTCACACTTGTGTGAAAAGTATGATTTCAAGGAGGTAGCTCCATGCCTGGAGGCAAACACATGCTGGGCATGTCCAAAAACCGGGTCTTCGGCACCGCCAAAGTGGGCGACCGGGGACAGATCGTCATCCCACAGGAGGCCCGCCGGTTCTTCGGCATCTCTCCCGGAGATACTCTGCTGATTTTGGGCAATGAGGTCAGCGGCCTGGTGGTGACAAAGCCTCAGGTCCTCAGCGACCTGGCGGACGAAATTTTGGGAACAACGGAGGAAAACCATGGAAATCGAGACCATGTATGAACAGCTGGGCATCAGCCGGGCTGTGTATGAATACGGCGAGGCGGTGCTCCGGGACCTGCGGCCCCGGTTCGACGCCATCGACCAGACAGCGGAGTACAACCAGGGCAAGGTGCTCCACGCCATGCAGAAAAACCGGGTGAACGCCACCCACTTTGCCGCCACCACCGGCTACGGATACAACGACGACGGCCGGGACAACCTGGAGCGGGTGTACGCCGATGTGTTCCACACGGAGGCGGCCCTGGTGCGGCCCCAGATCACCTGCGGCACCCACGCGCTGACAGTGGCCCTCTCCGCCAACCTGCTGCCGGGGGACGAGCTGCTGTCTCCGGTGGGGGCCCCCTACGACACCCTGGAGGAGGTCATCGGCATCCGGCCCTCCCCCTGCTCCCTGGCGGAGTACGGCGTCACCTATGCCCAGGCGGATCTGAAGCCTGACGGGACGTTCGACTACGACGCCATCCGGGAGAAGATCAACGACCGGACCAAGCTCATCACCATCCAGCGGTCCAAAGGCTATGCTACCCGGCCCTCCTTCTCGGTGGCGCAGATCGGGGAGCTGATCGCCTTCTGCAAGGGCATCAAGCCGGATGTGAAGATCATGGTGGACAACTGCTACGGCGAATTCGTGGAGACCATCGAGCCCTCGGACCTGGGGGCCGACATGGTGGTGGGCAGCCTCATCAAGAACCCCGGCGGCGGCCTGGCCCCCATCGGCGGCTACATCTGCGGGACCCAGGCGTGCGTGGACCGGTGCGCCTACCGGCTCTCCGCCCCGGGCCTGGGCCAGGAGGTGGGCGCCAACCTGGGGCTGATGCCCGCCCTGTACCAGGGGCTGTTCCTGTCTCCCACGGTGGTGTCCGGGGCCCTGAAGGGCGCCGTCTTTGCCGCCAACATCTATGAGAAGCTGGGCTTCGCCTGTGTCCCCAACGCCACGGAGAGCCGCCACGACATCATCCAAGCGGTGACCCTGGGCAGTGCCGAGGCCATGGTGGCCTTCTGCAAGGGCATCCAGGCCGCCGCCCCGGTGGACAGCTACGTGACCCCGGAGCCCTGGGCCATGCCGGGCTATGACTCCGATGTCATCATGGCCGCCGGCGCCTTCGTCCAGGGCAGCTCCATCGAGCTCTCCGCCGACGGGCCCATCCGTCCCCCCTACGCCGTCTACTTCCAGGGCGGCCTCACCTGGTACCACGCCAAGCTGGGCATCCTCATGAGCCTCCAGAAGCTGGTGGAGGCGGGTCTGGTGACCCTGCCGGAAGGCAAATAACGCTTTGAATACAATGATTTAGGAGAAAACGTAATATGTGGTTTTGGCTCTCTCTGATCGCGCTGCTCTGCTGGAGCGGCTCCGACCTCTTTTCCAAAATCGGCTGCCGGGACGCCCGGGACAAGTACAGCCACCTGAAAATGGTGATGGCCGTGGGCGTCGTCATGGGCCTTCACGCGGCCTACGAGGTCTTTGTGGGCGGCACGGTCATCAATCTGGACATCATCCTGACATACCTGCCTGTGTCGATCCTGTACATTCTCTCCATGGCCATGGGCTATGTGGGCCTGCGGTACATCGAGCTGTCCATCTCCTCCCCCATCTGCAACTCCTCCGGCGCCCTGGTGGCCGTGCTGGCTATCCTCTTTGACGGCATCGCCGGATACTCTCCCCTGGCCCTGTTCGCCGTGGCGCTGGTGTGTGTGGGCGCCGTGGGCCTGGGCGTGGTGGAGGTCCGGGAGGATGACGAACTGCGCATCGAGCGGCAGAAGGCAAGCAATTACAAGTACACCAAGAGCTTCATGGCCCTGGCCATGCCCGCGGCCTACTGCGTGCTGGACGCCGCCGGCACCTTTGCCGACAGCCGGGTGCTGGAGATCATCAGCCGCACCGTGGAGGACTACGAGGCCAGCGCCAACGTGGCCTATGAGCTGACGTTCCTGCTGGCCGGCATCCTCTCCTTTGTGTACGTGGTGCTCATCAAAAAGGACCGGCTGGTGCCGAAAATGGAGGCGCCCAAGTACGTGGGCGCCGTCTGTGAGACCGCCGGACAGTTCGCCTACATCTACGCCATCGCGGACACGGAGCATCTGGCCATGTCCGCCCCCATCATCGCCTCCTACTGCGCGGCCTCCGTGCTGTGGAGCCGGATCTTCCTGAAGGAGAAGCTCTCCTGGAAGCACTACGCCATGATCGCGCTGATCGTGGCGGGCATCGCCATCATGGGCGTGTTCGATCTGTAATGAAAAAGTCCCCCCTGTGCCGGAACACAGGGGGAACTTTTTTCATATTTCAAGCCCTGCCGTTCTCCTGGATCCGCTTATCCAGCCGGGCCATAAAGAAGGCCAGCAAGAAGCCGCCGATGCAGCAGACCGCCGACAGCACGATCTCCCACGCGCCCACATAACTGGTGGGGATGATGACCAATGTGGAGGCCAGCACGATGCCGAAGATCCCGTGGAAGGCGATGGAGTAGTGCTTCCGGAAGAACCAGCTCACCAGCCTTGCCAGCAGCAGGATCGTCAGCACCATCCCCGGCAGGCAGGCGGAGAGCACCAGGAAGTCCAGCCGGGCCAGCCCCTCCAGCATGGGCTGGTACAGCCCCAGGGCCATCATCACCGAGGAGGAGGTCATGCCCGGGATCACCAGGCTCATGCCCCACAGGGCGCCGCAGAAGTTATACCACCAGAAGTTGGGCTCCACAGTGACGCAGATCACTTTTCCTACGTAAAACAGGCTGAAAAAGATAGCGGCGGCGCACACCGCCATGCTGATCCAGGAGCCCAGGCTCCGTCCCTCCTTCCCCGCCTCCCGGAAGAGGGAGGGGACCGTGCCCACGATCAGGCCGATGAACAGCCAGGTGGTAACGGTGCTGGAGACGTCGATGGCGGCGGCGATCCCCTTGGCAAAGCCCAAAAAGCCGATGGCGCCCCCCAGGCCGATGGGCAGGAACCACCGCCAGTATTTGGGGATGGCCTCCCGGGGGTGGGTCAGCACCTCCATAAAGGGACGGTAGATGTCGAACACCACCGCCAGCACCCCGCCGGAGACCCCCGGCAGGATGGCGCCGGCCCCGATCAGGACGCCGCACAGCAGGTCCCGCAGCCAGCGTATGCCAAAATTCTGATCCCGCTTCCGCCTCAACGCTGTTCCTCCATCCTCCTGGGTATTGTGGATTTTATGATAGCAGTTTTGCCCAGCGGTTGCAATCCGATACTGCCTCTTCTTTTGAAAAAATTCCCGGTTTCGACAGCACCCGACGCCGCTTTGTGGAAACTCACAGAACCACGTATCTTTTCCCCGGATTTCTGTGCAGGTTGCCCTGTTGACTTTTCCGGTGTTATCAGATAAACTATGAGACAGTTATTGAATAACTTGATAGCAAAAAGACGATGAAGAGAAGAGTACCCAGGCAGATACAGCGCAGAGAGCCTCGTGTGGTGAGAAGAGGTCTGGAAGGGCTTGGAGAACATGGTCTCGGAGTTGCGTGGCCGACCGCCGCCCCGGCATAGGTCACGACGTGGGCGCACGTCACAGCGCAGGGGTGTGTTGGCACTCCCAAAGGCCGCTTTTGTGAGGAAGCGTGCGAATCAAGGTGGTACCACGGCGAATTCCGTCGTCCTTGAGACCTGTGTCTCAAGGACTTTTTTGTTGCTAAAATTCACTGGAAAGGAGCGTTGTCCCGTGTCTATCATTCAAATTCAGCACCTGTACAAGACCTTCGGAACGGGTGAAAACGCCGTCCATGCCCTGGAGGACATCAGCCTGGATATTCAGGAGGGAGAGATCTTCGGAATCATCGGCCTCTCCGGTGCCGGCAAGAGCACCCTGGTGCGGTGCATGAACCTGCTGGAGCGCCCCACCTCCGGCACCGTGATCGTGGACGGGAAGGATATGACGGCCCTCAGCGAAAAAGAGCTGCGGCTGGCCCGTCGGAACGTCACCATGATCTTCCAGAGCTTCAACCTGCTGATGCAGCGGACGGTGCTGAAAAACGTCTGCTTCCCCATGGAGCTCAGCGGCACCCCCGCCGCCCAGGCCAGAAAGCGGGCCCTGGAGCTGCTGGACCTGGTGGGCCTGCGGGAGAAGGCGGACGCCTATCCCTCCCAGCTCTCCGGCGGGCAGAAGCAGCGGGTGGCCATCGCCCGGGCCCTGGCAACGGACCCCAAGGTCCTGCTGTGCGACGAGGCCACCTCCGCCCTGGACCCCACCACCACCGCCTCCATCCTGGCCTTGCTGAAGGACCTGAATGAAAAGCTGGGGGTCACCGTGGTGGTCATCACCCACCAGATGAGCGTCATCGAGGAGATCTGCTCCCGGGTGGCGATCCTGGACGGCGGCGTGATGGCTGAACAGGGCAAGGTGGAGGACATCTTCTCCAATCCCCACACGGACGCGGCCCGGCGGCTGGTGTACCCCGGCGGCGTCAGCCTGGAACAGTATCCGGCGGGCACTCACGCCGTCCGCGTGGCCTTCAACGGCGGCACGGCATACCAGCCCCTGATCGCGTCTCTCGCCATCGACCTGGGGGTCAAGGTCAATATTCTGGGCGCCGACACCCGCAACATCGAGGGCAGGGCCTTCGGCACCATGCTGCTGGGGCTGCCGGACGACCCCAACGAGGCAGCCAAAGCTCTCAGCTATATCCGGGCGCAGCCCAATGTCTCTGCGGAGGAGGTGGAGTACCATGTTTGAGTCCATCGCGGCCTTCTGGGCCGAATACGGCAATGTGCTGACAGACGGTGTCTGGGACACCCTGGTGATGGTGGTGATTTCCACCGCATTCGCCTATCTGATCGGCCTCCCTCTGGGGGTGGCCCTGATCCTGACCCAGCCCCACGGCATCCGGCCCCACCGGGGCGTCTACCGGGTGCTGGACTGGATTGTCAACATCGGCCGGTCCGTCCCCTTCATCATCCTGATGGTGGCCATCATGCCCTTCACCCGCCTGGTGGTGGGGACCACCATCGGCGTCAAGGGCGCCATCGTGCCTCTGGTGGTGTCCGCCGCCCCCTTCATCGCCCGAATGGTGGAGACCTCCCTGAATGAGGTGGACGCCGGTGTGGTCGAGGCCGCCCAGTCCATGGGCGCCTCCACCCTCCAGATCGTCTGGAAGGTGTACCTGCCGGAGGCGAAGCCCTCTCTGATCCTGGGGGGCGCCATCTCCCTGGTGACGATTCTGGCCTATACCGCCATCGCCGGCACCGTGGGCGCCGGCGGCCTGGGCGACATCGCCGTCCGGTACGGCCACCAGCGGGGCATCACCTCCGTCATGTGGGTGACGGTGGTATTCCTGATCATTCTGGTGCAGGTGGTCCAGCTGATTTTCAACTGGCTGTCCCGGCGCATCGACAAGCGGCTGGACCAGACGTCCGGTGCCAAAAAATCCGGCCCCCTCGATCTGCTGGCCCGCTTTGCCCATACCAAGTGACCCCCGGCGTTTTCATCGTTTGTCTCTTGGAAATCCGGCAAGCGTTTGAAATACATCATAAATGATATTTTATTGGAGGAACGAAACATGAAAAAGAAGCTGCTGGCCCTGCTGCTGGGCCTGACCCTGTGCCTGTCCCTGGCCGCCTGCGGCGGCTCCGCCGATGACAGCAGTTCCGCTGATGACGGCGCCGCCGAGGAGAGCGGCGATGCCGCTGAGACCGTCACCCTGACGGTGGCCGCCTCCCCCACCCCCCACGCCGAGATTCTGAACCAGTGCGTGCCCATCCTGGCGGAGCAGGGCATCGAGCTGGTGGTCAATGAGTACAGCGACTATGTGGTGCCCAACACTGCCGTGGAGGACGGCGACGAGGACGCCAACTACTTTCAGCACATCCCCTATCTGGAGGAGTTCAATGAGACCCGCGGCACCCATCTGGTAGACGTAGCCTCCGTCCATATCGAGCCCATGGGCGTCTATGCCGGCAAGACGGCCTCTCTGGAGGAGCTGGCCGACGGCGCCGTCATCGCCATCCCCAACGACGCCACCAACGAGGGCCGCGCCCTTCTGCTGCTGGAGGCCCAGGGCCTGATCACCCTGGATGACAGCTCCAACCTGACCGCCACCCCCAACAACATCGTGGACAATCCCAAGAATCTGGAGTTTCAGGAGCTGGAGGCTGCCACCATCCCCAGCGTGCTGGCGGACGTGGATCTGGCCGTCATCAACTCCAACTACGCCCTGGGCGCCGGCCTGAACCCCACCACGGACGCCCTGGCCATCGAGTCCAGCGACTCTCCCTATGTCAACGTGCTGGTGGTGAAGGAGGGCAATGAGAACAACGAGGCTATCCAGGCCCTGGTGGAGGCTCTCCACTCCGACACCATCCGGGACTACATCACCGAGACCTTCGACGGCGCTGTGGTACCTGCTTTCTAAGGTGATCCCCCTTGAATCCGCTTGTGCCGGAGAGGCTTTGTCTCTCCGGCACAGCTTTTTGAGGATTTCCAATGTTAAAATCGTGTAAAATTTTTCGCGGAAACCAGTAGCATTTCCAGATTCTCCGTGCTAGAATATGGCTTGCGTCATACGGCGCAAATTCTGGGATATGTACGAGGTTTTCTGACATGGCAGGCAAGCAGCGGACTCATTATGAGATCGACATGTGCAACGGCCCCATTCTCTCCAAGATGCTGCGGTTCTCCATCCCGCTGATGTGCTCCAGCGTACTGCAGCTGCTGTTCAACGCGGCGGATATCGTGGTGGTGGGCCGCTGGGCCGGGGACAACTCCCTTGCGGCAGTGGGATCCAACTCCGCGCTGATCGGCCTGCTGACCAACCTGTTTGTGGGCCTGGCCGTGGGTGCCAACACCCTGGCGGCCAAATACTACGGCGCCCGGGACAGAGATGAGCTCCACCGGGTGGTCCACACCTCCATCCTGCTGAGCATCATCAGCGGCCTGCTGCTGACAGTGGTGGGCGTTTTCGGCGCCCGGACCATCCTGGTGTGGATGCAAACCCCGGAGAACGTGTTGGATCTGGCCACGCTGTATCTGCGGATCTACTTCCTGGGCATGACCGCCACCATGGTCTACAACTTCGGCGCCGCCCTGCTGCGGGCGGAGGGCGACACCCAGCGGCCGCTGTACTTCCTCTCCCTGGCTGGGGTCGTCAACATCGTGCTGAATCTCTTCTTCGTCATCGTCTGCAAGCTGGACGTGGCGGGCGTGGCCATCGCCACCGTGATCTCCCAGTGCATCTCCGCCTCCCTGGTGCTCCGCTGCATGGTGAAGGACACCGGCCCGCTGCACCTGGATCTCAAGAAGATGCGGCTCCACCCCCAGACCATGCGGCAGATCCTCCGCATCGGCCTGCCCGCCGGATTCCAGGGGATTCTCTTCTCCCTGTCCAATGTGGTGATCCAGTCCTCCGTCAATACCTTCGGTGAGGTCATCATGGCCGGCAACTCCGCCGCCGCCAACATCGAGCAGTTCGTGTACGTGTCCATGAACGCCATGTATCAGGCCACCATTTCCTTCACCAGCCAGAACTACGGCGCCGGCAACTACCACCGCATCCGCAAGATCATGATCCGCGCCCAGGGCTGCGTGCTGGTGGTGGGGCTGGTGCTGGGCAACGCCGCCACGCTGGCAGGCCGGGTGCTGCTCTCCATCTACACCACCAGCCCCCCGGTCATCGAGGCCGGACTGGTGCGGATGGGCATCGTCTGCACCACTTATGCCCTCTGCGGCATGATGGACGTGATGGTGGGCGGCCTGCGCGGCATCGGCTATTCCGTCATGCCCATGCTGGTATCCCTGGTGGGCGCCTGCGGCCTGCGGCTGCTGTGGATCGCCACCATTTTCCAGCTGCCCCAGTTCCACACCATCCAGATGATCTACTGGTCCTATCCCATCAGCTGGGTCATCACCTTCGGCGTCCACGTGGTCTGCTTCCTGTGGGCCATGAAAAAGGTCAAGCGCCAGCTGCTGCCGGAGGGCGGAGCCGCGCCGGTGGAAGCGCCTCCCGCTCTGGAAGAGGAGACCGTTTCAGAATAAGAAAAAAGCGGCGGGAATCCGATGGATTCCCGCCGCTTTTCCTTTTACAGCCCCAGCCGCTGCTTGACGGCCAACACCGCGCAGGCCACCAGGAAGATGGTCAGCGCCAGCTGCCCCCACAGCAGATTGTAGGAGATGTCCTCCTTGTCCTTGCGCCGCCCCTCCAGCACGGAGAGGGAGTTGAAAATCCCCACCACGCTGAAGGCAATGGCCACCAGATCTGCCGGCAGCTCCAGCCCCAGCACCAGCAGGACCAGGTACAGCCCGAATCCCAGTCCCGTGGCGATGGCTCCGTTGTTCATCTGTTTCTTGGTCTGGAACAGCAGACCCTTTTTCTTGTCGTTCATCTTGCTCCCGCTTTCGTATCAATATCCGTTGACGATCACATCCAGCACCTTGGCGGCCACGCTGCCCGCCACAGAGGACCCGCCGCCGCCGTTTTCCACCAGCACCACGAAGGCATAGGGCGTCTCCTCCCCCCGCAGAAAACCGGCAAACCAGGCGTGGGGCGTCTGCCCCTCTCCCACCTCGGCGGTGCCGGACTTGGCGCAGATGTCCATATTGGGGAAGCGGCTGGCGCCGTAGGTCCGCTCCACGTTGCCCGCCATCAGGTCCGCCAGGGTGGCCGCCGTGTCGGCGGAGATCAGCGTGCCGGTCCTGGTGGTGAAGTGGGGCAGGGACGGCAGCCCCAGGGCGCTCTCGGTCCGGAGGATCAGGTACGGCTCCGCCGCCTTGCCGCCGTTTGCGATGGCGCCCATATAGATCATCAGCGCCGCCGGGTTCACCTGGTCGTGGTACTGGCCCACGGCGGCCCAGCCCAGCTGGCCGTCGGTGATGTTGTCAAAGTCAAAGGAGCCCTTTGCCGTGGGCAGGCCGCTGATGGAATAGCTGTCGGTCAGGCCCGCCTGCTTCGTGTACTTCTCCAGGGTGTCCGCCCCCAGCTCCTGGGCGATCTGGGCAAAGGCCACGTTGCAACTGTTGGCGAAGGCGGAGGCGATGTCCTGCTCCCCGTGGGTGCCGGAGCAGATGATGGTCTCGTCCCCCATCTGGACGCTGCCGGAGCAGGTCCAGGTCCGCTCCGCCAGGTCTGGGATCTCCTCCAGAGCCGCCGCCAGGGTGACGGTCTTGTAGACGGACCCCGGCGTGAAGGTAGAGGACAGGAAGCGGTTCAGATAGGCGCCCTCGTACCGGTCATTGGTGGCGATGTCCTCCGGCACGTTCAGGGGGTCGTAGCTGGGGGCGGAGACCATGCACAGAATCTCTCCGGTCTCGTAGTTGTAGACTGCCACGGTGCCGGACTTGCCGCCAAGCGCCTCGTAGGCGGTGTAGTTATACCGGGCGTCGATGGTCAGATACAGGTCGTTCCCCCGCTGGGCGCCGAAGGCGCCGTTCAGCAGGCTGTACCCCGTCAGCTTGTCGGCAAAGGCGTTCAGGGCCCCGGTGCCGATGTTGCCCTGCAGGTCCCCCACCGCGTGGAGGGTGGCCTTGCGGACGGTGGCGTTGTCGTAATAGGTGCGCCGTCCGTCCACCACTTCGGAGAGCACGTCCCCGTCCCGGTCCAGCACCGTGCCGCTGGCAAGCTGGCCGCTGCTGTTGTACAGGTGGCGGTTGAAGGCGGAGGACGCCCAGCTGCCACCGTCCAGGAAGTATTTCACCAGGAAGAATCCCAGCCCCGCCGCCAGCAGCAGCGCCAGGGCCAGACAGACAAAGGCCCGCCGCTCAATTTTCTTCATGGCGTTCCTCCTTTTCCGTGCCGAAGGGGTCCCTTATCGGCTCCGCCCGCCGGCGGGCCGCCTGGGTCAGACGCCTCTGGTGCTTCCGGGCGATGGCGAAGCTGGCGTTCTCCCGGGTATCCGTGGCCTTCAGATAGGCTAGGAGCCCCCAGGCGGACATCATGGCGGAGCCGCCGTTGGAAACGAAGGGGAACGTGACGCCGGTGAGAGGCAGCAGGTCCACGGAGCCGAACACGTTCAGGCAGGTCTGGAACACCAGCAGGGACGATGCCGCGCAGGCGGCGATGGTGTAGAAGCTGGACCGGCCCACCCGGCAGGCCCGGGCAGCGAAAAAGGCCAATGTGATGATGGCCCCGACGGCCAGCACGGCGATCAGCAGCCCCCACTCCTCGCACAGCATGCCGAACACCAGATCCGTGTCTGCCGCCGCCACGTTGTGGAGCCAGCCGTTGCCGGCCCCCATGCCCAAAAGGCCCCCGGAGGCGGCGGCGGACATGGTGCGGGTCTGCTGGTAACCGGTGGTGGAGGCGGCCTCCCAGGCGTGGCCCCAGGAGGCGAAGCGGCTGAGGATATAGGGCTTGAACTTCAAAATGATGCCCGCCCCGAACACCGCGCCGCCGCAGATCAGGGACAGCGTGGCGAAGTCCCCGGACCGCATGTAGGCGATCACCAGGAAGGTGACGAAGAAGATGGCCGCGGTGCCGAAGTCGCTCATCAGGCCCAGCAGGCCGATGCAGAGGCCGGTCAGCACGATGAAGAGGGTCAGGTTCCGCTTGTGGAACAGCCGCTCCAGCGTGGCGGCGCCGGCGAAGATATAGCAGATTTTGGCGATCTCCGACGGCTGGAAAGACATGCCGCCGATGGAGATCCAGTTGACGGCGCCGTATTTGGAGTTGCCGATCACCAGGGTGATGCCCAGCAGGCCGATGGCGGCGGCCGCCATGAGCCAGCGGTTCTTCTGCACCCTGGAGAGATCCCGCAGGAACAGCCCCAGCACCAGAAACAGCGCCAGCCCCAGCAAAATGGCCAGAAACTGCTTGAAGAGACTGCTCTGGGCACTGGAGGCAGTGATGGACAACGACAGCGTGGAGAGGAAGAAGGCGATGGTCTCCATCTCAAAGCCCACGCAGCGGGTGGCCCGCAGGGCCGCGTAATAGAGCCACATCAGAACCGTCAGCCCCAGGAAGGCCAGGGGGATGGCAATGGTGGCCTCCGTCCCGGCGGCCACGATCAGCTGCAAACAGGCCAGCACCTGAAACACCGTCAGCCACAGGAAGGAGGGCCAGATGGCGGCGGGGCGCTCCGCCCGGCGCTTCGCCTCCTGCTCCTCCCGCTCCGCCACGGTCTGGGGCAGGAAGATCAGCGGCACGCCCCCCAGGGTGATGGTGTCCCCCAGCTTCACGGGAACGGAGGACTCCACCTTCTCCCTGTTCACCGCCGTGCCGCCCTTGGACCCCAGGTCGTACAGCGTCCAGTTCTCATCCTCGCCCCGGCAGAGGGCGGCGTGCTGCCGGGAGATGCTGGGATAGTTCAGATAGATGTCCGCCGTCTTGCTCCGGCCCAGGATGTTCTCCCAGTGGGTCAGGGGCAGGGACGTGCCGTTTGGCAGGCTCAGCTGGCCCCAGTTCTCCGGCGTGTGGGGGATCCGCAGCAGGGAGCGGACCGCCCGGTACAGGATCAGCACGGCCAGAGCCGGAAACAGAAAGCGCACGAAGGCCATATACCACTCCCCCGCCAGCGGATGTGCCGCCAGCAGGGCCGTCAGGTTGTCCAGCAGCCCCTGCAGGATCTCCATGGGTCCGCCTCCTCTCTTGAAACAGAATTGCATAGTTTGTTATTATAGCATTTTCTCCGGGAAATGTACAGCCCCGCCTTCGCCGGCGTCTTTCCGCCGGTTGATGCTGTAGGCGGGATTTGTGCAGGTTTTCCAGAAGTCCCAGCGTTTTTTTCGGAGTTTCCCACGGGGAATTTCCCTTTTACTCTTGACCTCTGTTGAAAAATCCTTTAAAATATAATACTGTCTGCAAGACCTTCAACGCGGTTTTTGGAGACCATTTTTTCACGGATTTTCCATTTTACTCTGAAAGGCCGGTCGATATGAAACATCCCTACAAGACGCGGGAGGGCGGCGCCACGGTGACGATCTTCGTCCCCTACGACTGCAAGAACCACTGCCCCTTCTGCATCAATAAAGGCGAGTACGCGGATATGACAGGGTTTTCCCTGGAGAAGATCTGCCGGAGCATCGAGCGGATGGACGCCATCACGCCCTACTGCGACTTCGTCTTCACCGGGGGTGAGCCCTTCGCCAACCTGGAGTCCCTCCAGGTGATGCTGGACAAAATCCCCACCACCCACAAGGTGTATATCAACACCACCCTTCCCGTCTCTGAGCACCAGTCCGAGGCGGACATCCTGGCGTTTGCGGAGCGGAACAAACACAAGATCACCTGCATCAACGTCTCCCGCCACATGCAGCACTATGTGGTGGAATCCAACGACGGCCTGCTTGCCAAGCTGCCGGTGCCCTTCCGGGTGAACTGCGTGCTGTACAAGAACTATCCCGCCGAGCAGCTGGTGCCCTATATGGAGCGGTTCCGCAAGCTCCCCGGCGCCTCCATCCAGTTCCGGTTCGACTACACCGCCACCACGCCGGAGAACCTCTATGAGGAGGAGGGTGACAAAATCCTCCAGGACCTGAAGAAGGTGGCCCGGTACACGGGGCTGGACGGCTGCCGGATGCGCTGCGGCTTCCACTTCGACTACAAGGGCATGGAGCTGACATACCACAAGACCCTGCCCTACTCCACCATCGTGGAGACGGACCCGGTGAGCGGCGTCACCTACGACATCCTCTACGACATTCTCATCAAGCAGAACGGCGACATCCACTCCGACTGGGACGGCACTCCCTTGGACGTGGACGCCTATGAAAAGGTCGTGTTTGAGCCCTACGATCTGCGGTGGCTGGCTCGGATCGCGTAAACAACAGGGGCGGCGGAGCATTCCGCCGCCCTGTTTTGATGAACAGGAGGAATGATTGATGAAACCCATTCAAACGGCCGGCGTCATCGGCCTGGGTTCCCTGGGCGTCCTGTACGCCACGCTCTTCACACGGGCGCTCGGCAAGGAGCGAGTCCCCGTTCTGGCGGACGGCGCACGGATCGCCCGCTACCGGGAGCAGGGCTTTTGGTACAACGGCGAACCCTGTGACTTCAATTACACCGATGCCGCCGCCCGCACGGAGCCGGTGGACCTGCTGCTGTTCGCCGTCAAGTTCGGCGGTCTGCAGGATGCCATCGAGACCTGCCGCCACCTGGTGGGACCGGACACGCTCGTGATCTCCGTCCTCAACGGCATCTCCAGCGAGGAGATCCTGGGAGAGGCCTTCGGTCCGGAACATGTGGTCTGGTGCGTAGCAGAGCGGATGGCCGCCAAGAAGGAGGGCAACCGCGTCATCTGCGACCCCATCGGGGAGCTGGCGGTGGGCGTCCCCGCCGGGGAGGACACCGGCCGCCTCCAGCGGCTCACCGCGTTTTTTGACAGCATCGGCTTCCCCTATGTCGTGCCTGCGGACATCCGCACCCACATGTGGAGCAAGCTGCTGTGCAACACCGGCTGCAACCAGGCCGCCCTGGTGTTCCAGTGCGATTACGGCCCGCTGCAGGTGCCCGGAAAGCCCCGGGACACCATGATCGGCGCCATGCGGGAGGTGGCCGCCGTGGCCAATGCGGAGGGCGTCCCGCTCTCTGAGAAGGACGTGGCCGCATGGGTGGACATCATCGACCACCTACCCTCCGACGGCGAGACCTCCATGCGGCAGGACGGCAAGAACCACCGGAAGAGCGAGGTGGAGCTGTTTGCAGGCACCATCCGCCGACTGGCCGCCAAGCACGGCATTCCCGTCCCCGTCAACGACTGGTTGTACCAGCAGATCCAGGAGATGGAGCGGAACTACTGAGCCTGCCCGGCAAAGGGACAAGTGCAGGTCTTCTGTCCTGCACTCCAATGATTCCGTCCCGCTGCCTGCGGACAGGCACGCTGGAAAGCCCCGGCACGAAGGTGCCGGGGCATCTTTTTATTTCCGTATCAGCCCCAGCCGGTTCAGCCGGTGGGAGCGCCGCAGGTACCAGATTCCACACAGGAAAATCTGCACCACCGTGGAGGCAGGGATGGCCAGCCCCAGATGGAACAGAGAGCTGTCCGCCGCCCGGCTCACCAGCAGCGCCACCGGCAGCCGGCCCCCCAGGGCCCCGACCATTCCTTGCGCCATGACGAACAGCGTCTGCCCGCAGCCGTTGAAAAAGCCCACAAAGCAGAACAGGAAACTGGTGAGCAGACAGTCGATGGCGTAGGCCTTGAGATACTCCCAGGCGGCGGCGATCACCGCCGGGTCGTCCGCGAAAATACCCGCCAGCACATCCCCGTGAAAGAAGGCCGCCCAGCCCATGAGGAGGCCCGCCATCAGGGAGGACAGCACGCCGTACAGCAGCGCCCGCCGGGCCCTGGTCTCCAGTCCGGCGCCGATGTTCTGCGCCACGAAGGCGGACATGGACTGCATATAGGCGGAGGGCACCAGCATGACGAAGGCGCACAGCTTCTCCGCCACGCCCACCCCGGCGGAGGGAATGGTGCCCATGGAATTTGCGATGGCGATGATTACCAGGAAGGTGATATTCACCAGCAGGTCCTGAAGCGCCACCGGGCTGCCCAGCTTCAAAATCCGTCCAATGATGGCACCGTTGAACCGGATGTCCTGCCGCCGGAGCGTGAAGGCCAGACGCTTTCGCCGGATCAGCAGCAGGGACAGCGCCACGCTCATGGCCTGGGCAAAGACTGTGGCGATGGCTGCGCCGGCCACATTCAGGCCGAAGCCTCCCACCAGCAGCAGGTCGCCGCCGATATTCAGAATACAGGCGATCAGCACGGTAATCAGCGGCACCCGGGAATCTCCGATCCCCCGGAAGATGCTGCCCAAAAGGTTGTAGGCCACGATGAACACCGCGCCGCCGGAGCAGATCCGCACATATTCCACCGTGCCGTCAAAGGCGTCCGCCGGGGCGTGCATCAGCATTGCCAGCTGAGGTGCCGCCAGCTCCAGCGCCACTGTGGCAACCACTGCCACCGCCAGGAACAGGCAGATGCCGCTGCCCACAGCCGCCCCCGCCTCCTCCGGCTTGTCCTCGCCGATCTTCTGTCCCAGCAAGACCGTGATGCCCATGGCCAGGCCCGTGATGACGATGGTCACGGTCTGCATGATCTGGCTGCCGGTGGAGACGGCCGAGATGTCCGCCGCGGTGCCGAATTTGCCCACCACCTGCAGGTCCACTGCACCGTACATGGCCTGCAGCAGCAGGGCCAGCAGCACCGGCAGGGCGAATTTCAGCAGGGTCGACAGGATCGGCCCCCGTGTAAAGGTCTGTTCTGTTTCCATATGCCCCTCCTCAACTCCGGGAGGGCGCGAAAAAAAAGCCGGACAAGAAACCGGGCGCCCCCAGCATCTTATCCGGCTTTGTGACTGCGGCCACAAGCCCTCCGATGAACAGGCAATACTTTACCATGCGCCGCAGGGGTTGTCAAGTCCTGTTTTCTCCGCCTGCGCAGAGGTTTTACCCCCGCTTTACCATTTCAAGGTGGCAGGCCGTCGGCCAAAGGACTACACTGACAGCAGAGTCCCGCCCCGGCCGTGTCCGGGCGGAGAATATCCGAGTTCGGAGTGATGTCCCATGCTGCCCTGCCAAACCGGCTGTCCGTCCTACCGGGAGGGCTGCCACAAGACCTGTCCCCAGTGGCGGCTGTTTCAGGAGAAGCAGCGCGCCCAGCGCCAGGCCAAGAAGCAGTATCTCCAATTTTACAACGATCTCTGTGCCCAAGTGGTCCGCCAGTGCCGGGCCATCGAGTACCGCCGCATAGCCTGGTGAGGACCGGCCCGCGCCCGGTGCCTCAGTCCGCTCCGTGCGTCCCGCGGGGGACGACCGCCGGGCAAGGCTCGCTGCGCCTCTTCACGGCCTCAAAATAATCCACGCAGTCCTCCGCGTCCCTGTACTCGATCATGTTGCACTCCAGCGCCGGAAGCGGCGGGATCAGCAGCGACAGCCAGGCTGTGCGCCGCCCGCTTTGATCCGTGCAGAGGATCAGCTGTTCGCGCATCTCCGTGTGAAAATACCTGACGAGGACTCTGCCCGGCTCCGCTCTCTGCTGCCCGGCCTTTTCCGCGGCGTCCCGCCGGATAGCCTCCAGCAGCTTCAGGGTCTCCCCGACCTCCTCGGAGATGGAGTCCGCCCCTCTGCCCTCGATCTCCGCCGCGTCTTTCATATAGGCGGTTCCGGGCTGCGCCAGCAGATATTCCACTGTCCCGCCCCTGGCCACGCAGTCGGTCAGGATGCGTCTGTACGCATGGGTGAACCCATAGCCGGACAATGTCAGAAGCTGGATCGCCCGCGCCTCTGCCAGCTGCTTTTTCAGCGCCCGGCTGTGCTCCCCCGGGGCATAGACCCGCTTGATCCCGTTGTTCCGGTGGTCGATCCGGATCTGCAGCCGTGTCACAAGCGCGGACAGGAAGCCCACGGTCATCACGCTGGAGATCACCGCCGACAGGACCGTTCCCACCAGCCACTGCATCCCATCATCCATCTGCCTCTCTCCTCTCTGTCTCTTCGGAGCTGTTGTCCTGCTGTCCTCACGCCATGCTGCAGTCCACCGCCACCTTGATGACGCCGTCCCGCCGGTGCTCGAACAGGTCATAGGCCGCCGCGATATCCCGCAGAGGCACGGTGTGGGTGATGAGGGGCGTGGTGTCCAGCTTTCCCGCCGCGATCAGGTCCAGAATCTCCCGGCCGTCGCAGCCGTCCACGCCGCCGGTTTTGAAAGTGAGATTCTTCCCGTACATCTCCGGCAGGGGCAGGATCTGGGGCCCGTCGTAAAGAGCCACCACTGTCACCACCGCATTGGGGCGGGCACATTGCCAGGCCAGGCGGAAGGTCTCCTCCGCCCCGGCCACCTCCAGCACCCGGTCCGCGCCGCCGTGGCCGCTGTGGGCCTGTGTGAAGGCCAGCACCTCCTCCGGCCCCACCGTCAGTACCTGGGGATAGTGCTCCCGGACAAACTGGAGACGCGCCGGGTCCTTTTCGCAGACGATGACCTGCTTAGGCTCTTTCAGCAGCACGCACAGCAGTGTGCAGATGCCTGTGGGGCCCGCTCCCAGAATCAGCACCGTGTCCTCCGGCCCGATCTCCGCGATGCGGGCCGCCCAGAAGCCGGTGGCCAGGATGTCGCCGGCGAACAGCGCCTGCCGGTCCGTAACGCTCTCCGGGATTTTCGTCAGGCCCTGGTCCGCGTAGGGCACCCGGACGTATTCCGCCTGTCCCCCGTCGATCCGGCAGCCCAGGGCCCAGCCGCCGCTGGGGTCCGTGCAGTTGTTCACATACCCGTGGCGGCAGAAGAAGCACTCACCGCAGAACGTCTCCACATTCACGCTCACCCGGTCGCCGGGACGGACTGTCCGGACGCCAGATCCCACTGATTCCACCACACCCACCATCTCATGGCCCACGGTGATGCCGGGCACCGCCCGGGGCACGGAGCCGTGCTTGATGTGCAGGTCGCTGGTGCAGATGCTGGACAGCGTCACCCGGACCAGCGCGTCTCCGGGGTCCCGCAGCACAGGCTTCGGCTTGTCCGTCAGCCGGAAGGTTCCTTTTTCTAAATAGGTATAAGCCAGCATACCATCTCTCCTCTCTGACCCCTATGATACGGCGGAAGCGTGCCCCTGTCAAAGGCTTCTCCGCCGTTTCGCATAAAAAAGCCGGGGCTGCGGCATCCGCCGCAGCCCCGGCACTCTTTTCAGATCACAGATTCTCCCGCAGGGTCTTCAGGTTCTGCTCCATCAGGGACACGTAAGTGACCCCCGCCTCCAGCTCATCCGCGGATACGTTGTGGCAGGTGTGGAACAGGGCCGTCTTGACGCCTGCTGCCTCCGCAATGCTGTCCGCCACCAGATGGTTGGAGAACTCGATGTACCAGACCGTGGGGATCCCCTCTTCCCGCACCTTGTCCGTCAGGAAGGCGATGGTGGCCGCCGAGGGTTCCGTCTGGGTGCTGCACCCGGGGAAGGCGGCGTAGTAGTCGATGTCGAACTCCTCCGCGAAGTACCGCAGGGGGAAGCGGTCCCCGAACACCATGGTCCGGTCCTCCACTCCGGCGAAGAAGTCCGCGAATTCCCGGTCCAGGGCCTCGATCCGGGCGGCGTAGTCCTCCGTGTTGGCGGCGTAAGTCCCGGCGTTGGCCGGGTCCAACTCCGCCAGCTTGTCCCCCACTGCCCGGGTGATGGCGGCGGCATTTTTCGGAGAGGTCCACACGTGCTCGTCGTAGCCCACCACTTCTCCCAGGCCGGGCCCCTCCTCATGATCATGGTCATGGTCCTCGTGGTCTTCCATGCCCTCCACCGTCTCCTCCTCCAGCAGGTCCACGCAGTCCACCATCCGCAGAGCCTCGCCCTGCATGTCCACGGACTCCAGGATCGTCTCCACCCAGGCGTCGGATTCTCCGCCCAGATAGAGGAAGAGATCGCACTCCTGCACTGCCAGAATGTCCGCCGGGGTGGGCTCATAGGAGTGGCTCTCCGCCCCCGGCGGCAGCAGGAGCCGCACCTCTGCCAGCTCTCCCCCGGCGGCCCGGGCGAAGTCATAGGCGGGGAATACCGTGGCCACCACTGTCAGCCGCTCTTCCCCCCCATGCTCCGCCGGAGCCTGTCCGCAGGCGGTCAGCAGAAACACCAGCGCCAGCGCGGCACACAACCGAATACGCTTTTTCACAGTCTGATCTCCTTTGAAAATGAGAATTGTTTTCAGATTATGCAGTATAGCACACCTCGCCCCCAAATGCAAGGTCCGGTTTACGGACCTCGTGCATTGAATTAGTCTTGGCAAACTTGCAAAACTCTGGTAGAGTTAAGAAAACGCTAAGATTTCAGAGGAGGCGCACCATGAGAAAGGCACTGGAGTTTCCCCGAATCGACGAAGGCAAACTGGACGCAGTGGAGGCCCTGATCGCGGCCATTGCGGACAAGGAACCCGGCACCGCCGGCGCGGAGCTGGAGGACCTGGCCGCTCTCACCGGCAAAGCCCACACCGAGGTGGAATTTGCGGAATACTGGAGCTGGACGGACCTGGACACGCTGGCCCGGCTCACGCTGGCACCGGAGCCGCCCTGCGTCCCCGACCTGTCCCGGGAGGAACTGGTGGAGCTGGTGGAAATCATCCAGCACTGCTCCGTCACCGGCCGGGAATGGGCGATGCGCTACTACACGGCGCTGCTGCGCCGCTCCCTCTCCCTGCCCAATGTCATGGACTTTGTGGCCTCCGGCGAAGATGTGGAGGTCATTGCGGAAAAGCTGCTCCAGGCGGCCCGGTAAACAGATTCCAAGTACATCCCGCGGCTCCCGGCGCCCACAGCGGTGCCGGGAGCCGTTCTTCGCCCGCCCTGCGGCCGCCCGGTCGGGCGGTCAGACTGGCGTCTGCCTGTTGCAGCAAGCAAAGCGCCGAAAAAACAGCTCCTTTTTTGTGCAAAAAAGCAGGAATGCAGAATGCGGCGCTCATCCCTTTGCGCACTTATAACAAAAAGATGCCACTGGCATTCACAGATTTCTATACTGCCTAATTTGTTATAGAATTGACATACCTCGCAGAAAAGGACTATACTATACATGCTGACAAGCACTCAAAACGGCAAATTTCGAGACGGCCCCCACCTGGGGCCAAACCGAACGAGGAGGATCAAGCATGAAAGACATTGTAGAGATCCGATGGCACGGCCGTGGCGGCCAGGGCGCCAAGACGGCGTCCCTGCTGCTGGCGGACGCGGCGTTCAACACGGGCAAGTATGTCCAGGGCTTCCCGGAGTACGGTCCGGAGCGCATGGGCGCGCCCATCACCGCCTACAACCGGATCAGCTCGGAACGGAGCACCGTCCACTCCAACATCTACTTCCCGGACTACGTGGTGGTCGTGGATGAGACCCTACTCTCCGCCGTGGACGTGACCGCCGGCCTGAAAAAGGAAGGCGCCATCGTCATCAACTCCAGCAAGTCCCCCGCCGAGCTGCGGCCCCTGCTGAAGGGCTACGAGGGCCGGGTCTGCACCATCGACGCCGGCAAGATTTCCGAAGAGGAGCTGGGCAAGAACTTCCCCAACACTCCCATGCTGGCCGCCATCGTCAAGGTGTCCGGCGTCATCGGCGAGGAGGAGTTCATCAAGGACATGGAGGGTTCCTTCAAGCACAAGTTCGCCAGCAAGCCCCAGGTCATCGAGGGCAACATGCGGGCGCTGAAGAGATCTCTGGAGGAGGTGCAGGTAGGATGAGCCATCTGGCGAAGGATATGACCCCGGACGTGACCTGGAAGGACATCACCCCGGGCTGCAACATTTATGAGGGCGGCACGTCCAGCGTGGTGGAGACCGGCGACTGGCGGACCATGAAGCCCGTGATCGACTGGGACAAGTGCAAACAGTGCCTGCTGTGCGCGCCGGTGTGCCCGGATATGTCCATCCCGGTGAACCAGGAGGGCAAGCGGGAGGACTTCGACTACTTCTTCTGCAAGGGCTGCGGCATCTGCGCCAACACCTGCCCCTTCGGGGCCATCACCATGGTCAAGGACGAGAAATAAGGAGGGGAAGGAACAATGGGAATCAGAGAAAGACTTTCCGGCAATGAGGCAGTGGCCTATGCCATGAAGCAGATCAACCCGGATGTGATGGGCGCGTATCCCATCACGCCGTCCACGGAGATCCCCCAGTACTTCTCTACATACGTGGACAACGGGGAAGTGGACACGCTGTTCATCGCGGTGGAGAGCGAGCACAGCGCCATGTCCACCTGCATCGGCGCGGAGGCCGCCGGCTGCCGTGCGATTTCCGCCACCTCCTCCTGCGGCCTGTGCTACATGACGGAGATGCTGTATGTGGCGGCCTCCGACCGGCTGCCCATCACCCTGGCGGTGAGCTGCCGTGCCCTGAGCGGCCCCATCAACATCAACAACGACCACTCCGACGCCATGGGCGTGCGGGACGCCGGCTGGCTGATGCTGTTCGCGGAGACGAACCAGGAGGCCTACGACAACTACCTGCAGGCTATGCGGATCGCGGAGGCGGTGAGCCTGCCCATCATGGTGTGCCAGGACGGCTTCATCACCTCCCACGCCATCGAGAACATCGAGCTGGTGGAGACGGAGAAGGTCCGTGAGTTCGTGGGCGAGTACAAGCCGGACCATTATTTGCTGAACAAGGACGAGAAGATGGCCGTGGGCGCCTACGCCACTCCCGTCTATTACATGGAGGCCAAGCGGCAGCAGGCCCAGGCCATGCTGGACGCCAAGGACGTCATCCGCAAGGTGGGCAAGGAGTTCGGCGAGATGACCGGCCGGACCTACGGCCTGATCGAGACCTATATGATGGACGACGCCGAGGAGGCCATCGTCATCATCGGCTCCTCCGCCGGCACCGCCAAGGAGGCCATCAACGAGCTGCGGGCCCAGGGCAAGAAGGTGGGCCAGATCAAGGTCCGCTCCTTCCGTCCCTTCCCCAGCGAGGACATCTGCGAGGCCCTGAAGAACGTGAAGGCCTTCGCCGTGATGGACAAGGACGACAGCTTCAACGCCCACTGCGGCCCCATGTTCGCGGAAGTCACGGCCAGCCTGTACGCGGCGGGCATCAGCGGCCCCAAGGGCATCAACTACATCTACGGCCTGGGCGGCCGCGACGTGCGGGTGGAGAGCATCCAGCACGTGTTCGCGGAGCTGGAGAAGATCGCGGCCACCGGCCAGGTGGGCGAGACCTATCGCTACCTGGACGTCCGGGAATAAGGAGGGAAAACAGTCATGGCATATAGTCTGAAAGAAAATCTGATGAAAGAGGACCGCCTGTCCGGCGGCCACAGAATGTGCGCGGGCTGCGGCTCTCCCATCGCGGTGCGGACGGTGCTGCGTGCCCTGAACCCGGAGGACAAGGCGGTGGTGTGCTCCGCTACCAGCTGCCTGGAGGTCTCCACCTTCATGTATCCCTACACGGCGTGGAAGGACAGCTTCATCCACAACGCCTTCGAGAACGCGGCGGCCACCCTGTCCGGCGTGGAGACGGCGTACCGGGCCATGAAGAAGCGCGGCAAGCTGGATGACACGTACAAGTTCATCGCCTTCGGCGGCGACGGCGGCACGTACGACATCGGCTTCCAGAGCCTGTCCGGCGCCATGGAGCGCGGCCACGACATGGTGTATGTCTGCTACGACAACGAGGCGTACATGAACACCGGCATCCAGCGTTCCTCCTCCACTCCCCACTTTGCCGATACCACCACGACCCCCCAGGGCACGGTGATCCCCGGCAAGATGCAGCAGAAGAAGAACCTGACGAAGATCATGGTGGCCCACGGCATCCCCTATGTGGCCCAGACCACGTTCATCGGGAACTTCAAGGACATCACGGAGAAGGCCCACAAGGCCATCTACACCCCCGGCGCGGCGTTTCTGAACGTGATGGCCCCCTGCCCCCGCGGCTGGCGGTATCCCAGCGAGAAGCTGATGGAAGTCACCAAGATGGCGGTGGAGACCTGCGTGTGGCCGCTGTATGAGGTGGTCGAGGGCAAGTACATCCTCAGCTACAAGCCGAAGAACAAGCTGCCGGTGGAGGAGTACCTGAAGATGCAGGGCCGTTTTGCCCACATGTTCAAGCCCGGCAACGAGTGGATGATCGAGGAGGTCCAGAAGGAAGTGGACAGAAACTGGGAGGAGCTCCTCAAGCTCTGCGAGCTGTAAGTGGTCCTTCTGCACTTTCCATATCAGTACGAAGGGTTGGCCCAAAGGCCAACCCTTCTGCTGTTTTCAGCATGTTTTTTGGACGGTTTTGCCCGCTGCTCCGGAATTGACAGGCGTCCTCCAGGGGGTATAATAGAATCAATCGATTTTCAGGAGGATCGGATGCTATGGAAAATACCGTTTTAGAAAAATTTCGCCAGGGCCGCCAGAGCCTGGGGACCTTCTCCGCCATCGGCAGCCCCCTGGCCGTGGAGAGCCTGCGCTATACCGGACTGGACTATGTGATCGTGGACACGGAGCACTCCCCCGCCGGGATCGAATCCGCCGCCGCCCAGATCGCCGCCGCCCAGGGCGCGGGCCTGACGGCCCTGGCCCGGGCCAATGAAATCTCCCGCACGGCGGTGCTGCGGCTGCTGGACGTGGGTGCCCAGGGCGTGGTGGTCCCCTGCGTGGAGACCGTGGAGGAAGTCCGGGAACTGGTCCGGTACGCCAAGTTCGCCCCTCTGGGGAACCGGGGCTTCTGCCCCACCCGGGACGGCGGCTGGGGCTACGCCGCCCATGCGGCCTCCATTTCGGGCTATATGGAGACCAGCAACCGGGAGACGCTGCTGCTGCCCCAGTGCGAGACCGTGGGCTGCCTGGAGCACATTGAGGAGATCACCGCCATGGACGGCGTGGACGGCATCTTTGTGGGGCCCTTTGACCTGTCCATTGCCCTGGGCCATCCCGGCGAGTTCGACGCGCCGGTGGTCCATGACGCCATTCTGCGGGTCCAGGCGGCCTGCAGGCGCAGCGGCAAGCTGTCCATCATCTTTACCGGCAGTGCAGCGGCCAGCCGCCAGCGGTTTGCGGAGGGCTTCGACAGCGTCACCATGGGCATGGACTCCCTGTTTTATGTGGAGATGTACAAAAATCTGGTAGCGGACGTCTGGGGGAAGTAAGTCCCCGGGACAAAGAAACCCGGCGCGGAAATCCGCGCCGGGTCCTCTTTTTATTCCGTCTCTTCCGGCTTCTGCTCTGCCGCGAACTCCCCCAGGCCGAAGTCCTTTTCCACACTGGCGGTATCCCGCTCCAGCATGGTCTCCATCACCCGGATGTCGCTGTCCACATCCATGGCATCGGCCTTGTACAGCTCGTCCAGCTGGTGCTCAAAGCCCTTGACGATCAGGTCCATGGTGGACTCGATCCGGGCCTTGGCCTGGCGGAGGTTCTCTCCCTCCACCCCGGCGGCCTCAAACTCCGCATAGGAGTCCAGCAGTTTCTGGGTGGTGGGCAGATAGTAGTTCAGGAAGGTGTCGATCCGGCCCCGCTTCTTCGGGTCCTCCTCCACCGCCCGGAAGATCTTGGCGGTGATGGTCTCCAGCCGGTCGATCTTGGCCGAGAGGCCCGGGTCTGCGATGGCGTCGTTGGCCCGGCGGATCCTCCGCAGAATGCCGGAGTAGCCCTCCTCCGTCTCCTTGGAGGGCGGCGCCGCGGCCGCCTCCTCCTGCCGGCGCTTCTGTTTCAGGTCCGCGTCCGCCTGGCCGCTGCGGAAGAGATACCCCAGCTCCATGTTCAGATACGCCTCGTCCCCGAAGTAGCCCTTGTCGATCATCTTCTGCAGGTCCTTCTCCACCCGGTCCCTGGAATAGCCCAGGGTGCGGCACAGCTGCTCCACGGCCATGGCCTCGTAATTCCCCACTACGGCCAGATACTTGTTGTACCGCTTCAGGCTGCGGTCGATGGATACCCCGCTGCAGAACATGGCCCCACCGGCGGCAGTGATGGCCAGGGCCCACAGCAGCTCCTCGATATACCAGACCTCCACGCGGCCCAGCCAGATCATCATGTCGATGGGGGACCAGCAGGCCGCCAGGCCGCAGACCGCCAGCACCGCGCCGATGATCTTCAGCCACTTGGCGTTGGACTTCTTCACCGCCGGGGACTTCATGGCGCTGCGCACGGCTTTTTTGGTCCTGCCGGCGGCCCCGGCGGAAGCGGCGGCCGCCGGCTCCGGCACCGCCGTCTGCAGCGGGGGCGGGGCCTGCCGCCGCTTCTGCCCGTCGTTTCCGAAGAGCTTGACCAGCAGCATCACCAGGGCGATGGGCCACAGGCCGACGGCGAAGAGGATCACGATGGCCACCCAGGCACCAACGCCCTCCTGCTTCTGTTTCTTTCCGGCCACGGCACTCAGTCCTCCTTCTGCTTCAGCTTCCGCTTGTTGCCCTGGTCATCCACCACATAGGTGTGGTCCAGCTGGCTCTTCAGGTTCCCCAGCACGGAGTCGATGTACTCCCGCCGCAATGCCGCCTGCTCCATCCGCTCCCACTCCGTCAGGCCCTCCGGCGTCTTGGCCTTCCGGGCCAACTCGTTGATGCGGTCGATCTGCTTTTGCTCCATGTTTCGATCCTCCTGTCAGGTCTCAGGCCGCTGGCGCTCGAATACCAGGTCGATGCTCTCGATAAAGCCGTAAGGGCGGCGCTGACTTTTGGGAATGCATCCCACATACCGCCAGCCATCCGCCGCCCGGCGGAGGATGACCTTCTGATGGGCGGCGGTCTCCCGCATGTAGAACCCGCAGACCTCGTCACAGACGACCTCTTCAAACTCGTATTCCAGCATCCAGCATCCTCCTCTCAGACGTATCGCTTCACCACGATGGCGGTGCGGCCCTTTTTCGTGACGCCGCCCACCTCCGCCAGCTGAAATTTTCCAAAGCCCCGGGCGGAGACCGTGTCCCCCGCCGTGAGCAGCTTGTCCGCTTTTGTGCACGGCCGCCAGTTCACCTGCACCCGGCCCGAGGCAACCAGCTCCGCCGCCTTGCCCCTGGCCATGCGGAAGCCGGTGGCGCACACTGCATCCAGCCGCAGGGAGCTGACCGTGTCCCGCACCTCCTCGCACCGCACCTCGGGGATGTGGAGATGGGCGGCGGGGATCTCCGTCACCGTCAGCTTCGCCCGGCCGGCGCTGTTCCAGCTGGAGAGCAGGAACTCCGCCACCGTGTCCAGCACGATCAGGTCTGCGCTCTCCGGGGAGACGAGAATGTCCCCCACCTTCTCCCGGACGATGCCCATGCCCATGAGGCTGCCCAGGATGTCCCGGTGGGTCAGCCGGTCCTCCGGCCGGAAGGCGGCCCGCAGGCACTGGAGGGGGCTCTCCGCCGTCTCCGGCTCCATCCAGTCTGGCAGGAACAGCAGGATGTTCCGCTCCGCCCCCTGGTAGCCCCCCTGGAGAAGCCAGGCGGTCTCGGAGATCCCGGCCATGCGCAGCAGATCCTGGGCCTGGGCCTGCTGCTGGGGGGAGAGAAAGTCCGTCCAGGCGGGGATATTGCGGCTCTCCGCCTGCTCCGCCCGGTCCAGGACCTTGGCCAGCAGCAGCCGGTCCTCCCCTTCGGCCCCGCAGCGGTCCAGCAGCTTACTCTTTTCCATGGCCGATCAGCTCCTGGGTCCGCACCAGCTCCGCATAGGCGCCGTTTTTCCCCATCAGCTCGTCGTGGCTGCCCAGCTCCGTGATGCGGCCGTCCTCGATGACGGCGATGCGGTCCGCGTTGCGGACGGTGGAAAGCCTGTGGGCGATGATGATGGTGGTGCGGCCGTGGGCCAGCTTCTCAAAGGTCTCCTGGAGCTTGGCCTCCGTCACGCTGTCCAGAGCGGAGGTGGCCTCGTCCAGAATCAGCACCGGCGGGTCCTTCAGGAAGATCCGGGCGATGCAGATGCGCTGCTTCTGCCCGCCGGAGAGCAGGGTGCCCCGCTCGCCCACATAGGTGTTGAACCCCTCCGGCAATGCCACGATGTCGTCATAGATCTCCGCTAGCTTCGCCGCCCGGGCCACCTCCTCCTCCGAGGCGCCGGGCTTGCCGTAGCGGATGTTCTCCAAAATGCTGGCAGCGAACAGGAACACGTCCTGCTGCACCACGCCCACGTTCTGCCGCAGGGACTCCTGGGTCACCTGCCGGACGTCGTGGCCGTCGATGCGGACCGCGCCGTCCGTCACGTCGTAGAACCGGGGGATCAGCTGGCACAGGGTGGATTTGCCGCCGCCGGAGGGCCCCACCACGGCGATGGTCTCGCCGGGGCGAATGTGGAGGTCCACGTCGTGGAGCACCGCCATGTCGTCCTGATAGGCGAAGGACACATGGTCCACGTCGATGCGCCCCTCCACCCGGGAGAGGGTGATGGCATCGGGGGCATCCTGCATGGCAGGCTCCTCCCGCATCAGCTCCACGAACCGGGCAAAGCCGGCGGTGCCGTTGGCAAACAGCTCCGCAAAGGTGGAGAGCTTGCGCACCGGGTTCACGAAGGTGGTGATATACAGGCTGAAGGTGATGAGGTCCACCGTGTCCATCCGGCCCTGCATAATCAGGTAGCCGCCCACGGAAATCACCGCCACGGAGAGGATGCACAGGAAGAACTCCATCACCGCGTTGAACCGGCCCATGGCCCGGTGGAACGCCCGCTTGGAGGTCTTGAAGCTGTCGTTGGACACGTCGAACTTCTCCAACTCCGCCTCCTCATTGGCAAAGGCCTTGGCGGTCTTGATGCCGGAGAGGCCGGACTCGATGTCGGCGTTGATGGTGGCCGTCCGCTGCTTCACCTTGATAGAGGCGTCCTGCATGGACTTGCGGCACTTCCACACCACCAGGAAGAACACCGGGATGATGCAGGCGATCACCAGGGCCAGCTGCCACTGGATGGTGAACATGATGACCAGCGCGCCCACAATGGTGACGCCGGAGATGAAGATGTCCTCCGGTCCGTGGTGGGCCAGCTCCGTGATGTCGAACAGGTCCGCTGTCAGGCGGCTCATCAGCTGGCCGGTGCGGTTGCGGTCATAGTAGTCGAAGCTCAGCTCCTGCATGTGGCGGAACAGGTCCCGCCGGATGTCCGCCTCCACCAGGATGCCGAAGGTGTGGCCGTAATAGCAGATGATGTAGGTGAACACGGACCGCAGGATGTACGCGCAGAACACCACCGCCATCACGGCGAAGAAGGTCCGGTAGGCGCTCTCAGGCAGCAGCTGGTACATGCACCACCGGGAGACGTAGGGAAACGCCAGATCGATCACGGCGATCATCAGGGCGCAGCACATATCCAGGAAAAACAGCTTCCGGTGGGGCTTGAAGTAGGACAGGAAGATCCGCAGAGCGGAGCTCTCCTGAAACTGTCGGGTCGTCATGGTACTCTCCTTTTTCTTTTCAATTCATATCTTAAAAATGATAGCACACTTTTCCCCCGCGCGCAATGAAATATCCCCGAATGTCCTCCAACATCCGGGGATATCGCCATGCCGTTTTTTCAGGAATTGGACAAATATTCGCCCATCATGTAGCCGGTGGTAGTCACACCGCCGGAGGCCACAAAGCTGATCTGATACCAGCCGTTCCCGGCGCCCTGCACCACCCGGACGGAGTCGCCGTTGGAGAGGGTCGCCAGAATCTCGCTGCTGGTGTTGGCCTGAGCGCGGACCCGCACACCGTTCCCGGCGTTGACCACCACCGCGGCCCCCGCCGTCAGCGTGCCGCCGGACGTGGTGCTGCCGCCGCTGGTAGACGCGGACGTGCCGGTGCTGCCGCCCCGGACCCGCACCAGGCAGGTGCCCTTGCCGGAACCGTCCGTCACCGTCAGGGTGGCCTGTCCGGAGGAGACGGCCGTCACTTTGCCGCTGGCATCCACAGAGGCGATGCCGTCGTCGCTGCTGCTCCAGGTATAGGTGCCGCTGCCGCCGGAGGCGGTCAGGGGAATGGGCTCATCGCCCACGGACATGGTGAACTCCGTCCGGGGAGAGCCCAGGTAGGCGATGGTCAGCGTCTCCGGCAGGGTGGCGGGATCCGTCTGGACGGGCGTGGTGGCGCCGCCGTCATTCGGGTCCTCCGTCTCCCCGGTGCCGCCGCTCTCCGGCATGGTCACGTCGTCTCCCGTCTCCGGGTCCGCCGTGTCAGGATCCGGCTGCTGGGGCGTCACATCCTCTGTGGGGGTGTCCTGGGTCTCCTCTCCGCCGGAGAGGCGCTCGGCGATCCGGTCGCCGACGAGCAGGTAGACCAGCAGCGCCGCCATAATGACGATCAGCACGATCAGAATGGGACTCAGCAGATTGGGCTGACGGTTCCGGGCCGCCGTCCGCTTGCCGCCCCGTCCGGGAGCGGTCCTGCGGATCTGTGCGCCGCTCTGCAGCGCCTCTTCCTCCTCGCAGAAGGGGCAGCTCTTATATGTATCGGAATACTTTTCCCCGCAGACGGGGCAGCGTTTCATGGCCATGGGTCATCCTCCCGCGCAACAACTTTTCACAATTTACATAATATCGGCTTTTCCCGGTGCCGTCAAGACCGGAAGCGTCGATTCCCCGGGAAATTTGCGCTTTTCCCGCGGTTCCGCTTGCTTTTGGGGAGCGCCTCTTCTATAATGGACGCAAAAGAACGCGGTTTTGTTTCACAGAACTGGGAGATTTTAGGGGGAAACGGGAACATGAACACCATCCTGATCGGGATCGCGGGGGGCACCGGCTCCGGAAAGACCACTCTGACCCGGCATTTGAAGGAGCACTTCGGCAAGGACGTGACCGTCATCGGCCACGACAGCTATTACAAGCGCCAGGTGGGCAGGACGTATGAGGAGCGGGCCAAGGTGAACTACGACCACCCCAACGCCTTTGACACGGACCTGCTGATCCGCCATCTGCAGGAGCTGAAGGCCGGACGCTCCATCCAGTGCCCGGTCTACTCCTTTGTGGAGCACAACCGCACCGACCAGACCGTGGAGATCCAGCCCGCCAAGGTCATCATTGTGGAGGGCATTCTGATCTTTCAGAACCCCACTCTGCGGGATATGTTCGACATCAAGATCTTCGTGGAGACGGACGCGGACGAGCGGATCCTCCGCCGGGCCCTGCGGGATGTGGAGGAGCGGGGCCGGACGCTCCAGTCTGTGGTCTCCCAGTACCTCACCACCGTGAAGCCCATGCATGAGCAGTATGTGGAGCCCTCCCGGAAGTACGCGGACATCGTGGTGCTGGAGGGCGGCCACAATCTGGTGGCCCTGGACATGATCATGCAGCGGATCCAGCACCACATCGACGGAAAGTGACGGCCCGAATAAGCCGCCCGCCGGGGAATCCCGGCGGGCGGCTTTTGCGTATTACAGCGGACACCAGATCACCGGCACGCCGTGGTCCTCCAGCAGCGCGGCCAGATCGTCCAGATTCAGGAACATGGTGGCGGTGTTCTCCAGCGGATGGACGCCCACGGTCCGGCCCCGCAAAGACGCATCCAGCACCACAGTGACCGTGCCGGCCGGCGCCCGGAGGGCGCCCAGCGGCGTCACCTGTCCCGGCAGCAGGCCCAGCAGCCGCTCCAGGTCCGCGGCGCCTGCAAAGCTCAGGGGGCGGCTGTCCAGTGTCCGGCGCAGGGCCTTCAGGTCCGCCGTCCGGCCGCCGTCCATGGCCACCAGATAGTACCGCCGCCTCTTGTCGTCCCGCAGGAAGAGGTTTTTCAGAATCCGCTCCTCCCCCGGCAGATGGAGGGCGTGGAGCTCCTCCATATTCCATACCGCCGGGTGCGCTGTCTCCTCATAGGGGATGTTCCGCGCCCGCAGCAGGGCATACAGGTCCTGGCGGTCCATCCTCACACCCCCGCGAAGCGGAACACCACGCCCACCACGGCAGAGGCGGCGATGAACACGATGGGATGGAGATTCTTCGTGGGCTTCACCCAGTTGGTCAGTGCCAGCAGCACCGCCGCCAGGATCAGGCCCGGCCAGCTGATGAGGCCCGCCAGGCCGCCGTCCCCCAGCTGGAACTGGTTGAACAGCCCCGTCTCCGGCGACGTCACCACGATGTTGGTGAGCACCTCAAATACCACCGATACACAGGCCGCGCCGATCAGGCCCGTGGAGGCGGGCCGCAGGCCGTAGAAAGCCCGGTCCACATACCGGTTCTCCCGGAAGTTCCGCAGCAGGGCGGCGATGATCAGGATCACGATGATGGAGGGCGTCACCTCTCCCAGCGTGGCGATCACCGCGCCGGGGACGCCCGCGATGGTGAAGCCCACGTAGGTGGCCATGTTGATGCCGATGGGGCCGGGGGTGGACTCGGACACCGCCAGCATGTTCATCAGCTGAGTCTGGGTGAACCAGCCGGTGGCCTCCCCCATGTCGTGGAGGAAGGGCAGGGTGGCCATGCCGCCGCCGATGGCAAAGAGACCGGTCTTGAAAAACTCCCAGAACAGGCGCAGATAGATCATGCCCCCTTCACCTCCCAGTTCTTCAGCAGGATGCCCAGCACTGCGGCCACCAGGATGAACCACACCGGGGACACATCCATCACCGTGCTGCCCACCAGCACCGCCAGGAAAATCGCCGCCGTCGGCTTATCCACCACGGACTTCTTCAGCAGCTTCACCGTGGCGTTGAAGATCAGCACGCACACGCACACCTGAATGCCCGCAAAGGCGTTCTGGACCCAGGCCAGGTCCGCGAAGTTGTTGATGAGCCCCGCCAGGATGGAGATAATGACCAGAGACGGGAACACCACCCCCAAGGTGGCCACGATGCCCCCGGCGATGCCCTTGTACTTCTGGCCGATGAACGTGGCCGTGTTGACGGCGATAATGCCCGGCGTGCACTGCCCGATGGCGTAGTAGTCCGTCAGCTCCTCCTCCGTGGCCCAGTGCTTGTTCTCCACCACTTCCCGCTGGAGAATGGGCAGCATGGCCATGCCGCCGCCGAAGGTCATGACCCCCATCTTCGCGAAGGTCCAAAACAATGTCCAAAGCTCTTTCAACCCTGTCTCCCCCTGTCTCTCACTCTGTATATCCGTACAGGCCCCGGACGGACACCTCACCGGACCGCACGGTCTTCACCGTACCGTCCGGCTTCCGCACCACCAGGCCGAATTCCTCGTCGATGTCCAATGCCTCCGCCGTCTCGCCGCCTCCGTCCGGGCCCAGCAGCCGCACGGTCCGGCCCAGATTCACGCACCGCCGCCGGTACTCGGCCAGATAAGGGCCGGTCTCCCCCGCCGCCAGGGCGGCGCAGAGACGGTCCACCTCCCGGATGATCTCCGCCGCCAGGGCGGGCCTGGACACAGGGCGCCCCAGCGCCTGGGCCAAGGAGGTGGCGATCACCCGCACCTCGGGGGTGAAGTCCTCCGGCCGCTGGGAGACGTTGATGCCGATGCCCAGCACCAGCTCCTGCACCCGGGCCGTCTCTCCCTCCAGGGAGAGCTCGGTCAAAATGCCGCAGAGCTTTTTCCCGTCCAGCACCGGGTCGTTGGGCCACTTCAGGCCGGGACTGACGCCGCACAGCCGCTCCACGGCCCGGCACACCGCCACTCCGGCCATGGCCGTCACCGGCGACAGCCGCTCCGGCGGCAGATCCGGCCGCAGCAGGGCCGTCAGGTAGATCCCCTGGCCGCCGGGGGACTGAAAGCTCCGGCCCAGCCGGCCCCGGCCAGCCGTCTGGCAGTCCGCCACCACCACGGTGCCGTCCGCCGCGCCCTCCGCCGCCAGCTGCCTGGCCCGGAGGTTGGTGGAGTCCACCTCTTCCAGGCACACCAAGGTCCGGCCTACCCGGGCCGTCTCCCCCAGGAAGCGCCGGATCTCCGGCTCCGTCAGCACGTCCGGCGCGTCCAGCAGGCGGTAGCCCCGGCCGGTGCGGGCCTCCACAGTGTAGCCCTCCCGCCGCAGCGCATCCACCGCCTTCCAGATGGCCGCGCGGCTCAGTCCCAGCCGGCGGCTGATCTCCTCGCCGGAGACGAACGCTCCCTCCTGTTCCCGCAGCAGGGCCAGGACATCCTGTCGGCTCATGTTTCTCTCTCCTCTCCCGTATTCATGGCTTCGAGTCTACCACGTTTTCCCCGGGTTGTAAACCGTGCCGGGGCGGAAAAAGAACGGCGCCGCCCCGCTCTCCGGGCGCCGCGCCGTCCGTGGCCGTCTGGCCTGTTCAGATGTGGTCCGCCAGCTCCGCCGCCCGGGACTCCCCGTACACCGGGATGCCCTGGGCGCGCAGCAGCTCCGCAGTGACGCCGTCTCCCGCCGTCAGCGTACCGGTAAAGGTGCCGTCGTAGACCATCCCGATGCCGCAGGAGGGACTGCGCTCTTTCAGCAGCGCCGCCTCGCATCCCAGCAGGCGGCAGAGGTGCAGGGCCTCTTCCGCGCCCCGGCGGTACTGGGCGGTGACATCGCCGCCGTCCCGGGTCAACACCCGGTCTCCCCGCCGCTCCGCCGGCGGGCGGGGCGTGGGCAGGCCCCCCAGCTGCTCCGGGCAGACGGGGACCAGGGTGTGCCGCTCCGCCAGGGCGGCGATCCAGGGCTGGGGCTTGGAGGCCCCGTCGTACCGGCAGCGGGCCCCCAGCAGACAGGCAGAGATCAGGATCCGCATCTTCTCACCGCCCGTTCATGGCCTGGTGCTCCCGCAGCAGCTCCTGGTGGAGCTTCACAGCGGTCCAGGTCCGGTTGTGGGGCGTCAGCACCGCCTTCAGGCAGTCCCGCCCGATCCCCGCCTGACTCAGCGCCGGCAGAAGGCGGTCCACCTGGTCCTCCAGGCCGCACAGCACCACCATCCGCCCGCCCAGAGGGCCGCCGTTGAACGGCAGCACCGTGCCGGGGTCGTCATCCAGCCCCGCCAGCACCGCCAGGGGCTTGTTGTAGTCCTGCCGGGCCACCGGAACCACCTCCGCCCCGAAGGGCCCGGCGGCGGCCGCGGCAGCCAGGATGGTGGGCAGCTCCTCAAAGCCGAACAGCAGCAGTTTTCCGCTCATGAACATTCCTCATTTCTCCATGTTGCGCGGGGCCGTCCCGGTCAGACGGTCTCCGCCGGACCAGCCCAGCGGCGGGCGTAGTCCCAGATATCCAGCATCCGCCCCGCCCAGCAGAAGGCGCCGTGGCGGACGGCGGTGCGGACAAAGCCCAGCCGCTCCAGAATGCGGACGCTGGCGGTGTTCTCCGCCACCGTGTCTGCCAGCACCAGGGCCGGTGCCAGCCGCTCCAGGCGCCGCAGCGCCTCCGCCGCGGCCGCAAGGCCCATGCCCCGGCCCCAGCAGGCAGGCAGCAGCTGGTAGAACAGTCCGTAGGTCCCGGCGGCCGTATCCACCGGCGGGCAGCCGGCCAGCCCCCGGAACGCCGCCCCCTCCCGGAGGGCAAAGACCGTGGGGGACGGCAGGCCCCGCTGGCAGTCCAACAGGCGTTCCAGCCGGTCTGCCGCCTCCGCCGCCGTGCAGGGGGCGGCGATGTTGGTCCATCGGATCACCGCCGAGTCGGCCCACAGGGCCGCCGCCTCCGGGAGATCATCCCGGGACAGCGGCTCCAGTGTCAGAAGCGGCGTCATACGATCCGCCTCCCGTTCAGCACCGCCCTGGCCAGCCGGTCTCCCTGGTATTGGAGCTTCAGGGAGAAGAAGGGGGCGTCCTCCTCCAGCAGGCGGAGGAAAATTTTGTCCCCCTCCCACATGGGGAGGCCCCGCAGCTCCGCCTTTTTTATCCAGGCCAGCTCCCCCTCATCGCAGGGGTGGGGCGTGCCGGTCCAGCCGGTGGCGGTGAAGAGGTGCATATACTCGGTGGGCGCCTCATCGGACACAAAGGTCACCAGGCCCCGGTAGCGGTAGTCCGTCAGCGTCAGGCCCGTCTCCTCCCAGGTCTCCCGGAGGATGCAGTCCTCGGGGCTCTCCCCCTCCTCGAACTTGCCGCCCACGCCGATCCATTTGTCGTGGTTCAGATCACCCTTCTTTTTCACCCGGTGGAGCATCAGGTAATCGTCTGCCCGCTCCAGATAGCAGAGGGTGGAATTGATCATGGGCGGCGCCCCCTTTCGAATCCTGGGAAATGGTGTTATCCTATTATAGTCCATTGCCGCGGAAAAAGAAAGTCCGGTTTTTTTCGTGAAACCCCTTGACCTTGCCGCAGCGTCAACTGTTATACTCCCAATCGACAGGAGGGATCCCCATGGAATACACCGTCAAGGCGCTGGCAGAGCTGGCCGGCGTCACGCCCAGGACCCTGCGCTGGTATGACCGGATGGGCCTGCTGAAGCCCCTGCGGACCACGGAGGCCGGGTACCGCCTCTACGGCCCCCCGCAGCTGGACCGGCTGCAGGACATCCTGTTCTACCGGGAGCTGGGACTGGACCTGGCCTCCATCCGGACCATTCTGGATGACCCGGCCTTTGACCGCCAGGCGGCGCTGCAGAGCCATCTGGCAGAGCTGAAGGCCCGCCGGGTCCGGCTGGACGCGCTGATCCTGACTGTCCAGAGGACCATCGACGATGCCAAAGGAGGAACGAAAATGACCGATCATGAGAAATTTGAAGCGTTCAAACGCAATGCCGTGGCCGCCAATGAGGCCGCCTACGGCGCCGAAATCCGGCAGAAATACGGAGACGCGGAGGTGGACCGGGCCAATGCCTGCGTCCTGGCCCTCACCCAGGAGGAGTATGCCCAGTGGAAGTCCCTGGGGGACGCGCTCCTCCAGGCCCTGTCCGCCGCTGTGAAAGCGGGCGCAGACCCCGCCGGGCCGGAGGGCCAGCGGATCGCGGCGCTCCATCGGCGGTGGCTGTCCTACTCCTGGGAGGCGTACACGCCCCAGGCCCATGCAGGTCTTGCAGAGCTGTATGTGGCAGATCCCAGATTCACCGCCTACTATGACCGGGAGGTCCCCGGCTGCGCCGCTTTTCTGCGGGATGCCGTCCGGGTCTATACCAAGGCATAATCCGCACAAAAGCAGGGCCACCCCGTGGGGGCGGCCCTGCCGCTTTTTCTTGTTTTTATCGCTTGCCCATGCTGCGGATGGCCTTCAGGCTCTGGATGACCACCATGGAGCCGAAGGCCAGCCCCACGATTGCCGCCACCAGACCGGCAGACAGCTCCGCCACCTGGAACAGGGGCTCCAGCGGCGGGATCAGCAGCACCGCCGCCAGCAGCAGCGCGCCGACGGCGAAGGCGCCCAGCAGGAACTTGTTGTTCCAGAAAGCCCTGGTGAAGATCACCGGACGGCCGGACTTGCAGTTGAAGCCGTGGAACAGGCGGCTCAGGCACAGGGTGGCAAAGGCCATGGTGCTGGCCACAGCCGCGCCGCCGCTGGCCAGGCCGATATGGAAGGCGATGATGGTGGCCAGGGCGATCACCAGGCCCTCCGTGCCCACGCTCAGCAGGAAGGGCTTTGTCAGGATGCCCTCGCTGCGGGGACGGGGCTTTTCCTGCATCACCGCGTCGCTGTGGGGCTCCAGCCCCAAGGCGATGGCAGGCAGGGAGTCCGTCAGCAGGTTGATGAACAGCAGATGCACCGCCGCGAAGGGCACCGGCAGCCCCGCCAGAGAGGCATACAGCACCGTCAGAATGCCCGCCGTGTTGCCGGAGAGCAGGAACTGGATGGCCTTCTTGATGTTGGCGTAGACGTTCCGGCCGTTCTTGACGGCCTGGACGATGGTGGCGAAGTTGTCGTCCGTCAGCACCATGCCGGCGGCGTCCTTGGCCACCTCGGTGCCGGTGATGCCCATGGCCACGCCGATGTCCGCCTGCTTCAGGGCCGGGGCGTCGTTGACGCCGTCGCCGGTCATGGCCACCAGATTGCCCCGCTCCTGCCAGGCCCGGACGATGCGGATCTTGTGCTCCGGGGACACCCGGGCGTATACGCTGACCCTGGGCACGAACTCCCGCAGCTCCTCATCGCTCATGGACTCGATGGTGGCGCCCTCCACAGCCTCGGTGCCGGGGGTGAGGATGCCGATCTCCCTGGCGATGGCGGATGCGGTGACCTTGTGGTCGCCGGTGATCATAATGGGCCGGATGCCGGCGGCGATGCACTCGCTGACTGCTGCCTTGGACTCCTCCCGGGGCGGGTCCATCATGGCGATGAGGCCCAGGAACTGGAGGTCGTTCTCATCCTCCAGGCCGATGGCAGGGGCGGTCAGCATCCGCTTGCCGAAGGCCAGCACCCGCAGGCCCTGCTGGGACAGCTCGGCGTTCACCCGCTCGATCTCCGCCTTCTCCTCCGGGGAGAGGCGGGTGCGGTCCAGCATCACGTCCACAGCGCCCTTGGTCAGCATGGTCAAACCGTCGGACAGCTGGTGGACCGTGCTCATCAGCTTCCGGTCCGAGTCAAAGGGCAGCTCCGCCAGCCGGGGATACTTGCCCCGCACGTCCGCCTCGTCGAAGCCGTAGCCCTCGCCTAGGCGCACCAGGGCGGTCTCCGTGGGATCGCCCACCTCGCCGGACTCATTTACCGTGGCGTCGCTGCACAGCAGGGCGGCACGCAGCAGCTCCCGCTGGTCCGGGCGGGAGAAGTCCGCCCCGTCCGCCGGGATGATCTGGCCCCCGGCGTAGAGCTTCTTCACGGTCATCTTGTTCTGGGTCAGGGTGCCGGTCTTGTCGGAGCAGATGACGGACACGCTGCCCAGGCCCTCCACCGCCTGGAGCTTGCGGATGATAGCGTGCTCCCTGGCCATCTTCTGGGTGCCGAAGGACAGCACGATGGTGACAATGGAGCTGAGGGCCTCCGGAATGGCGGCCACTGCCAGGGCCACGGCGAAGAGGAAGGCGTTCATCACATTCTCCCCCCGCAGGAACACGCTGACGGCGAAGAGGATGGCGCAGATGATCAAAATGCCGATGGAGAGCTTGCGGCCGAACTGGTCCAGGCTCACCTGGAGGGGGGTCTTCTTCTCCTCCGTGCTCTTCAGCAGGGCGGCGATCTTGCCCATCTCCGTATGCATACCGGTGGATGTCACCAGGAACCGGGCCCGGCCGTAGGTGACGAAGCAGCCGGAGAACACCATGTTCTTCCGGTCCCCCAGGGGCACGTCGCCGTCGATGTCCGCCAGGTCCTTCTCCACCGGCAGACTCTCGCCGGTGAGGGCGCTCTCGGCGCACTTCAGGCTGGCGCACTCCAGCAGGCGGCCGTCGGCGCAGATGGAGTCTCCCGCCTCCAGCACCACCACGTCGCCCACGGTGACCTCCCGGCCGGGGATCTGGATCACCTGGCCGTCCCGCACCACCTTGGCGGTGGGGGCGGACATCTGCTTCAGGCTGTCCAGGGACGCGGCGGCCTTCACCGTCTGCACCGTGCCCAATATGGCGTTCATGGTGATGACCGCCAGGATGACCACCATGCTCTCCACATCCCCCAGGATGGCGGAGACGACGGCGGCCAGGATCAGGATGATCACCAGAAAGTCCGCGAACTGCTCCAGAAAAATCCGCAGGACGCTCTTCCTCCCGCCCTCCTGCAATTCATTGGGGCCATACTGTTCCAGGCGGCGGGCGGCATCCGCGCCGGACAGGCCCGCGGGCGTGCTGTCCAGCTCCTGGAACAGCGTTTCCCGGCTCTTCTGCCAGATGGTCTTTTCCGTCTTCATAAAACTCCTTCTTTCCGGCAAGACGCAAAAAAACGAGACTTTTGCGTCAATGCCTCTGCATTGATACAAAAGTCTCGCCATTTCAACCCGAAGCGGGGCCGAAGCCCGTACTGACGCCGTTGGGTACACAATCAAATGTGCCAGCTACTCCCTTTTGGTACTGAAGGCACTATACTCCATTTTCCCCAAGTTGTCAATCCCTAATCTGCCACTTTTTTCATTTTTTCTGCCGGTCAAACAGCCGGCCGATACCCATGACCACGGCGTACACCACCAGATAATACAGCACCGTCACCCCGTACCCGGCAAAGGCGGCATACACCATGAAGCCGCAGCTGCACAGAGCCAGAGCCGGCATGACGAACCGCCGGAAGGGGTTCAGGTCCGTGCTCTTGCGCATGAATTGAATGAACATGGGCACGTACATGCCGTACAGCGTGATGATGGGCAGTTCCGAGGAGTCGAAGCTGAAGGGGCCGAACCAGGGGCCGCCCACGTTGGCGCCGTAGAAATACACCAGCCACACCGCGGAGAGGCCCAGGCTGGCCAGGGCGGAGTTGCCCGCCATGTTGGTCACCGGGTCCACCTGGCGGAACAACTCCGGCGCCGGCCCTTCGTTCCGGACCGCCAGAGCGTACATCCCCCGGCAGCAGGAGAGCGTCAGGCCGTTCAGCGTCCCCAGGCAGGAGATGACGATCAGCACGAACACCACCGTGCCCGCCACGTCGCCGAACACCCGCTGGAAGGCCATCTTGGCCGCCGCCTCACCGCTGGCCATCAGCTCCTCCGTCGTCACTGCGCCGGTGAGGCCGATGTAGTAGAGGATATAGGTGAGCACCACGATAAAGGATCCCACCACCAGGGCCCGGGGCAGGGTCCGCTTGGCATCCCGCAGCTCCGCGTTGATGGAGGTGGCCAGGATCCACCCCTCATAGGCGAAGGCCACCGCCACGGTAGAGGCCATCAGCCCCTCGCCGGTGGAGATGGCGCCGGTGCTCATGGTGGCGAAGTTCTCCGCCATGCGGCCGTTCATCATGCCCACCGCCGCGCCGCAGACGGCCATCAGCGCCAGGGGGACCATCTTGATGACGGTGGTGGACACCTGGAACCTGCCTGCCAGCCGGGGCGCCAGGGCGTTGAGCACGTGGTCCAGGCACAGCATCGCCCCGGCGATGGTCATGCAGGCGCCGCCGGTGATGTCCCATCCCAGCAGCACACAGAAGTACCGGGCGGAGATCCAGGCCAGAGCGGACACCAGACAGGGCGTATACAGCACTGCCATGAACCAGCCCACGTAATAGGCATACCGCCGGCCCATGGTGGCCTCGGCGTAGTCCACCAGGCCGCTGACCTTCTCATAGCGGGTGGCCATCGTGGCAAACACGTAGGAGCAGATGATCATGATGGCGCCTACGATCCCCCACGCCAGGATGCCCAGGGGCATGTTGCCATTGGTGGCCTGGAGCACCTTTTCCGCCTTGAAAAACACACCGGAGCCAATGACGATTCCCACCACCATGCAGATGGCGGTGGGCAGGCCGTACCGCTTTTCCATGGCCCTCCCCTTTCTCTGTTTAAAGCTTTCCTGTGACATCCCTTTAAAGGGCAGCAGAAGAAGAATATCACAACTCTGCACAAATTGCAATCTATTTTCTGCGCTTTTCGACAGCAGTATGCAAAAAACGCCCCCATTCCGGGGAGCGTTTCTCTGGTCATGCTGTGATCTTTTTTGTAAGCGCCGAGCCGCTCACTCCCCATCACCTGGAACACGATGTCCCGCACCCGGTCCCGGGTGTCGCATCCCCCAGCCGCTTGGCGCGGCCGGGGACCCCGCATCTCACTGGAGCGGACAGGCAAAGCCCGCCCGCTCCAAGGTCCCGGCTCCGCCGGGACGCTTGAACGCCGGACTCCCGGCGCCCACGCCGCACTCACTCCCCCATCACCTGGAACACGATGTCCCGCACCCGGTCCCGGGTGTCGCACTCAATGAGGGTCAGGTTCTGCCAGGGCCCCACGGTGATTTTGCCGTTCACAAAGGGCACCGTGATGAAGGGGGACAGCAGCGCCGCCTTGATGTGGGAGGAACCGTTGTCGTCATGCCAGGTCTCATGGTGCCAGTAGGGCACCACCCGGCCCTTCTCATCCAGATAGGGGGAGAACACATCCAGCGCCTCCTTCAGGTCGTGGTTCACGATGCCCGGCTCGAACTCCAGGGTCGTCAGGCCCGCCACGCCGCCGGTGGTGAAGCCGGTGACCGTCCCGGCGGAGATGCCGTGCTGCCGGCAGGCCTCCTCCACCGCGTGCTGAAAGTCCTCCGTCACGTCGATCATGCCCATGTGGGCCTTGGTGTGGTACGTCTTTCTCTCCGTGTAAACTGCCATCTTCCATGCCTCCTCTGTTTTTTGCATTGTAACACAGTTCCGCCCATGTTACAATGGGAGATGAGCATTCCCCGCCCTCCGGCGGGAGAGAGGAGGCCGCCGCCCATGGAGCGCGGAATCGTCACCGTGGACCTCCACGGCAGGAACACCTATCAGGCCAAGGTCACGGTGGACGCCCTGCTCCGCCGGGCCGGGGCCGGGACGTACCGCCTCCGCCTGATCCACGGCTGTCATCAGGGCACGGCCCTGCGGGACTTTCTCCAGGCGGAATACGGGCACTACCCGCGGGTGAAGCGCCTGCTCCGCTCCCCCGACGGGGGCGCCACGGATCTGGTGCTGCGGGAAATGACGGAATGATTGAGGAGGTGCGCCTATGCGCGTCGCGCTGATCCAGATGCCGGTGCTTCCGGACAAAGGGAAAAACATCCAGACCGCCTGCGGCAAAATCCGGGAGGCGGCCAAGAACGGGGCGGACTTCGCCGTGCTGCCGGAGATGTTCTGCTGCCCCTATGACAACAGCTGCTTCGGCGCCTACGGTGAGCCGGAGGGCGGCGAGGCCCAGACGGCCCTGTCCCGCCTGGCGGCGGAGCTGGGGCTCTATCTCGTGGGCGGGACTGTCCCGGAGCTGGCGGAGGGCCGGATCTACAACACCAGCTACGTCTACGGCCCCGACGGCCGCCAGCTGGCCAAGCACCGGAAGGCCCACCTGTTTGACATCGACGTCCAGGGCGGGCAGCGGTTTCGGGAGTCGGACACCCTCTCCCCGGGAAATGCCGTCACCACCTTCGAGACGGCCTTCGGCACCATGGGGCTGTGCGTCTGCTTCGACCTGCGGTTCGAGGAGTTGGCCCGGTGCATGTGCCTGCGGGGGGCAAAGGTGATCTTCGTGCCGGCGGCCTTCAACATGACCACTGGGCCCGCCCACTGGGAACTGCTCTTCCGCCAGCGGGCGGTGGACAACCAGTGCTTCACCGTGGGGGTCTCCCCCGCCCGGGACGAACAGGGTTCCTACGTGGCCTACGGCAACTCCATCGCCGTGGATCCCTGGGGCGCCGTGCTCTGCCGGGCCGGGGCGGAGGAGACGACCCTGTACGCGGACCTGGACATGGATCGTCTGGAGGCGGTGCGGGCCCAGCTGCCCATCCTCTCCGCCCGGCGGACGGATCTGTATGAGGTGCGTGAGAAGTGAGCGGCACAGTCTTTGGCGCATTCTATGACGTGGTCCGGCGGATCCCCGCCGGGAAGGCGGCCACCTACGGCCAGGTCGCCCGGCTGGCAGGCATGCCCCGGTGTGCGCGGCTGGTGGGATATGCCATGGCGTCCTGTCAGGACCCAACCGTGCCCTGCCACCGGGTGGTGGACCGCTTCGGCGGTACCAAGGCGGCCTTCGACACCTTCGCCCCCGGCACCCAGCGGGCCCTGCTGGAGGCGGAGGGCGTGTCCTTCCGCCTGGACGGCACGGTGGATCTGGAACAGTGCCTCTGGACACCGGAATGATGAAAACATGAGGAGAGCGGCAAAAGCCGCTCTCCTCTGCTCGTTTCTCACAGCTTCCGGCTGTTGTAGGCCGCGATGCCGTGGGCCAGGACCTCCATGGCCCGCCGCAGGTCCTCCTGCTTCAGGATGTAGGCCAGCCGGACCTCGTCCCGGCCCTTGCCGGGGGTGCCGTAGAAGCCCTCGCCGGGGGCGAACATGACGGTCTCCCCGTTGTCCTCGAACTCCTCCAGCAGCCAGGTCTGGAACTTGTCGGTGTCGTCCACCGGCAGCTTCGCCATGATGTAGAAGGCGCCCTTGGGGCACTCGCACACCACGCCGGGGATCTTGGCCAGCCCCTCCATGCAGGTGTCCCGCCGCTTGTGGTACTCCTCCCGCACGGCGGAGAAATAGTCGGAGCCCACGCCGTACAGGGCGGCAGCGCCCAGCTGGTCCAGGGTGGCGGCACACAGGCGGCCCTGGCAGATCTTCAGGGCCTGGGCCATCAGCTCCCGATTCCGGGACACCAGGATGCCCACCCGGGCGCCGCAGGCGGAGAACCGCTTGGAGATGGAGTCCACCACCACCACGTTCTCGGCCGCGTCGTCAAACTGGGCCATGGAGGCCAGGGGCTCGCCGCCGTAGACGAACTCCCGGTACACCTCGTCGCTGACGAGGAACAGGCCGTGCTCCTTGGCGATGTCCGCCATCAGGCGCATCTCCTCCGGGGAGAGGACCACGCCGGTGGGGTTGCCGGGGTTGGTCACCAGGATGGCCCGGGTGTGCTCGTTGATCAGGGGCTCGATCCGCGCCCGGTCGGCGTAGCGGTAGCCCTCCTCCGGGGTGGTGGGGATGGGTCGGATCACGCCGCCGGTGACGCTGACAAATGTGTTGTAGTTGGGATAGAAGGGCTCCGGGATCAGGATCTCGTCTCCCTCGTCCAGAATGCAGGTCAGGGCCATCTGCAGCGCCTCGCTGCCGCCGGCGGTGGCGTAGATGTCCGACTGCTCCAGGTGGATGCCCAGGTTGGCGTAGTAGCCCTGCACCGCCGTCAGAAACTCGGACACGCCGGGAGCCGCCGCGTAGGCCAGCACCGGGTCCTGGAAGTTCTTCACCGCGTCAAAGAAGGCCTTGGGCGTCTCAATGTCCGGCTGGCCGATATTCAGATGATAGATCTTGCGGCCCTTGGCCTCCGCCGCCAGCTCGTAGGGCAGGAACTTCCGCATGGGAGAGAGCTCACACCGCTGGATCTTGCTGGAAAATTTCATAGAAAAGACCTCCTTGGTCGGATTTTGTAATCTCATTCACGGCGGCCGGCAATAAAAAACGCCCCTGACATCTCTGTCAGGGGCGAACATTCCATTCCGCGGTACCACCCTGATCTGCCTCCGGATGGGAGGCATCTCATGTCATCTGCTAACGGGGATGGGCCGTTCCGCTCCTCGCGGACTGCTCCAGAGTGGCTGCCGTGCGGCGTGGGCTGGGGGCTTGCACCGTCTCCCCCTCGCTTCTAAGCCGGTTTCGCAGGGCTGGCTCTGTCATCGCGTTTATGATAGTCCCATTATACGTCTTTGCGGGGATTTGTCAAGCAGAGGTTTTCAGAAATCTCCGCTGAAGGCCCGCATCCGTCAGGTCTCCTCTTCCGTGGGGAAGGGGGGCTCGTCCGCCTCCGGGGCTGGCGCGCCGCCCATCTGCATCTCCTGCCACTGGGCACGGGTGATCAGCAGCTGCCTGGGCTTGGAGCCCTCGAAGGGCCCCACGATGCCCCGTTCCTCCATCTGGTCCACCAGGCGGGCGGCCCGGGAGTAGCCCAGCTTCAGCCGGCGCTGGAGCATGGAGACAGAGGCCTGTCCGGTCTCCAGCACCACCTCCACGGCGGCGGGGAGCAGCTCGTCCCCCTCGTCCTCTCCGGCCTCCGGCGCCGCGGCAGCGGCGCCCTTGCCGCCCTTCTCCTTCTCCTGCATGGACTCCTCGATCTTGGCCATGACCTCGTCGGAGTAATGGGCCTCGCCGGACTGCTTCACAAACTCCACCACCCGCTCGATCTCCTCCGGGGAGATGAAGCAGCCCTGGACGCGGGTGGGCTTGCCCTGGCCCAGGGGGGCATAGAGCATGTCGCCCTTGCCCACCAGCTTCTCCGCGCCGGTGTTGTCCAGGATGATCCGGGACTCCAGAGAGGAGGCCACAGCAAAGGCGATGCGGCTGGGGATATTGGCCTTCATGAGGCCGGTGATCACGTCTGCGGAGGGCCGCTGGGTGGCGATCACCAGATGCACGCCGGCGGCGCGGCCCATCTGGGCCACCCGGCAGATGGACTCCTCCACCTCCTTGGCAGCCACCAGCATCAGATCGGCCAGCTCGTCGATGACCACCACCACGCTGGGCAGGGTCTCCAGGTCCTCGCTGGCCCGGGCCAGGCGGTTGAACTCCTCCAGCTTCTTCACGCCGTGCTCGGAGAAGGTCTTGTACCGCTTCATCATCTCGAACACCGCCCACTGGAGGGCGCCGGCGGCCTTCTTGGGATCCGTCACCACCGGGATCAGCAGGTGGGGGATGCCGTTGTAGGGGGCCAGCTCCACCATCTTGGGGTCCACCATGATGAAGCGGACCTCATCCGGGGTGGACTTGTACAGCAGCGACACAATCAGGGAGTTGGTGCACACGGACTTGCCGGAGCCGGTGGTGCCGGCGATCAGCACGTGGGGCAGACGCTCGATGTCCCCCACGATGTTCCGGCCGCCGATGTCCCGGCCCAGGGCGAAGGCCACCTTGGACTTGTGCTCCGTGAACTCCCGGGACTCGATCACGTCCCGGATCAGCACCGGTGTCACCTGCTTGTTGGGCACCTCGATACCCACCACGGAGATCTTGTCCGGGATGGGGGCGATCCGCACGCCGGAGGCACCCAGGGCCAGGGCGATGTCATCCGACAGGTTGGTGATCTTGCTGAGCTTCACACCCTGGTCCAGCACGAACTCATACCGGGTGACGGAGGGGCCGTGGACCACGTCCCCGGCGGTGGCGTCCACACCGAAGCTGGTGAGGGTCTCCGCCAGGCGGCGGGAGTTGTTCCGCAGCTCCGCGCCGGTCTCGGCGTAGTTTTCCTCCCGGCTCTCCTGCAGCAGGGTGATGGGGGGGAACTGATAGGTGTCCGCATCCTCCGTCAGCTTCTGCTCGATCTCCGCGGTCACCGCCGCCGTGGCGGCGGCTACCTCCTGGGCCACAGCCTTCTTCCCCGCCGCCGGGACAGGCGGGACGGCAGGCGCCGCAGGGGCGGGCTCCGGAGCGGACTCCTCTTCCGCCACGGGCTCCAGGGCGGGAGCGGCCTTGGTGCGGGCCGGAGACGGCGCAGATTCCAGCGCCGCCTGCTCCGCCTCCTTGTCGGAGAGCACCTGGTCCGGCGTCTTCATCTTGTCGGACTTATGCCGGAAGAAGCCCGTGAACCGGCCGGGCTCTTCCTCCGGCTGGGCGGACGGCTCCTCGCCGTCCAGGGGAATGTCGATGGCGGGCCTGCTCTGGCGCTCTCCCCGCCGCCGGGGCGGCTCCGCAGGGGCGATGTGGATGGCGGGCGCGGGCTCCGGCTCCTCCTCGTACTCCGGCCGGTTCCGCACCATCTCCAGGATGGCGGAGGGCGTCACATGCAGGGCCGCCAGCAGCAGCACCGCCAGCAGCAGGCCGAAGAGGAAGAGAGACACCACCTTGGAGACCGCCAGCACCGCCGCCTCCGCCAGCAGGCCGGAGACGGCGCCGCCCGCCTTCAGGGCAAGGCCCGCCGTCCAGAGATTCTTCAGGACTCCCTGGCCGCTCAGCGCATAGTCTCCCCCTGCGAAAATGGTGTGAAACAGCGCCCCTGCCAGCAGCGGCAGCAGCAGGGCGCAGGTGGTCCGCAGGGCGACCGGGCGGCCCCGGTGCAGCAGCAGGATCCCTCCCGCCAGCAGCATGGCAGGGCCGGCCAGCCAGTAGCCATAGCCGAACAGCCCCTTCAGGAGCTTGGCCAGCAGGTCGATGAGGATCGCCTGCACGCCGCAGTAGCTCACCAGCACACACAGCGCCAGCACCAGCAGCACCACACCCCCCACCTCCCGGCGGATGGGACGCTTCTGAGGCTGCTTGCCCTTGGCCGTGCGGGAGCCGGAGCGGCTGCCGCTCTTTTTCGTTGTCGTCTTCTTCTGCGTTGAGGATGCCATGCTTCTCTCCTTCGAGGTTCCAATCTCCTTTGTTTACCGCCGATGCGGCGCAGCGGAGTTGCGCTGTAAAATCTTCGGTTTTGCAGAGGCCCTTTTCTTTCGTGAGTGGTCCGGCTCCGCCAGACGCTTGACGTCGCTTCCGCGGCGGGCGTGCTCTGCGCGCCAAAGGCAAGTTACTTCAGCACCAGCGTCAGCGCCAGCACAATCAGGCCCATTGCCCAGCAGTAATACGCGAACCAGCCGAACTTCGCCCAGCAAAATCTTTGATTTTGCTGGGACCCCGTGATTTCACCTGAGCGGTCAGGCTGAGCCTGCCCGCTCCAAGGTCTGCCTCCGCCAGACGCTTGACGCCGCTTCCGCGGCGGGCGTGCTCTGCGCGCCAAGGGCAAGTTACTTCAGCACCAGCGTCAGCGCCAGCACAATCAGGCCCATTGCCCAGCAATAATACGCAAACCAGCCGAACTTGCCTTTGTCGGCGATCATCTTCAGCAGGCGGATACAGGCGTAACCCACCACGGCGGCCACCGCCACGCCCACCAGGTACACGGGGATATCCGATACGATGATGGAATCCTCCTGGATGGCGTCCTTCAAGGTCAGGATGTTGGCCCCCAGGATGGCGGGGATGGACATCAGGAAGGAAAAGCGCACTGCGAATTTCCGGTCAAATCCCACAAAGCAGCCGGCGGTGATGGTGGTGCCGGAGCGGGAGATACCGGGGCAGGTGGCGATGGCCTGGGCAATGCCCACCAGCAGCACATCCAGCAGTCTGGCGCTCCGCTCCGTCTTGCGGCCTTTTTTCACCCGGTCGCTGGCGAACAGCAGAAAGCCCGTCACGATCAGGGCCCCCGCCACGAAATAGATATTGTTGGACAGACCCTCCACCAGATCCTTCACCGGCAGCACCACAAACAGGGGCAGCGTTCCCACGATGATCAGCAGGATCATCCGCCGTGCCGGCGGGATGGGGTTGGGCGTGGTGCCGCGAACCAAATCGCGGACGCCGTCGATCAGCTCCACGATCATGTCCCGGATATCCTGCCAGTAGGCCACGAACACCGCCACCAGGGTGCCCAGGTGCAGCAGCACGTCAAAAAAGTCCGGCGTCGCCGGAACGCCCGCCTGGCCCAGGAAGTGCTCCGCAATGGCCAGATGGCCGGAGCTGGAGATGGGCAGGAACTCCGCCAGGCCCTGAATCAGGCCCAGCAGGATGGATGACAGCAAAGACAATGGATTCAATCCCCCAGTCATTTAAAATCGCACATACATGATTGAGTATATCACGGCCAGGCTGAAAATTCCAGTCATATTTCCGGGAAGCCCGGAGAAAAGCAAAAACAGGCCGGCCGTTCAGGACCGGTCTGCTCTTTTACATGCAGCGGCCGAAGGAGGCTCACGTCTCCTCCAGCGTCTCCAGCGCGGCCTTGGCCGCCGCCTGCTCGGCCTCTTTCTTGCTGTGGCCGGAACCGGCGCCGATGGGCAGTCCGTTGAGCTGCACCTCCGCCTGGAAGGTCTTGTCGTGGTCCGGCCCCGCCTCGCCGGTCATGTGGTAGGTGAGCACCTGATCCGCCTGGCGCTGGACCAGCTCCTGCAGAGCCGTCTTGTAGTCCCGGCGGCGCTCCTCCACCACCTCTTCCTTCTCCGCGTCCAGCAGGCAGCGGTGGATCAGGGCAGAGGCCGCCTCGATCCCCCCGTCCAGATACACGGCGGCAAACACCGCCTCCGTGGCGTCCGCCAGGATGGAGATCCGCTCCCGGCCGCCGCCGGCCTCCTCGCCCCGGCCCAGCTTCAGATACTGGCCCAGGCCCAGCTTCTGCGCCACTTCATACAGGCTCTGCTCACACACCAGGGCCGCCCGGATGCGGGTCAGGTCCCCCTCCGGAAGGTCCGGGTGCTGGCAGAAGAGAAACTCCGCCGTCACAAAGCCCAGCACGGAGTCCCCCAGGAACTCCAGCCGCTCGTTGCTGCGCAGCCCGGCGGCCCGGTGCTCGTTGGCGTAGGAGCTGTGGTTCAGCGCCTCCTCCAGCAGAGCCTGGTTGCGGAAGGTGTAATTCAGTTTTTTCTCCAGATCCCGCATATCGTCCACTCCCAAAAGGAAGCCCCGCTCTCCGCGGGGCGTTCCTGCAAGTTATCCGTTCAGCTTGCCTGCCACGTAATTCACCGCGTCGCCCACGGTCTTGATGGCCTTGACCTCGTCCTCCGCCGTCTGTCCCAGCTCGAACTCCTCCTCCATGGCCATCACCAACTCCACCAGGTCCACAGAGTCGGCGCCCAGGTCATCTTCGAAGGAGGTCTCCAGCGTCACCTCGTCCGGCTCCATGCCAAACTGCTCGGACACCAAATCCTTCATGGTCTGAAAAATTTCCTCATTCGACATGTCGTTCACCCCTCAAGGAAAAATGGTTCTGTGTCTCGTTGGGGACATCATACGGCATCCCCCTGGCGGTGTCAATAGGAAATCAATTTTTTTCCACAGACGGCTGGACCCGCATGTGCTCGATGTTGGCCTGGATGTCCGCGATGAAACCGCTTTCCGCATACTCCTTGGCCCGCAGCACCGCATTTTCGATGGCCCGGGCGTTGGAGCCGCCGTGGGCCTTGATCACCGGCTTCTGGATCCCCAGGAAGGGCGTGCCGCCCACCTCGCTGGGATCCAGCAGCTTTTTCATCTGCCCCAGATCCCCCTTCACCAGACCGGCGGCCAGCTTGGTCTTGGTGCTGGAGAGAAACATCTCCTTCAGGGACTTGAGCAGGAACTTGCCCACGCCCTCCATGGTCTTCAGCATCACGTTGCCGGTGAACCCGTCGGTGACGATCACGTCGGCGGCGCCCATCATGGCCTCGTTGGCCTCCACATTGCCGATGAAGTGGATGCGGCCGGCCTCCCCGGCCTCCTTCAGCAGGGCGTAGGCCTCAAGGCGCAGGGTGTCGCCCTTCTCCTCCTCCGCGCCGATGTTCAAAAGGCCCACCCGGGGCTGCTCGATGCCCATGACCCGCTGGGCGTAGTAGCTGCCCAGGTACGCAAACTGGAGCAGGTACTCCGGCGTGCACTCCGCGTTGGCGCCGCAGTCGCAGAGGACCGCCCGTCCCCCGGCGGTGGGAATCTGGGGCCCCATGGCGGCCCGGCGGATGCCCCGGATGCGCTTGACCACCAGCGTGGCGCCGGAGAGCAGCGCCCCGGTGGACCCGGCGGAGACAAAGGCGTCTCCCGTGCCGTCCTTCAGCAGGTTCAATCCCACGGTCAGGGAGGAGTCGGGCTTCAGCTTGAAGGCCATGGCGGGGTCGTCCGCGATCTCCACCACCTCTTTGGCGTCCTTGATCTCAACCCCTGCGGGCAGGCTCTTCTGGCCGCAGGCCTCCACGGCCTTCAGCACCTCCGCCGTCCGGCCCACCAGGATGATCTCCACCCCGTGGTTCCGGTTGGCGTCCAGAGCGCCCCGGACGATCTCCAGCGGCGCGTTGTCTCCGCCCATTGCGTCTACGATGATCTTCATGCTTCCCGCACCTCCTGCTTGATTTGGTCGATGATGGCCAGCGAACGGGCCGACAGCTCCGCGTTCTTGTTCCGCTTCCCCTTCACCCGGTGGTCCAGGGGCGGCATGATGCCGAAGTTG
>DWXY01000003.1 GCA_019118935.1 Candidatus Oscillibacter pullicola
TCTTTTTTGGTTTCTCTGCCATCTCCCCTGGCCTGTTTGTGACCAGCCGCACACATTACCCACTCGGCAATGTGTGCGGCCTTATTATTCAAAATACGCCGGCGGAAACAGACACAGTATCCATGCCATACAGATCGGGGCAGCCGCCTTCTGTTCCCCTCCTGCTCTTCTGCCGCCGGCCTGGCTGTCCGGAGATTGCACGCCATGACCGGCCATCTAAAAATTTACCCCTTTTGAAACTTTTTTCGACAAGCCGGCGTCTAATGAATAGAGCCGGTGCAGAAGCGCCGGATTCCATAGCCCCCGAGGAGGAATCCCATGGTTTATACAAATGATAGAGCCGCGGGCGTACATAGCTCAAAAGGGCGGCATAGAAAACGCTCCCGCAGACTGCGCTGGCCTTTGAAGCTTTTCTGCATGTGCCTGGTATTGTCTGCCGCGGTTTTGACTATACGCACAGTGAGGTCCTATTCTGCCCCCATGTCTGTGCTGGAGTCTGCGGAACAGCTGGCGGAGCAGAATCCGGAGTCTTCGCTGCAGAAACCCGATGCCCTGCCCCCGGTGGAGCCGAATCCGGCCCCCCTGCCGGAGGAGTCCGGCGCCGTCTCCCCGGATGACTGGCAGCTCCTGCTGGTGAACCGCTGGAACCCCCTGCCCGATGGATACACGTTTGAACGGACGAAGCTGAAGTATGGCCACTCAGTGGATTCCAGAGCATACCCGGATCTGCAGGAGATGATGGACGACTGCCGGGCGGCGGGATTAGACCCGGTGATCTGCTCGTCCTACCGGACGCAGGCCAAGCAGCAGGAGCTGTACGAAAACAAGATCCAGCGTCTGACGGAAGAGGGGTATTCATACGAAAACGCCGTCACGGAGGCTGGAACTGTGGTAGCCGTGCCGGGCACCAGTGAGCACCAGACAGGCCTGGCTCTGGACATCGTAGACGCCTCCTATCAGATTCTGGACCAGGGGCAGGAGGACACCCGGGTCCAGCAGTGGCTGATCGAGCACAGCTGGGAATACGGTTTTGTGCTGCGCTACCCCAACGCAAAAAGTGAGATCACAGGCATTATCTATGAGCCCTGGCACTACCGCTATGTGGGCCGGGAAGCCGCCCGGGAGATGACGGAGCTTGGCCTGTGCCTGGAGGAGTATGTGGACTGGCTCTCCGCCCGGTGAGTCATTGTATATATGCAAACGGCACCTTGGACAGATACGATGTCCAAGGTGCCGTTTTGTCATGGTTCGGCCCGCTTACTGCCTTCTGGCCGTGCGGTAATCGTCACCGGGCCGGTAGAAGGGGCAGTCCTGGGTGCCGCCGCGGAGGAACCGCTCCATTTCGTCCTCGTCCAGGTCCGCTTCGCAGACATAAGCCGCCAGTTCCTCGTCGTAGTCGTAGTAGACGCACTCCTCGCAGTTTGCCGACATATTCTCCCCTCCTCACAGCAGGACGGCGTACAGGCCGTCCACGTCCAGTCTTTCCCGGATCACCAGGGCCTCCAGATCCGCCCGGGCCGACGGCGGCGCAGACCAGCACATCCCGCAGCCGGCGGTGATGCTCCGGGGCACCGGGATCAGCCGCCCCGGCAGCCCCGCCGACCGGCAGGCCTGCTCCATGGCCATGGCCCCGGTGATGGTGGCGAAGGTCACCACGAACCGCTCCTGTTTTTTCCGCATGGTCAGACTGCCTCCGCCGCCAGGATACGGACCGCCTCTGCCGCCGCGTCGGTCTCTGCCTCTGTATTGAAATAGGACCAGGAGAACCGCACCGCGCCCTGGTCCTCGGTCCCCAGCGCCCGGTGGAGCCGGGGGGCGCAGTGGGCGCCGGGCCGGGTGGCGATCTCAAACCGCTCCGCCAGCTCGTCCGCCACCTCCGAGGAGTCCAGATCGGCGATATTCAGGGACACGATAGGCGCCCGAAGCTGTACAGTAAAATTCCCGTACACTTTTACGCGGGGAATGGTTTTAACGGTTTCATAGAACCGCCAGGCCAGGGCGGACTCGTGTGCCCGGACCGCATCCCAGCCGGTGCGCTCCAGAAACGCCAGAGACGCCCCCAGGCCGGCGATGCCATGGCTGTTGAGGGTCCCCGCCTCCAGCCGGGTGGGATAGGCCTCCGGCTGGGTCTCGGAATAGCTCTGGACGCCGGTGCCGCCCACGGCAAAGGGGCGAATCTCCACCCCCTCCCCCACGCAGAGCCCGCCGGTGCCCTGGGGACCCATCAGGCTCTTGTGGCCGGTGAAGCACACCACGCTGATGTGCTGCCGTTCCATGTCGATGGGAAACACCCCCGCGGTCTGGGAGGCGTCCAGAATGAACAGCAGCCCGTGCTTCTGGCAGAAGCTCCCCACCCGCCGGATGTCCACCAGATCCCCTGTCAGATTGGAGCCGTGGGTGCACACCACCGCCTTCGTATTCGGCCGCAGGAGCCGCTCAAAGTCCTCGTAGTCGATCCGCCCCTGCCGGTCGGCGGGGAGGAAGTCCACCGCTCCTCCCTGCGCCTGCAGCCGGTACAGCGGCCGCAGAACGGAGTTATGCTCCAGATCTGTGGAGATCACATGGTCCCCCGGTCCCAGCAGGCCGGAGATGGCGATGTTCAGCGCCATGGTGGAGTTGGGCGTGAAGGCCACACGGTCCGCCCGGGGACAGCCGAAGAGAGCCGCCAGCGCCTGACGGACGCCGTAGATGCTCCGGGCCGCCTCCAGAGCCTCCGGATGGGTGCCCCGGCCGCTGTTGCCGTAGTCATTCATGGCCGCGGCCACCGCCTCTGCCACGCCGGGGGGCTTGGGCCGGGTGGTGGCGGCGTTGTCCAGGTAGATCATGGCTTGATGACCTTTCCCGCCCCCGCCAGGGCCTCCACGATGGCGTACATATTCGTGACGCCGCCCACAGCCAGCTTCTCCGCCAGGCCGTAGAAGTTCAGGCAGGTGCCGCAGGTGAGGATCTCCACTCCCTGGGCCTCCATATTCCGCAGGTCCTCCAGGGATTCGGAACCCTCCACCGTCAGCTTCGCGCCGCCGTTGTAGAACAGGATGGTCCTGGGCAGCTGGGGCAGCTGGCTTACGGCAAAGAGGAAGCTCTTCATCAGCAGCTTCCCCAGTTCGTCGCTGCCCCGTCCCATGGTCTCCGAATCCACGGCCACCACCAAGTCGCCCCGGGCGTCCGGAACGCAGGACAGGGCAGGTTCCTCCACCGGGGCGTCTCCCACCGGCTCCGCCACTTCCATGGTCACCACAAACAGGTGCTCCCCCTTCTTCTCCGCCTGGACCGGCAGGTGGTTCCCCGCCGCCATGCGGGTCAGGTTCTGCACCGCGATCTCATTGTCCACCCGGACCTCCAGCGTTCCCGGCTCTCCCATCTCCCGCAGGGCTTTCGTGGCCTTCACCACCGGAATAGGGCACGGCTCCCCCACAGCGTCCACGATCACAGTTTTCACCTTGTTCTCCTCTCCCCGCCCCTTCGGCGGCTGTATTTCATCCACTTTCCCGCAGCGGGACGCAGAACTCGCAGAGTCTCCGGGCGATCTCTCCGGCCGCATACCGCTCGATCACCGGCCTCGCGCTGTCCACCGTCCGGACCGGAAGCCCAGTCTCCGGCACGCCATTCATCCCCCCACACCATACGGCCCCGCAGCGGAGCGGATGAGGCGGGACGGCGCTCTACGGCCATTGTATCGTCTCTTTCCCGCAAAAGCAAGGGATGTTTTTTGAAAAGAACAGCGCTCTGTCTGTCTGCTCAGGAAAATTGAGGACTGTTTTTCCGTTTTTTGGGCAAATTTCTTGACAGAGACATGGATGTGCTCGTAAAATAGAACACGTCTATGGCACCGCAAAATTCGACGCGGTAGAGTTTAAGAAGATTTGAGGCTGTTGATATGAAGACACCCTTTGTCACCAAGGACCAGCTGGAGGCCATCGCCGCCCAGTACCCCACCCCGTTCCACATCTATGATGAGCGGGGCATCCGGGAGAATGCCCGCCGCCTGCGGAAGGCGTTTGCCTGGAATCCCGGCTACCGGGAGTATTTCGCCGTGAAGGCCGCTCCCACCCCCGCCCTGCTGAAGCTGCTGCACGAGGAGGGCTGCGGCTGCGACTGCTCCTCCATGACGGAGCTGATGATCTCGGAGCGGTGCGGCATCACCGGCGAGAACATCATGTTCTCCTCCAACGACACCCCGGCAGAGGAATTCCAGATGGCGGACCGGCTGGGCGCCATCATCAATCTGGACGACCTGACGCTGGTGGACTACCTGGAGCGGTCCATCGGCCATGTGCCGGAGAAAATCTGCTGCCGCTACAATCCCGGCGGCGTGTTCACCCTGGGCGAGACCCGGGAGGGCTTCCAGGTGATGGACAATCCCGGCGACGCCAAGTACGGCATGACCCGCGCCCAGATCGCGGAGGCCTTTACCCGTCTTTCTGCCATGGGCGCCAAGGAGTTCGGCATCCACGCCTTCCTGGCCTCCAACACCCTGTCCAACGACTACTACCCCGCCCTCGCCCGCATCCTGTTCCAGCTGGCGGCGGAGCTGAAGGCGGAGACCGGCGTCCATATCACCTTCATCAACCTCTCCGGCGGCGTAGGCATCCCCTATCGTCCGGAGCAGCCCGCCAATGATATCGCCGTCATCGGCGAGGGGGTCCGCCGGGCCTATGAGGAGGTGCTGGTGCCCGCCGGGATGGGCGGCGTGGCCCTGTATACCGAGCTGGGCCGCTTCATGACCGGTCCCTACGGCCATCTGGTCACCCGGGCCATCCACGAAAAGCACATCTATAAGGAGTACATCGGCGTGGATGCCTGCGCCTGCAACCTGATGCGTCCGGCCATGTACGGGTCCTACCACCACATCACCGTGATGGGCAAGGAGGACCAGCCCTGCGACCACAAGTACGACATCGCCGGCAGCCTCTGCGAGAACAACGACAAGTTCGCCGTGGACCGGATGCTGCCCAAGATCGACATGGGGGACCTGCTGGTGATCCATGACACCGGCGCTCACGGCTTCTCCATGGGCTACAACTACAATGGCAAGCTCCGCTCCGCCGAGCTGCTGCTGAAGGAGGACGGCTCTGTGGAGCTGATCCGCCGGGCGGAGACGCCGGAGGACTATTTCCGCACATTGGTCTGGTGAGGAAACCGCCCAGCCCCGCGGACGGATCCCCGCCTCTGTCCCTTGCTCCCGCAGCAACTGATCAAAATCAAAAGCGCCACCGCCGGAGCGGTGGCGCTTTTTCTGTTTTTGTCAGGCGGAGGCCCCTGTCTGGTCCTCAGCGGTGAAGTAGACGAAGAAGGTCTCTCCGGTGCTCTCCTCCCCGGAGTCATCCACAAACTGCTCCAGATAGGCGATGGAGAAGTCCGCAAAACCGGAGGGCACCTCATAGACCAGTTCGCCGGTCCGCTCCTCATCCACGGCCAGAGAATATGTACCGGGCAGCTGGTTCTCCCCCACCGGGTCCACCTCTGTATAGGTCTCCATATCCGTGGTGATGGGATAGGCATAGGCGTCATCGCCGTCGTCCCACTGGACCTGGAAATCGGTGTCGTACATCTCAATGCTCTGCTGGAAGGTGTTCTTCACGGTGATGTCCGCCACCAGCAGTACATTCCCCTCTGCAGGGGTATGGCCTGCGTAGTCGCTGGTAAGGTATGCGCTGTTGACTGTGAAATCGAAGAAGTAGGTCTCCATAGTGTCGCCGGTGCGGCCCTCGCTGGAGCCGCTTCCGCCGCAGGCGGTCAGCCCCAGTGCCATCACCACAGCCGCCGCCAGTGCAAACAGTCTCTGTTTCATTTCGCTCTCTCCCTTGCCAAAAAATAGATCGGGCCTCCGCCGCCCCCGGCGGGACGCCCCATGACCTCTCTCAGTGTACCATGGCGCCCGGCAGGGCGCAATTGTCGTTCAAAAGAAAATTCCTCAATGTGGGGACCGCCCTTTGTGCACCTTTATCGGGTGGGGATGATCTCGATCCAGTATCCGTCGGGATCTGTCACAAAATAGATCCCCATGGCAGGATTTTCAAAGCAGATGCAGCCCATGGCCGCATGCTTGGCGTGGGCCGCCTCATAGTCCTCTGCCCGGAGGGCCAGATGGAACTCACACTCCCCCAGGTCATACTTCTGGGGATGGTCCCGTAGCCACGTCAGCTCCAGGCGGAAGTCCGTCTTCCCATCCCCCAGATAGACGATGATGAAGCTGCCGTCGGCCGCCACCTTCCGCTCCCCCACCGGCTCCAGGCCCAGGGCCTCCTTATAGAACGCCAGAGATTTGTCCAGATCCGCCACATTGAAGTTGAAGTGATTGAATGTCAGCATAAACTCCTCCTGATCGCCGGGGCACTCTGCCTCCGGCCTGGTTTGGGTCCAGTATAACATTTCCGGTCCGTTCGGGGCAAGGCCCTTTCCAAACCCTGGCCGCCGTTTTCTCTTTTTATCCATGTTATACAATTTCCAAAGAAAAATTTGTCGGCTTTTGGCTTGTTTTATAGTTGCCTCCCAAAGTGCGCGATGATAAACTTCTAATTGTTAGACAATGCTAACTTTTGAGGAGGAACATTCCGATGACACTGGACAAGCTGCCCCTGGGGCAGGAGGCCGTCATCACCGCCGTGGGCGGCGAGGGCGCCCTGCGCTGCCGCCTGCTGGATATGGGGCTGATTCCCAAGACCAAGGTCCGCATTGAGAAGATCGCCCCCCTGGGCGACCCGTTGGAGCTGCGGGTGCGGGGGTACTCTCTCTCCCTGCGGAAGGAGGACGCCGGAAAAATCGAAGTGGAGGTGGCCGGGACATGATCTTCGCACTGGCCGGCAACCAGAACTGCGGCAAGACCACGCTGTTCAACCAGCTCACCGGCTCCAACCAGCATGTGGGCAACTTCCCCGGCGTGACGGTGGACCAGAAGTCCGGCGCCATCCGGGGGGAAAAGGACTGCACGGTGGTGGACCTGCCGGGCATCTACTCCATCCGGCCCTACACGCCGGAGGAGATCGTCACCCGGGACTTCATCCTGAACCAGAAGCCAGATGGCCTCATCAACATCGTGGACGCCACCAACATCGAGCGGAACCTGTACCTGACCCTCCAGCTGATGGAGATGCGCATCCCCATGGTGCTGGCCCTGAACATGATGGACGAGGTCACCGCCGGCGGCGGCACCATCGACGTGAAGGCCATGTCCCAGGCATTGGGCATCCCGGTGGTGCCCATCTCCGCCGTGAAGAACCAGGGCGTGGACGAGCTGGTGAAGATCGCCGTCCAGACCGCCCGGACCAAGACACTGCCCACGGTGTACGACTTCTGCTCTCCCGGCCCGGTCCACCGGTGCATCCATGCGGTGGTCCACCAGATCGAGGATCACGCGGAGGCCGCGGGCATCCCCGTCCGGTTCGCCGCCACCAAGCTCATCGAGGGGGACGAGGACATCGTGACCCGCCTGGCCCTGGACCAGAACGAGCTGGAGCTCATCGAGCACAGCGTCAAGGAGATGGAGGACGAGTGCGGCATGGACCGCAATGCCGCACTGGCGGATATGCGCTACACCTTCATCGAAAACGTCTGCTCCGGCACGGTGGTGAAGTGCCGGGAGTCCCGGGAGCGGGCCCGCAGCGAGGCCATCGACCGGGTGGTGACCAATAAGTATCTGGCCCTGCCGCTGTTCTTCGCCATCATGCTGGGCATCTTCTTCCTGACTTTTGAAGTCATCGGCGCCTTTCTGTCGGACCTGCTGGCCGCAGGGATTGACGCCCTCACCGTGGCGGTGGGCAGCGGCCTCACCGCCTACGGACTGAACCCCGTGGTCCACAGCCTGGTGATCGACGGTGTATTCGCAGGGGTGGGCAGCGTGCTGAGCTTCCTGCCCATCATCGTAGTGCTGTTCTTCTTCCTCTCCATTCTGGAGGACACGGGCTACATGGCCCGGGTGGCCTTCGTCATGGACCAGCTGCTGCGGAAGATCGGCCTCTCCGGCCGGAGCATCGTTCCCATGCTGGTGGGCTTCGGCTGCTCCGTGCCCGCCATCATGTCCACCCGGACGCTGGCCTCGGAGCGGGACCGGCGGATGACCATCCTGCTGACGCCCTTCATGAGCTGCTCCGCCAAGATCCCCATCTACGGCGTGTTTTCCGCCGCCTTTTTCCCGGACCACGCCGCCCTGGTGATGATCGGGCTGTACATCCTGGGTATCCTGGTGGGCATCGTGGCGGCCAAGGTGCTGGGCGCCACAGTCTACAAGGGCAACCCCGTGCCCTTTGTCATGGAGCTGCCCAACTACCGCTTCCCCTCTGCCAAAAGCGTGTGGCAGCTGTGCTGGGACAAGGCCAAGGATTTTCTGACCCGGGCCTTCACCATCATCTTCGTGGCCACCATCATCGTCTGGTTCCTCCAGACCTTTGACACCCGGCTGAACCTGGTGGATGACAGCGCCGACAGTCTGCTGGCCACCGTGGGCGCCTGGATCGCCCCGCTCTTCGCTCCTCTGGGCTTTGCGGATTGGCGGGTCTCCACTGCCCTCATCACCGGGTTCATTGCCAAGGAGTCCGTCATCTCCACCCTGGGCATCCTCACCGGGTCCGGTGCGGATGTCAGCACCGCTGCCCTGGGGACGCTGTTCACCCCCGTCACTGCCGCCGGGTTCCTTGCCTTCACCCTGCTGTACACCCCCTGCGTGGCCGCCATCTCCGCAGTGAAGCGGGAGCTGGGCTCCGGCTGGAAGGCCGCCGGTGTGGCGTTGAGCCAATGCGTAATCGCCTGGGTGGTGGCCTTCCTGGTCTACCACATCGCGGCGCTGCTGGGATAGGAGGCTGCCATGCTGGAAGTGCTGATCCTGGCGGCTCTGGGCGTCTGGCTGGCGCTTGCCCTCCGTTCCTGCCTCCGCCGCAGGGGAAAGGGCTGCGGCGGCTGTGACGGCTGCTGTGACCGCTGCGGCGGTGCCTGCCGTGCCGACAACCGCCGCTGACAACACCATATTTGCAGTAAAACGGCCCCGGTGGAACATTCCGCCGGGGCCTTGCTGAAAAGAACCCCCGCCGGCTGCCGCCGGTGGGGGTTCGCCTCATGTGTCCAGCAGCACCGTGCCGTCCGGCAGGATAAACCGGTCTGCGGAGGGTGTGCTCAGATCCGCCGTCAGGGATGCCATACGGTAGATGGTCTCCCCCTCCAGCAGCCGCTCCGACGCCACCAGCAGGCCCGTCTCCACGCTGACCCAGTACCGCTGGGTGTAGCCCTCCGGATCCTGGACCGTCTCCACGTAAATGCAGTTCACATCGGAGACGCTGCGGTAATCCGCGGCGACGATATCCTCCACCGGCAGGTCCAGGATGGTCTCATAGGTGGGGATGACCTGCTCGTCATCCGGAGTGATGTCCCCCGCAGGGGCGCTGTAAACGCTGCTCTCGCTGCCATACCAGATATAAGTGATTTCCCCGTCGGTGATGGTGTGGCGGACCTGTCCGTCCGACAGGGTGCGGTCCGTCCGGGTCCAGCGGCCGCTGACCGTGACGGTGGTCTCAAAGGAACCGCTGCCGCCGTCCCACAGCTGCTCCACCCGGATCACCCGGCTGTACTGCCGCGGGCGGGCCAGGGTCTCAATGGCGGTCTGCACCGTCTCCGGCGTCACCGCGATCACCGTCAGGGCGTCCCCGCCGGAGGCATTGGTATCCTCCGTCTGCCCGGAGGAGCTCCCCTCCTCCGGCAGCGTGATATGGGAGGAGCGGCGCAGGCTGTTGCTGAACATCAGGATCAGCACCAGCACCACCAGGACAATAAAGCCCGCGGTGATCCGGTTCAGCTTCCGTTTCTCCATCTCCGCCCTCCTCTCTCAGGGTGCCGCCCGCTGCCGGTCAGGCGCCGAATTCCGCCGGCCGCTCCCGCCGCAGGCCGAACTTCCACTCGATGGCATCGGCGATCCGGCGGCAGGCATGGCCGTCACCGTAGGGATTCACCGCATGGGCCATGGCGTCGTAGGCGCTCTTGTCCCGGATCAGCCGCTCCGCCATGGTGACGATGTCGTCCTGCACCACGCCGCAGAGCTTCACCGTCCCGGCCTCTACCGCCTCCGGCCGCTCCGTCTCCCGGCGCATCACCAGCACCGGCTTGCCCAGGGCGGGGGCCTCCTCCTGGAGACCGCCGGAGTCCGTCAGCACCAGATAGGACCGGGCCATGAGGTTGTGCATCTCGTCCGCCGGCAGCGGGTCGATGAGATGGACCCGGGGCGCGCCCCGGAGATAGGTGTCCACTGCTTCCCGCACCACCGGGCTGAGATGCACGGGGTACACCAACTCCACGTCCCGGTTCTCCTCAGCGATCTGCCGCAGAGCCAGCATGATGTTCTTCATCGGCTCGCCGTAGTTCTCCCGCCGGTGACAGGTGACGAGAACGATCTTCTCCCCATAGGGCAGCTGATTCAGCTCCTCCGTGGAGAAGCGGTAGTCCGGCCGGACCGTGGTCTTCAGGGCGTCGATGACCGTGTTGCCGGTGACGAACAGTCCCTCCGTGATGCCCTCCCGCTCCAGGTTCTTCCGGTTGTTGGCGGTGGGGCAGAAATACAGGTCCGCAATGGCGGACACCAGCTTCCGGTTCATCTCCTCTGGAAAGGGAGAATACTTGTCATAGGTTCGCAATCCTGCCTCCACGTGCCCCACAGGCACCTGGTGGTAAAAGGCCGACAGGGCCCCGGCAAAGGTGGTGGAGGTGTCCCCGTGAACCAGGATCATATCCGGCTTCAGGGCGTCGATGGCCTCGTCCATACCGGTGAGGCACTTGCTGGTGATGGTGGACAGCGTCTGCCGGGGGGTCATGATGTCCAGATCCCAGTCCGGCTTCACCTGAAAGACCTCCAGCACGCTGTCCAGCATCTGCCGGTGCTGGGCGGTGACGCAGCAGAGGCTCTCGATCCCCTCCCGATTCGCCAGCTCCTGCACCAGGGGGCACATCTTGATGGCCTCCGGCCGGGTGCCGAAGACGCTCATGATCCGCAGCTTTTCCATTTACTTCTCCTCCGTCTTTCCATCATCCTCCGGCTTGTCCGCTGGGTGATGGCCGTGGTGGCCGTGCTCCTTCAGCTCCTCCAGTTCCTCGTGGAGCTCCTCCTTGACCTCCTTGGGGAACACCACCCGGGCAGCCACCACCGCCACGATGCACAGCACCAGGAACAACAGCATGGCCCGCCCTTCGCCGCTGGTGGTCAGCACCACGGCACTCAGGCCCAGGATGGCGGAGATCACATACAGGGTGGCCACCGCCTGCTTCTGGTTCAGGCCCATGTCGATGAGCCGGTGGTGGATGTGGCTCCGGTCGGCGTGCATGGGGCTCTGGCCGTGGGCGATGCGGCGGATGAAGGCAAAGGCCGTGTCAAAGATAGGCAGTCCCAGAATCAGGAAGGGCACCGCAAAGGAGATGATAGCGTAGAACTTGAACAGGCCCTGGATGGACATGGTCGACAAAATGTACCCCAGGAACGTGGCGCCGGTGTCGCCCATGAACATCTTGGCGGGGTTCATGTTGTAGGGCATGAAGCCCACACAGGCCCCCACCAGGGCCGCCATCACCACGGCCACCTGGAACTGCCCGCCGATGAGGGCGATCACCAGCACCGTGGTGGCGGAGATGGCGGAAACGCCGTTGGCCAGGCCGTCCAGGCCGTCGATCAGGTTCACCGCGTTGGTGATGGCAACGATCCAAAGCACCGTCAGGGGCACGGAGAGATTTCCCAGCACCCAGTAGGGGTTGTCCGAAAAGACGTTGGGGTTGGAGAACGCCTGGATCACCACGCCGTGGGTGGCGGGGATCAGGGCCGCCACGATCTGCACCACAAATTTCAGCAGGGCCGGCAGGGCCATGATGTCGTCCACCACGCCCAGCACCACGATGATGACGGCTCCCAGCAGGATGCTGCGCATCTCCGCCGTGATCTCCACAAACAGCAGGATGCTGACCATGAAGCCGATGAAGATGGCCAGCCCTCCCAGCCGGGGGATGGGGGTCTTGTGCATCCGGCGGGCGTCCTTGGGCACGTCGATGGCCCCCACCTTGTAGGCGAAGGTCTTGACGATGGGCGTCATCAGAAAGCTGACGACCAGCGCCACCAGCAGCGCCAGCAGCGTATAGGCGATCAGCCGGTTTTCGATCAACATGATGTCTCCTCCATCACCGGGGCAGGAAGCCCACCTTTTTATAGACCTTGTTCAGGGTCCGGTTGGCTACATAGGCCGCCTTCTCCGCACCGGCGCGGTAGACGCTCTCCAGATAGCTCTTGTCCGCCAGCAGGCGCTCCGTCTCCTCCCGGATGGGCCGCAGCAGCTCCACCACGGACTCGCCCACCGCCTGCTTGAAATCGCCGTAGCCATGGCCGGCGAACTCCTGCTCGATGGTCTCAAAGCTCTTGCCGGTGGCCACGGCGTAGATCTGCATCAGGTTGGACACGCCGGGCTTGTTGGCCGGGTCAAAGCGGACGCAGGCCTCGGAGTCCGTGACGGCCTTCTTGAACTTGCGCAGGATATCCTCGGGCTTTTCCAGCATGTAGACGCAGCCGTTGGGGTCCTTGTCGGATTTGCTCATCTTCTTCTCCGGGCTGGTGAGGCTCATGACCCGGGCACCCACCTGGGGGATATAGGGATCCGGCAGCTTGAAGGTCTCACCGTAGATCCCGTTGAACCGGGTGGCGATGTCCCGGCAGATCTCCACGTGCTGCTTCTGGTCGCCGCCCACCGGCACCAGGTCCGCCTGGTACAGCAGGATGTCAGCGGCCATCAGGGCCGGATAGGTGAAGAGGCCGGCGTTGATGTTGTCGGCGTTCTTGGCGGACTTGTCCTTGAACTGGGTCATGCGGCTGAGCTCGCCGAACATGGTGTAGCAGTCCAGCACCCAGCCCAGCTGGGCGTGGGCGGGCACGTGGGACTGGACGAACAGCACGTTCTTCTCCGGGTCCAGGCCGCTGGCGATGTAGGCCGCCACCTGGGTCAGGGTGTGCCGCCGCAGCTCGGCGGGCACCTGCCGCACCGTGATGGTGTGCATATCCGCCAGCATATAGTAGCAGTCGTACTCGTCCGCCAGGGCCGCCCAGTTCTTGATAGCCCCCAGATAGGACCCCAGGGTCAGGTCGCCGGAGGGCTGGATGCCGCTCAAAATTCTCTTTTTCTGCACGTCGTTTTCCATTTGTAAACTCCTCAAACATCCGCGCGCCAGGAGCGGGATTCCTCTGCCCCCAAGGCGCGGCGATCTAACAAAGATAACTAATATATTGTACCATGCTCTTTCCAAAAGTGCAATCTTTGTTTCCGTGCACCGTCCGGCCCTGGGCAAAAGGCCATGGACGCCCCCACTTGTCCCCCATAT
>DWXY01000034.1 GCA_019118935.1 Candidatus Oscillibacter pullicola
GCCTGCGTCAGGGAAATAAAATGCTTGGCTGGCTTGGAGAGATACCGGTGCCGGTTGGTGAGCAGTGTAATCTCCCGCTTGATAAAGTCTCCATTCAGAAGCAGAGGAAATGCGTGCAGCGGCGGAACGCCGGCCGGGCGGTTTCTCAGGTGGTCGCTGAGAATCATGCCTGTGGCAAAAAAGGCGGCAGTCCCCTGGAAGTACAGGGCCCGGAACATTTGCGGGTAAGCCGTGTTCAAAAGCACGTTGGGGGCCACCCCGGCCTCCTCATAGCAGGACAGAATCACCCGGGACAGGGGAATCCCGTCAGAGGGAAGCGCTACTGGCAGCCCGGGGAACTCCGCCATGGTGATCCCATCCCGTCCGGCCGACAGCAGCGCCTCCGCCCGGTCCTGGGCATAGGCGCGGAACAGGCTGTCCGACATACAGAGGTACAGCCCGTCGGTCAGCAGGTGGGTGGCCTGCAGCTCCGGATTCTGGGACTGGAACACCCCCACGCAGAAATCCATGGCGTTGTCTGCCAGCTGCCGCTCCTGCAGATAGGAAGGGCGGTCGGAGATTCGGACGCTGACGCCGGGGTACGTCTTGGTGAAATCCCGCAGGACCTCCGGAATAAAAATGGCCGCCCGGGGGGTGGACACCCCGATGTGCAGACGCCCGGAGTCCTCGTCGGCCACCGCCTTCAGGACAGAGAGAATGTTGCCCTCAGAAGCCACTGCCTCTTTGGCATAGGCCAGGAAAAGCTCTCCCTCATAGGTGAGCTGCACCTTCGGCTTCCGATGAAACAGCTTGCAGCCGCACTTGGACTCCAGCCGGGCGATATGGCTGCTGAGATTCTGCTGGGAAAGAAACAGCCGGTTGGCGGTTTGAGTAAAGTTCAAATCCTTTGCTGCTTCGGTAAAATAGTACAAACTGATGGTATCCAATCCGCAGCACTCCCTCTCTTGATATCCGTTCGTTTCGTCAAAACAGAAAAATTGAAAGCAGGCCACAAAAAATTTTTTTGCCCCGCCAAAATTATCTGTGTTTTACATTTTACCACGTTTTTTGTATCTTGAATATAGCAAAACGCACATACGGTGCAATCTTATGGAGGGAAACCACAATGAAAATCATGGACTGTACCCTGCGGGACGGGGCCAACGTGGTAGGCAACGGCTTCTCCCCGGAGCTGACCCGAATGATGATCGAGGGGCTGCTGCGCAGCAACATCCGCATTATTGAGATGGGCAACGCCAAGGGCTTGGGCGCCACAGAGAAGGGCTCTCCCGCCCCCATCAGCGACGCGGCCTACCTGGATCTGATCCACCCCTATCTGGACCGGGCGGAAATCGGCATGTTTCTGAACGCCAAGCGCTTTGAGGCAGACAACGTGGCTATGGCTGCGGACAAGGGCATCTCCTTCCTGCGTCTGGGTGCGGACGCGGGGGATGGGGCCTCCACCTATGAGAAGGCCGCCATCATCAAGAAGCACGGCATTAAAGTGCGCTACTCCCTGATGAAGGCCTACCTGCTCACCCCAGAGGAGCTGGCCGAGGAGGCCGCTGGGCTGGAGAAGCACGGGGTGGACGAGGTCACCATTATGGACTCCGCCGGCACCATGCACCCCGCCGATGCCGGAGCATATGTGGAGGCTCTGAAGGCCCGCATCAAGATCCCGGTGGGCTTCCACTGCCACAACAATCTGGGGCTCAGCGCCGCCAACGCCCTGGCCGCGGCGGAACACGGGGCGGACATCCTGGACTGCGGCCTGCTGGGCATGGCCCGCAGCGCCGGCAACATGCCCACCGAGCTGGCGGTGGCCCTGATGCACCAGCAGGGGAAGGCCCTGGACGTGGACCTGTACACCCTGCTTCAGTTTGAGGATCAGGAGCTCATTCCCGCCATGGAGAAGGAGGGCTACCACACCCCCCTGAAGCCCAAGGACCTGATTCTGGGCTACAGCGGCGCCCACTCCTCTTTTATGAAGACCTTCAAGTCGGTGGCTCAGGACTGCGGTGTGGATCTGTACCACCTGATCGTGGAGACCTCCAAGCTGGACCGCAAGGCCCCCACCGAAGCCCTCATGCGCCAGGTGGCCGCCCAGATCAAGGGGGCGGCAAAATGAAAATCGCATTGGCTGGACCCTATCCCGCCGGAACCCTGGAGCAGTTTCAAGCGCTCCTTCCGGGCCAGAAGTTCTTTCCCGTGGAAACGCAGGAGGCCTATGAGGCGCTTACCGATGTGGACTGCATCATTGTCCGCGTCCTGAAAACCCCAGAACCTGTCCTGGACAACAAGCCTAACCTGAAGGCAGTCATCCGCTGGGGCGCTGGATATGACTCGGTCGATATTCAGGCCGCCGGCCGCCGGGGCATTCCCGTCCTGAACACCCCGGGGGTCAACGCCTACGCCGTGGCTGAGCTGGCCCTGGGCATGATGATCACCCTGAACCGCAAAGTCCTGGGCTACTGGAACAACGTTCAGCAGGGCAACTGGGACCGGGGCGCGTTTGCCTCCCTGTCTCTGAACCATAAGACCGTGGGCATCGTAGGCGGCGGAAACATCGGCCGCCGGGTGGCAGCTCTGGTTCAGGCTCTGGGTGCCCAGGTAATCTATTACGACGCCTTCCGTCTGGCTCCGGAGCGGGAGCAGGAGCTGCACATGACCTATGTCTCTCTGGATGAGCTGGTGGAGCGGGCCGACCTGGTCTCCCTCCATGTGCCCCTACTGGACAGCACCCGCCACATCATTGGTGCGGAGCAGCTCTCCCGCATGAAACCCACCGCCTGCCTGGTGAATACCGCCCGGGGCGGGCTGGTGGACGACAGCGCGCTGCTCCAGGCCCTCCAAAGGGGACAGTTGGCCGGCGCGGGCCTGGACTGTGTGGAGGATGAGGCCTCCCAAGTCACCAAGGGCCTGACGGATACCCCCAACGTGCTCATCACCCCCCATATCGGCGGGTCTACCGCCGACCTGGCCGACGCCATGATCCCCACCATCGCCCAGATCATCCAAACTCTTGCGGAGGGCGGGGAGTTAAACAACGTCGTCAACCGGGAATATCTGGCCGCTGGCCAGTGATTCATCATTCACACTATTTCTTGTTGTAAAAGGAGTGACCCCACAGTGCAAATCGGTATTGGCATTGTTGCCTTCCTCGTTTTTATTGTCTTCGTCATTGTGTGGTATCTGGTTCTGAAGCGCAGTATTGCGGAGGCAATGCTGTTGGGCCTGCTGGTATGCTGTGCATTCAGTGGCATTCAGAACATCCCCACCACATTTGTGACCAGTCTGAAAGATGCCATGACGGAGGACGTAATGGCCGCCATCATGCTCTTTACCATCATGTCCTCGATTATGACTCAGACCGGCATTATTACCCGTCTGGTCAACATCCTGAACGCTATTCTGGGGCGTCTGCGCGGCGGTCCCGCCTATGTGTCCGCCTGCGCCAGCGCGCTGTTCGGCATGGTCTCCGGCGCCAGCAGCGCCAACGCGGCCACAGTAGGTTCCATCACCATCCCCTGGATGCGGGAATCCGGCTGGTCCAAGGAAGTGGCCGCCACCATGAACACCGGAAACGCCGGTCTGGGCATCTGTATTCCCCCTTCATCCTCCATGTTCCTGATGCTGGGCCTGCCCGCCGTGGCCGGCGTGGTGGAGGCGGGCGACCTGTACTTCGCCCTGCTGTGCGGCGGTCTGTGGACCTTGGTCTACCGTCTGATCCTGGTGCGCTACTATGTACATAAGTACAAGATCCCTCCCATTTCCAAGGATAAGATCGAGCCTCTTGGCACCGCGCTGAAGCAGGGCGGCTCCTCTTTGGCCATGTTCCTTGGCATCATTATCCCCCTGGTAGTCATCACCGGCCCGGTGGCTACTCTGCTGGAGGGACTGGCCTCCTTTGGAGAGGACGGCGTGGACGCCATGAATATCATTATCTGGGTCCCCGTCCTGATTATGCTGATCTGCCTGATCGAGGGCCGCAAGCTGCTGCCTAAGACTCTGGACGGCTGGGCCAAAATGCTTCTGGCCTCCGCCAAGCAGTGCTGCAACTGCGGCGCAGTTTCCCTCTTCGCCATGGCCAGCAGCAACGCCTTGAATCAGACCAGCTTTGGAGAGGACATGACCACCATTCTCTCTGCCCTGACCTTGCCCAAATTTGTGCTGATCCTGATCATTGGCTATGTGATCGCCCTGGCCGCCGGCCCCATGAACGCCACCTCCACCACAGTAAGCCTGGGCCCCGTGGCCTACTCCGCTATGGTCTCGGTTGGCGTCCCGCCTGTCACCGCCATCGTGGCCTATCTGATCTTCGCCTCCACCGAGGGGGCCTCTCCTCCCATGTCTTCCCCAATTTTCGTGTCCAGCAGTATCGCCGGTCTGAATGACGTCAGCGTCATGTTTAAACCGCTGATCTTCCACTACTGTATTCCCATTGTCTTTGTAGGCGTCCTGGTCGCCATGGGAATCCTGCCGATTATTGGAGGTTAGTTATGAAAAAGATTTTGAATGCACTGTTTCTCTTCTGTATCTGCGCCGCCCTGCTCCTGGCACTGGGCTATGTAGTTCTCCAGGCGGCCGCGGTGGTAACCGCAAACGGCAGTCTCGCCATGTGGGCTTCCAATAATTTGGAGGCACCGGTGTGTATCATGTGTTCGCTCACTGCTGTCGTGGCCTTTATTATGAGCTACGTGTTCCGGTGGAAGTCTGGTGATTGACATTGGCTGACCCAAATTCTGACCCAGAATGTGAAAAATCGGGCCGGAGCAGAAATCACACAACCTCCGGGGTTTGGCCTATTTCAGGCCACAAAAAGCCCGGAAAGCGTTGAACCGCAGCAGATGGACAAACCTACAGCAGCTCATAACCCGGAGGTCGGAGGTTCAAGTCCTCCTCCCGCAACCAGAAATCCGCTGGAATCGCCTGATTCCAGCGGATTATTTTTGTTTTCCGCAACTTTTGGGGGGAGTTTATTTTTCTCTTTCAAATCTGACCCAGATCCTGACCCATACGGGAATTTTTCCGGACTGGAGAGGGCTATAAACTGCCGGAGAGGACGTGTTCCATGGCTTCCGCCGCCTGTCGCTGAGCCGAGGTGGTCACGTGGGCGTAGGTGTCCAGGGTA
>DWXY01000035.1 GCA_019118935.1 Candidatus Oscillibacter pullicola
AAGCAGCGGATCGCCATCGTCCGGGCACTGATGATGGAGCCGGAGGTCATGCTCTTTGACGAGCCCACCTCCGCCCTGGACCCCGAGATGGTGGGCGAGGTGCTGGAGGTCATGAAGGAGCTGGCCCAGGAGGGCATGACCATGGTGGTGGTCACCCACGAGATGGGCTTTGCCCGGGAGGTGGGCAGCCGGGTCCTCTTCATGGCGGACGGCAAGCTGCTGGAGGAGGGCTCCCCCGCCGACATCTTCGGCAATCCCCAGCACCCCCGGCTTCAGGACTTCCTCGGCAAGGTGCTGTAAGGCAGCCGGAACCCAGCGCCGCCCGGCGGGCGGCGGAACCGAGCAACTGCGGGGCGCGCACATCTGTGCGCGCCCTTTTTGACGGGCCGGTGCATCCGGCGCAGAAAGGAGCATTCCCATGACAACGGAAAAGCGGGCGGCCGTCGCCGCCATTGAGAAAAAAGCGGATCTGGTGGCCCAGGTGGCGGACCAGATCTGGTCCTTTGCGGAGCTGTCCCTCCAGGAGGAGCAGTCCGCCGACCTGTATTGCCGGGTGCTGGAGCAGGAGGGCTTCACGGTGGAGCGGGGCATCTGCAACATCCCCACCGCCTTCTCCGCGTCCTACGGCAGCGGGCGGCCCATCATCGGCCTGCTGGCGGAATATGACGCACTCTCCGGCCTGTCCCAGAAGGGCGGCAGCCTGACGCGGGAGGAGCTGGTCCCCGGCGGCTGCGGCCACGGGTGCGGCCACAACCTGCTGGGCGCCGGGGCCATGGCCGCCGCCTTGGGAGTGAAGGCGTATCTGGAGGCCGCCAAGATCCCCGGCACCGTGGTGCTGTACGGCTGCCCCGGCGAGGAGGGCGGCGCCGCCAAGGCCTTCATGGCCCGGGACGGGCTGTGGTACGGCCTGGACGCGGCCCTCACCTGGCACCCGGACGACGCCAATGAGGTGCTCACCGGCTCCTCCAACTCCTGCATCCAGACCCAGTATCACTTTACCGGCGTGGCGGCCCATGCCGCCGGGGACCCGGACCGGGGCCGCAGCGCCCTGGACGCGGTGGAGCTGATGAACGTGGGCGTCCAGTTCCTGCGGGAGCACATGAGCGACAAGGCCCGGGTCCACTACGCCATCACCGACGCCGGGGGCCGGAGTCCCAACGTGGTCCAGCCCAGGGCCAGCGTGCTGTATATGGTCCGGTCCAACCACGTGGCGGAGGCCGTGGAGCTGCAGCAGCGTGTGGACAAGATCGCCCAGGGCGCGGCCCTGATGACCGAGACCACGGTGGAGAAAAAATTCATCGACGGCCTGGCGGACACCGTCACCAACCACGCCCTGGAGCGGGTGCTCTACCGGAACTTTGAGGCCCTGGGGGTCCCTGACTATACGGCGGAGGAGCTGGCCTTTGCCGACGGCCTGGCGGGGACGTATCCCGGCAGCGACCGGGCGCCGGGTGTGGGCAGCGAGTATGACCCGGACTACGCGGCGGACGCCCAGGCCAGGCGGGCCCAGGCCGGCCACGCCATGAACAGCTTCCTGCTGCCCCTCTACCAGGGGGACGCCTTCCAGCCCGGCTCCACGGACGTGGGCGATGTCAGCTGGCAGTGCCCCACCGCCCAGATCCACGTGGCCGCCTGGCCCAACGGCTGCCCCGGCCACAGCTGGCAGAACGTCTCCTGCGGCCGGACGGACATCGGCCACAAGGCGGCCCTCCACGCCGGCAAGGTCCTGGCGGCGGCCGCCATCGACCTGCTGACGGACCCGGCCCTGCTGGAGGAGGCAAAGACGGAGTTCCAGCGCCGGACGGCGGCGGGCTATACCTGCCCCATTCCTGCGGACGCGGTACCCACCATCGCGGACTGACCAGAAGGGCGCCCCGGTCAAAGCCGGGGCGCTCTTCTGTCGAAACGACCAATTATTTTTTCAGGTTACCAAAAATTTTGTTTGCTTTTGGGGAAATCCATGGTATCATAAGAACAGAAGCATCAAACCCAGACTTCCGCACCACAGAACGCGCGGAGTTTCCGCCCGAAAGGAGTCCTGTCCATGGAGTCTCGCCCCGACCGCCGGGAGCTGCTGTTCCAGCCCCGGGGAATCCCGCCCCTCGGCACCTCGCTCTCCCTGGCCCTGCAGCATCTGGTGGCCATGATCGTGGGGTGCGTCACCCCGCCCATCATCATCGCCGGGGCCATCGGCCTCAGCCAGGAGGAGCAGGTGCTGCTGATTCAGGCCTCCCTGGTGATGTCCGCCGTGTGCACATTCCTCCAGCTGTATCCCATCGGCGGGCGGTTCGGCTCCGGCCTGCCGGTGATCCTGGGCGTCAGTTTTGCCTACGTCCCCAGCATGCAGGCCATCGCCGCCTCCGGCGGCGGAGTGGCGGCCATTGCCGGCGCCATGATCGTGGGCGGCATCGTGGCCGTGCTGGTGGGCGTGTTCGTCAAGAAGATCCGCCGGCTGTTCCCGCCGGTCATCACCGGCACCGTGGTGTTCACCATCGGCCTCTCCCTCTACCCCACCGCCATCAACTACATGGCGGGCGGCACCGGCAACACCTACGAATCCGTGGTGACGCAGCAGGGCCTGACGGAGGCGCTGGTGTACGGCTCCTGGCAGAACTGGCTGATCGCGGCCCTGACGCTGACCGCCGTGCTGGTGCTGAACCACAAGGCCAGGGGCATCTGCAAGCTGGCTTCTATCCTGATCGGGATGCTGTTCGGCTATGTGGTGGCGCTCTGCTTCGGCATGGTCAGCTTTGCCGATGTGGGAGATGCCGCCTGGTTCGCCCTGCCGGAGCCCCTGCACTTCGGCCTCAAGTTCGACCCGGCCTCCTGTGTGGCCATCGGGCTGCTGTTTGCCATCAACTCCATCCAGGCCATCGGCGACTTCACCGCCACCACCGTGGGCGGACTGGACCGGGATCCCACGGACCAGGAGCTCCAGGGCGGCATCATCGCCTACGGTGCCAGCAATATCCTGACGGCCCTGATGGGCGGCCTGCCCACGGCCACCTACTCCCAGAATGTGGGCATCGTCACCACCAACAAGGTGGTGAACCGGACGGTGTTCGCCATCACCGGGGGCTTCCTGCTGCTGGCGGGCATCTCCCCCAAATTTGCGGCGCTGCTGACCACCATCCCCCAGTGTGTGCTGGGGGGCGCCACGGTGACGGTGTTCTCCACCATCGCCATGACGGGCATGAAGCTCATCGCCTCCCAGGACCTGACGGCCCGGAACACCACTATCGTGGGCCTCTCCGCCGCCCTGGGCGTGGGGATCTCCCAGGCCTCCGAGGCCCTCAGCCAGTTCCCGGAGGCGTTCACCATGGTGTTCGGCCAGTCCCCGGTGGTGATCGCCACCATCATGGCGGTGCTGCTGAACCTGATTTTGCCTAAGGAGAAATGAGAAAAATGAACGCCGGATGGGCCACCATCCGGCGTTTTTATTTGGGGTCGGGGCGCTCAGATCTCCCGGCGGCCCTCCAGGGCCCGCATCAGCGTGGCGTCGTCGGCGAACTCCAGGTGTCCGCCCACGGGGATGCCGTAGGCCAGCCGGGTCACCCGCACGTCAAAGGGCTTTAAGAGCCGGGCGATGTACATGGCTGTGGCCTCCCCCTCCGTGTCCGGATTGGTAGCCATGATGACTTCCTTCACCTCGCCGCCGGCCACCCGCTCCACCAGGGATTTGATGGCCAGATCATCCGGCCCCACGTGGTTCATGGGGGAGATGACGCCGTGGAGCACGTGATACCGGCCGTTGTACTCCCGGGCCCGCTCGATGGCCGCCACGTCCCGGGGGTCCGCCACCACGCAGATGACGGAGCCGTCCCGCTTGGGGGAGGCGCAGATGGGGCACAGTCCCCCGGCGGTGAAGTTCTGGCAGACCGGGCAGCAGGTGACGCTTTTCTTGGCGTCCAGGATGGCGTCGGCGAACTCCTTGGCCTCCGCCTCCGGCAGGCCAAGCACGTAAAAGGCCAGCCGCTGGGCGGACTTGCCGCCGATGCCCGGCAGCCGGGCGAACTGCTCCACCAGTTTTTCAAGAGGTGCGGGGAAATATTCCATGGTTTGATGCTCCTTCAAAGGGTTCGTATCCGGGCTCCGGCCGGGTATGGGAAAAAGGGGGCGTCACCGGGGCAGATCGATGGCGAACAGAGCCGCCGCGCCGCCGGTGTGGACGAACAGCAGGTCATCCTGCCCGTCGAAATACCCCTGGCGCAGCAGCCGCATCATGCCGGCAAAGGCCTTCCCGGTGTAGACCGGGTCCAGCAGGATGCCCTCCGTCCGGGCCAGTTCCTCGATATAGGGGGTATCCTCCAGATTCGGCAGGGCATAGCCGGAGCCCATGTGCTCCACCATCTGAAATGCATTCTGTTCCGGCTGGAAGGGGCACTCCAGCAGTGCTGCGGCCTCCCCTGCCAGGCGGGGGACGATCTCGTCAAAGGGGTCGCTGTCCACGGCAATGCCGGTGACCTTTGCACCGGGCAGAAACAGCCCGGCTCCCAGCAGCAGCCCGGCGGCCGTGCCGCCGGAGCCGGTGGCGGAGACGATGTGTCCCAGCCGCACGCCCGCAGCCATGGCCTGGACGGCGATCTCCCGGGCGCCGCTCACATAGCCCACGGCGCCGAGGGCCGTGGAGGCGCCCACGGGGATATAGCAGCACTTGTGCCCCGCCTGCTCCAGCGCACCGCCGATCCGGTGCATCTCCGCGTAGATCTCGTCATAGGAATCCGTGTCCAGCAGACGCACCTCGGCGCCGAAGAGCTCGTCCAGCACCAGATTGCCCCGGTGCTCCGTGACGCCCCGGCGCTTCAGCAGCAGGATGCACTTCATCCCAAGCCGCGCGGCGCAGGCGGCGGTGAGGGCCGCGTGGTTGGACTGGGCGCCGCCGGTGGTGAATACCGTGTCGCACCCCTGGTCCAGGGCCTCCGCCAGAACGAACTCCAGCTTGCGGACCTTGCTGCCCCCCAGGGCCACGCCGCACAGGTCATCCCGCTTGATCCAGATGCCCCGGCCGTACTGCTCGCTCAGCCGGTCCAGCCGGTAAAACGGGGTGGGAAACACGCCCAGCCGGACCCTGGGCAGATCGTGCAGATTCCGCATGGCGCGCCCTCAGCCCCGCAGCTCCGCGATGCGGGCGGGGATGTCGTCGGCCTTGTAGACAGCGCTGCCGGCCACCAGCACGTTGGCGCCGGCGGCGATGCAGGTCTTGCAGGTGACGGGATCCACGCCGCCGTCCACCTCCAGCTCGCAGCCGGGGTTCTTCTCGTCGATCCAGCGGCGGATGGCGGAGACCTTGGGCATCATATCCGCCATGAACTTCTGGCCGCCGAAGCCCGGCTCCACCGTCATCACCAGCACCAGCTCCACCTCGTTCAGGAAGGGCAGGACCGCCTCCGCGGGCGTCTTCGGCTTCAGCACCACGCCGGCCCGCTTGCCCTTGGCGTGGATCCTGGCGATGGCGTCGTGAAGCTTTTCCTCCGTGTCGGACTCCACGTGGACCGTCACCAGGTCGGCGCCGGCGTCGCAGAACTGCTCCACATACCGGCCCGGCTCCACGATCATCAGGTGGACGTCCAGGGGCAGCGCCGTGGTGGGGCGGATGGACTTCACCACCGGGATGCCGATGGTGATGTTGGGGACGAACATGCCGTCCATCACGTCCACATGGACGTAATCGGCGGTGGAGATGCGCTGGATATCCCGCTCCAGATTGGCAAAATCTGCGGAGAGGATGGACGGTGCGATTTTGATCATGGAAAGCCCCTCTTTTCTTTCATTCCGGCGGCAGACCGGACGGAATCAGGCTGCCGGGCCCTGTGGCGCGGGAAGAACCCGGTGCATAGGATACCCCGAGCGGCAGGCCGCCCCCCAGTCTGCACTTCCGCGCAGCGTCCGCCCCTGGGCGGGGCGCCGCCGCTTTTTTGAATAGGGAGCCGGTGGAGCGTACGCTCCGCCGGCTCCCAGCTTGCGTACATACCGTATTCAGTGTAGCAGACTTCCGGTGCAAAAGCAACGGTCTCTTGCCCGGACGGGCCGGGAGGCCGGCCCTGCAAAAAATTCCAGAAGTGTTGCATAAACCACTTCTAAAATGAGAATATTCTGATAATCTAATACCAGAATCCAAGAGAGAGGCGGTGGAATCGTGGAAGAGCAGATCGACTATGAGGAGCGGGCATCGCTGCTGAAGGCCCTGTCCAACCCCATCCGGCTGCAGATCGTCCACGGCCTGCTGATTTCCGGGTGCCACAACGTGGGCTGCATGGAGGCGGCCACCGGCATGTCCCAGTCCTGCATCTCCCAGCATCTGCAGAAGCTGCGGGCGGCCAATGTGGTGACGGCGGAACGATCCGGAAATGAGGTATACTATCAGGTGGCGTCCCGGGAGGTGGCCTCCCTGGTGGCCGACCTGCTGGGAGAGGAGGCGGACTCCTATGTCCTATGATGTGCTGGTGATCGGCGGCGGCCCGGCGGGGCTGTCCGCGGCCATCAACGTCCGGGCACGGGGGCGCAGCGCGCTGGTGGTCTCCAATCCCCTGGAGGAAAATCCCCTCTGGCGGGCGGACAAGGTGGACAACTACCTGGGCCTGCCGGGCCTGTCCGGCGCGGAGATGCTGGCCGCCATGCGCCGCCACGCGGAGCAGGCGGGGGTGGAGTTCCTGGCGGGCAAGGTGCTGAACGCCGTGCAGATGCCGGACGCCTGGTATGTCAGCGTGGGACCGGATATGTACAACGCCAGGGCCGTGGTGCTGGCGGCGGGCGTGGCCCGCGGGAAGAAGTTCCCCGGCGAGGCGGAGCTTCTGGGCCGGGGCGTCAGCTACTGCGCCACCTGCGACGGGATGCTCTACCGGGGCAAGCCGGTGGCGGTGGTGGGATACACCGATACCGCCCGGCAGGAGGCGGAGTTTCTCCAGAAGATCGGCTGCTCCGTGACCTATTTCGATCGCCCCAAACAGTGCGAGATCCGGGGCGACGGCCGGGTGGAGTCCGTCACCTGCGACGGCCGGACTATCCCGGCGGGGGGCGTGTTCATCCTGCGGCCCACCATGGCCCCCACGGAGCTGTTCCCGGGGCTGGCGGTGGAACAGGGCTATGTGACGGTGGACCGGCGCATGGCCACCAACCTCCCCGGCCTCTTTGCCGCGGGTGACTGCACCGGCGGCCCCCTCCAGGTCTCCAAGGCCGCGGGGGACGGGCTGATTGCCGGGCAGAGCGCGGCGGCCTGGGCGGCGGCTCAGGAGCGCCGGGAAAAACAGAGCTGAACGTACAACATCAAATTTGAGTGCATAAAGGAGATATGACGTATGGCGATCAAGCATTTCAAGACTGCGGAATTTGACGCCGCCGTGGCGGCGGCCCCCCTGGCGATGGTGGACTTCTGGGCCGACTGGTGCGGCCCCTGCAAGATGCTCTCTCCGGTGATCGAGTCCCTGGCAGACCAGTACGAGGGCAAGGTCCTGGTGGGCAAGGTGAACGTGGATGAGGAGCCGGAGCTGGCCCGGCGGTTCGGAGTCATGAGCATCCCCACGGTGGTGTTCCTGAAGAACGGCCAGGAATTTGACCGGAAGGTGGGCGTGATGCCGCCCCAGGCGTTTACCGGCGTGCTGGACGCCAACCTGTGAGCTGCCCCGGGCGGGTGCGCACAGGCCAAGGGCAAGAAATCCGTAAAAGCAGGCCGGGCCTCTTGAGGCCCGGCCTGCTTCTGTATGGGCGCGGCGGTCCGGTCCCCGCGGGGGTGCGGAACTTGCCTTCCGGCGCCCCCCTTCCCTTCTGCGGCCTGCGGGTGCTGCCCCGCCGCAGAGTTGCCCTCGGCCCATTCGCTGCCGCGGCAATTCGGGTTTCCGCTTGGTGCCGTCCTATCACAACAGGGCGCAGGGATTGCGGCTGCAAGGGAAACGCACAGCTTCCGGAGGCCGGTTTCAGAAAACCGTTGGTTTTGGATTCGCCTTTTCGCAAGAAGGGGAAATTCAGCCGGAAGAGGCGGCCGGGAATTGCGGGCTGTGTGACGTCTCCCCGGCGCATCGGGCCCTCTTCGCCGCATCCGCTCTCCCCACCGGCGCATTCCCGGACCGGGCCGTTTTGACGGTATCCGGGACCCACGCCGCAAGACCGGCATGAAGCAGGCCCTGTCCGTACGGACAGGGCCTGTTTTCACGCTTCGATGCTGATGGCGCTGACCGGGCAGCCGTCCCGGGCCTCCTGGGCCGCCTCCAGCTGGCCCTCCGGGATGCCGCTGCCGTGGGCCAGACCGTCGTCGCCCATGTGGAATACCTCCGGGCAGGTGCCGGCGCACAGGCCGCAGCCGATGCAGTTCTCATTTACTGTTGCGTTCATATTGGTCACTCCTATTTATTCCAGAATATTTCCATCCCGGCCCAGTGTCACCACCTGCCAGGGAATGAACTTGCCGCTCTGCCGCAGGGCCGTCTCCGCCGCCCGCTGCATACCGCCGCAGCAGGGGACGTCCATCCGCACGATGGTCAGCTCCCGGATATCGTTGCGGCGAAGGATCTCCGTCAGCTTTTCGGCATAGTCTCCCTCGTCCAGCTTGGGGCAGCCGATCAGCGTGATGCGGCCCCGCATGAACCGCTGGTGGAAGTCCGCCCGGGCATAAGCCGTGCAGTCCGCCGCGATCAGCAGCCGGGCGCCGTTGAACCAGGGGGCCTCCACAGGCACCAGCTTGATCTGCACCGGCCACTGGGCCAGGTGGGACACCGCGCCGTCCTGCGGCGCGGAAGCGGCCGGGGCCGCCGCCGGACGGAGGGCCTGGGCCATGCTGCCGGGGCAGCCGCCGGAGGGCGGCGCCTGCCGCGGCGCGGTGCCCTTCAGGGCCTCCGCCTTCTTCGCCAGGACGGCTGCCTCATCATAGGCTGCAGCCTCCCGCTCCACAAACGTGATGGCCCCGGTGGGGCAGGTGGGCAGGCAGTCTCCCAGACCGTCGCAGTAGTCGTCCCGCAGCAGGACCGCCTTGCCGTCCACCATGCCGATGGCACCCTCGTGACAGGCCGCGGCACAGGCGCCGCAGCCGTTGCATTTCTCCTGATCGATCTCGATGATCCTTCTTACCATAGTGTGTCTCCTTTTTGGGGTTTCAAACGTTTCGCTTGCTTTCTGAGACCTAGTATCGTACAATGGGAGAAAAAAGTATGTTGTTTTTACAACGGAATGGAGGAAACGGCATGGAAGTTTCCACCGCGCTTCTCCGGGCGCCGCTGTTCGGCGGGATTCCGCGGGAGGAGCTGCCGGCGCTGCTGGAGGGCCTGGGCGCACGGAAGCGCCGCTACGACCGGGGAGAAGCGGTCCTGCGGCGGGGAGAGCGGGCGGACCGGCTGGGGCTGGTCCTCTCCGGGACGCTGCATATCGTCAAGGAGGATTTCTGGGGGAGCCGCACCATCGTGGGCCTGGCCCGGTCCGGAGAGGTGTTTGCGGAGGCCTATGCCTGTCTGGGCGGCGAGCCGCTGGAGGTGGCCGTGCTGGCGGCAGCGGATGCGGAGGTGCTGTTTCTGAACGGCGTGCAGGCGCTGTCCTGCGACCGGCCGGGCGCCGCGGAATTCACCCGGAACCTGCTGACCATTCTGGCGGGGAGGAATCTGACCCTTACCCGGAAGATCGGCCACATGGCCCGCCGCACCACCCGGGACAAGCTGCTCAGCTATCTGTCCGCCCAGGCCATGCAGGCCGGGGGGCCGGAGTTCGACATCCCGCTGGACCGCCAGCAGCTGGCAGACTATCTGGCGGTGGACCGCAGCGCCATGTCCACCGCACTTGGAAAGCTCCGGGACGAGGGCGTGCTGACGTTTCAAAAGAACCATTTCCGCCTGCTCCGGCAGATGGAGCAGACGGACTGAGGAGGAGAGCGCCATGCTGACCCGGGTGCCGGATTATTATGAGGCATTCCACTGTCTGGCGGGGGCCTGCCCCCACACCTGCTGCGAAAAGTGGGAGGTGGTCGTGGACGAGGAGACC
>DWXY01000036.1 GCA_019118935.1 Candidatus Oscillibacter pullicola
GTCCGCGCCGCCGGCGGCCTCTTCATCATCGGCACGGAGCGCCACGAGTCCCGCCGGATCGACAACCAGCTCCGCGGCCGCGCCGGCCGCCAGGGCGACCCCGGCGAGACCCGGTTCTATATCTCCCTGGAGGACGACCTGATGCGCCTCTTCGGCGGCGAGCGGATCCAGAACATGATGGAGAAGTTCGACCTGGACGAGGACACCCCCATCGAGAACAAGATGCTGACCAAGGCCATCGAGAACGCCCAGACCACCGTGGAGTCCCGGAACTTCCAGTCCCGCAAGTCCGTGCTGGAGTACGACGACGTCATGAACAAGCAGCGGGAGATCATCTACCAGCAGCGCCGGGAGGTGCTGGACGGCAAGGACCTGAAGGACACCATCCTGTCCATGACCCGCAACGCCATCGCCGACCATGTGGCCATGGCCTTCGGCGAGGCCCAGGCCCTGGACGCCGCCGGCTGCCGGGAGATGTTGCGCGGCCTGGAGGGGCTGTACTTCCCCAAGGACACCTTCCAGTTCACGGAGGACGACGCCGCCGACAAGACCCAGCAGGATTTCACCGACCTCTTCCTGGAGGCCGCGGAAAAGACCTACGAGGCCAAGGAGGCGGAGATCGGCACCCCCCTCATGCGGGAGCTGGAGCGGGTCATCATGCTGCGCGTGGTGGACGAGTACTGGATGGACCACATCGACGCCATGGACGACCTGAAGCAGGGCATCCGCCTGCGGGCCTACGCCAACACCGACCCGGTCATTGCCTACAAGCAGGAGTCCCTGACCATGTTCGAGGAGATGGTCTCCGCCATCCAGACCGAGACCGTCCGCCGCATGTTCTCCGTCCGGCTGAAGAAGGACGAGGAGGTCAAGCGGGAGCGGGTGGCCAAGGGCATGGTGGAAAACGTGGGCGGCGACGGCACCGCCCCCAAGAAGCAGCCCGTCAAGGTCAACAAGATCGGCCGCAACGACCCCTGCCCCTGCGGGTCTGGTTTGAAGTGGAAGAAGTGTACTTGTAAAGAATATCACGATCAGTAAGAACAACCGTCCGAAGGGACGGAGCTTCAGCCGTGATGGCGGCTGGTTCATTGCGCCCCCCATTTTCTTTTTGAGACATCAAAAAGACTGCGCTCGCAAGCGCGTGTCGGAGGCCAACCGCCCGTAGGGCGGCACTTAGGCCGGAGACAAATGCGCCGCGCCCGGTGGAAAAGGAAAAATGTTTCGGCGGGTCAGTCTGCGCCCGCGCAGACTTCCTGCCGCCGGCGGGAGATGGTTGGCGCTCCCTCGCAGCAGTCAGGGACGGAAACGCGTTACCCTTGGGGAACCCTTTAGCCCGGGGAGGTCTGGGATACCCTCTGCGCCTATCCCCGCTGCCGCTGGCCTGGCGGTCAGGGACAGCACGGAGTCCAGGCGCTTCTTGATCTGTCCCCGCCGTCCAATTTCTAACTCCTAATTCCTATTTCCACTCTCCACACTATCTTTTATCCCTTACCTTTTCACTTTTATCTCTTCCGCTCCCTGTTCTCTCCTGCCGGAGGGCAGGGGGCGGTCTTTTCACAGAAAGGAGCAACTTCCATGGGCGAAAATCAGGAGAGCATCCGCTTGTTGCGCGCGATTCGAAATATGCTGATCGGCATAGGTCTGATGGTATCTGCCCTGGGACTGCTGGCCTTTGGATACCTATTCGCCGAAGGCACCAACCTTTTTACAGTCCTGTTCCTCGTCAGCGCCCTGCTGTTTCTGATTGGTATCATCTGGTGGTGGGGCTCCCGCCGCCTTGCAGACCCGGTGAACGATCCCCAGGAACGCTCCTGACGTCCCTTTTCATGCTCAATCAAAGGAGGCCGCCATGTCATTTGTCACCCATGAACAACAGAGTCTGGTCTGGCTCGCCTCTCCCCTGCTGGGCGGGGTCCGCCACGGATTCTCCACCCGGCGGGGCGGGGTGTCCCCGGCGCCGTGGGACACCCTGAACCTGGGCCCCGGACGCGGGGACGCGCCGGAGAACGTGGAGGAGAATTACCGCCACTTTTTCGCCGCCCTGGATGTGGACCCGGCGCACTCCGTCCTCTCCCGGCAGGTCCACCGGGACGACGTGCGGCTCTGCACCGCCGCCGACGCCGGGAAGGGCCTGACCTGGGACCGGGACTACGATGCCGACGCCCTGATTACCGCTGAAAAAGGACTGCCCCTGGTGGTGTTCTCCGCCGACTGCGGCATCCTTCTGCTCCACGACCCGGACGCCGGGTGCGTGGGAGCGGTCCACGCCGGATGGCGGGGCTGTGCTGCCGGGATCGTGGAGAAGACCGTCCGGGAGATGGTCCGCCTGCTGGGCGCCAGACCGGAGCGCATCCTGGCCGCCGTGGGACCCTGCATCGGGAAATGCTGCTTTGAGACCGACGGCGACGTACCGGAGGCGATGCGGGCCTCCGCCCTGGGGCCGGAGGCGGAGCCGTATCTGGAGCGGCGGGGCGCCAAGTACCACGTGGACCTGGCGGGGCTGAACCGCCAGTGGCTGCTCCACGCCGGCGTCGCGCCGGAACATATCGACATCTGCGGCCTGTGCACCGCCTGCCGCCCCGACCTCTTCTGGTCCCACCGGAAGATGGGCGAGGCCCGGGGCGCCCAGGTGGCCGTGATCTGCCTTTGAAACACTCTTTGCCGGAGGGCCTGTGCCATGACCAAGACCAAGCGCATCCAGATCCTGTGCCTGCTGGGGGCGGTGGCCCTGCTGCTGTCCGGCTGCTGGACGGAAGCCCCCGTGGAGTCCGCCAACGGCCTGCTGGGGGACCAGGAGCCCGCCGACCAGCAGGAGGAGGTAATCCTCCCTGCGGCGTTCACCCTTCCCTATGACCCGGACCAGACGCTGGACCCGGTGACCTGCGCCGACGGTATGCAGCAGGTGGCGGGCTCCCTCATCTACGAGGGGCTGTTCCGCCTGGACCGCCAGCTGGAGGCCCAGCCGTGGCTGTGCCAGAGCTACACCTACGACGCCGCCTCCCTCACCTACACGTTCACCCTCCGCAGCGGCGTCACCTTTTCCGACGGGTCCCCCCTGACGGCGGCGGACGCGGCGGCCACCCTGCGGCGGGCCAAGAGTTCCCAGCGGTACAGCGCCCGGCTGGCCCATGTGGCCGCCGTCTCCGCCGGGGACGGGGTGGTGATCGTGACCCTGTCCCGCCCGGACTCCGGCCTGCCGGCCCTGCTGGACATCCCCATCGTCAAGTCCGGAACCGAGGAAAGCCTCACCCCCGTGGGCACCGGCCCCTACTATTTCACCACCGATGAAGAGGGTGCCTGTCTGGCGTCCCACAGCGGCTGGTGGCGGGGGGAGTCCCGGCCCGTGGAGCGGATCTCCCTCTCCGCCGCCCGGGACCGGGAGGCCATGCTGTACCAGTTCTCTTCCCATGAAGTGCAGCTGATCACTGCCGACCTGATCGGTACAGAGCCCATCACCGCCACCGGCAACATCAGCTACGAGGATGCGGATACCACAGTGCTCCAGTTCCTGAGCTTCAACACCGCCCGCGCCCCCTTCCAGGACAGTGCCGCCCGCCGGGCCCTGGGCCTGGGCATCAACCGGGAGACGCTGGTGAGCGCCGTGCTGTCCGGACACGCCCGAGCGGCCCAGTTCCCGGTCTCCCCCGTCTCCCCCCTCTACCCGGCGGAGCTGGAGTCCCTGTACTCCTATGATGATTTCGCCGCAGCCATGGAGGCAGCGGGATTGAACACCGGCCGGACCCGCACAGTGACCCTGCTGGTGAACCAGGAGAACTCCTTCAAGGTCTCCGCTGCGGAGCATATCGCCCAGGCCCTGTCGGACTTCGACCTCCAGATCCAGGTGGAGGCCCTGCCCTGGGAGGAGTACGCCGCCGCCCTAGCCGCCGGGAACTTCGACCTGTACTACGGCGAAGTGCGGCTGCCCGCGAACTGGGACCTCTCCGCCCTGGTGGGCACCAGCGGCAGTCTGAACTACGGCGGCTGGGCGGATCCCCAGACGGACCAGCTCCTGGCCGCCTGCGCCGCGGCGGAGGACCGGGCCGCCGCTCTGTCGGACCTGTGCGCCTATCTTCAGCAGCAGGCGCCCATCCTGCCCCTGTGCTTCAAGGCCTCCTCCGTCCTGTACCAGACCGGGGCCGTGTCCGGCCTGACCCCCACGGCGGCGGAGCCCTTCTACGACCTGCCCTCCTGCCAGATCCACCTGCGGCAGCCGTAAAACCGCGCCGCCTCCACGTGCCGCGCCCGGACCGGGATTCCCGGCCCGGGCGCGTTTTGCGTTTCCTTTCCGCCAGGGGAAACGCGGCCCCTGCTGCACGGCAGCGGGCGTCCCAAGTCATGGGACATCTGCTGGCAATGGAAGATTTCCCCGGAAGCGCCGCGCCAGAGCAACGTACGGGCAACGGCCCTTTTCGTCCGGAGCGGTCGGGGGGCTTCATCGTTACAGGCATCCGGCGCCTGCGGGACAAGCGGCTGTCCTGCAAGAAGGCGCACTGGCTGTAAAAAGCCGGAGCAAGCTCCCGCCTGCTCCGGCCTGGCGGAGACGGTGGGATTCGAACCCACGTGCCCTTGCGGGCAACTTGATTTCGAGGGGAATACTGCATAAAATATTTGCTCATATTTGTGCATAACGTTTTATTTTGCCATGGAAAGTAGCTATATAATAGAAGAATTCCATTTTTCTTCACACTGGTGAATTTCTGATTTCATATCACCACAGATCGGCAAAAGCACCATTTCGGCACCATGTCGAGCAATCATTCTCCCCAGAGTAACGTCAGAGACATCGCGGCTTGAGCCGCGTCAAATGAAGGCCGTGCAACCCCCTGGTTGGACGGGGGTTGTAGGCCTTCATTTGACGCATTCCCGACAGGGCGCCGCAGGCCAAAATTTTGGCGGCATAGGAGCGCGGAGGTTGTGGGCTTGCCTACAACCTCCGCACCCTATTTTCTTATGCCTCGGCAAATTGAATCTGGGCCGCTAACTGATTTGGATAAAAGTTTTTCCTCGGAGTTCCTCGGCAGAGAAGTCGCCATTAAGAATAAAGTTTGAAATCATATCTGGCTCTTTTTCTTCCCAATGCCGATCTTCTCTCCCAATTAGAAAAACTTTTACAATTCTATCAGTGACATGGTCGCCTTCTTTCAGTGCTAGTATATCCCCGACATGAATGGGGGCGTAATTCAC
>DWXY01000037.1 GCA_019118935.1 Candidatus Oscillibacter pullicola
GAGGGTATTCTGGAACAGCTGACCGGAAAAATTTCCACCCAGCAGATGACAGAACTGACCTATCAGGTGGACGTGGAGGGCCGCACCGTGGACGAGGTGGCCCGGGAATTCCTGGTGAGCCTGGGGCTGCTGGAGGCCTGATCCCCTCTCTCTTTCAAAACCGCTCTGGAGCGCGGACGCCCCAGAGCGGTTTTCTTTGGAAAATTTCCGTTTCTCCGCAACCGGCAGCACCTTTTCTCGTCTATGTTGGTGAGAAAACCTCCGGCCAGATGCCGGTGACAGGAGGGATGTTCCATGAAGCTGCAAAAACGGCACATCTTCATCGTCGGAGCGGTGCTGGCCGTTCTGCTGGCGCTGGCGGCAGGGCTGCTGTTCTGGGGCAGAAGGCCCTTCCGGGATCTGAAGGCGGCGGACATCGCATCAGCCTCCGTCACCCTGAGGCCCCCGGACGTGACGCTGGAGCTGAACGGGGCGGAGATCGAAGCCCTGGCGGAGCTGCTGGGGGACCTGCGCATCACCTGGCCGGACCAGTCCTACACGGAGTACGCGGGACAGGCCGTCCAATTCACAGTGACGTTTGCCGACGGCACAGAGACGGAGGTGACGGACCACAATCTGTTCCTCATCATCGATGGCACCGGCTGGCGCACCGCCTATGCGCCCTGCGAGGCGCTGAACCGCTTTGCCAATGAGTTGCTGCGGGAGAGAGGAGGATAACATGGAGGACGCGGAGATCATCGACCTGTACTGGCGGCGGGACCAGCGGGCCATTGACGAGACCCACGGCAAATACGGCGGTTTCCTGACGGGTATCGCCTGGAACATCCTCCGCAGCCACGGCGACGCGGAGGAGTGCGTTAACGACACGTATCTGCGCACCTGGAACGCCATTCCTCCGGCCAGGCCCTCCGCCTTCCGGGCCTGGCTGGGGCGCATCGTCCGCAACCTCTCTCTGAACCGCTGGAAGCAGAGCCGCACCGCCAAACGGGGCGGGGACGGCATGGAGGTGCTGCTGGGGGAGCTGGATGACTGTGTGCCGGAGCCCCATGGAACCGAGAAGGCGATGGAGGACCAGGAGATTGCCTCGCTGATCAGCGCGTTTCTGCGGCGGCAGAGTCCGGAGAGCCGCGTCATCTTCCTGCGGCGGTACTGGTACGGGCAGAGTGTGGCGGACATTGCCGCCGGAATGAACTGCGGAGAGGGGAAGGTCAAGTCCGCTCTCTTCCGCACCCGGAAGGCCCTGCGGACCTATCTGGAACAGGAGGAGGTGTTTTTGTGAAAGCGGAGCGGTTGTTTCAAATCCTGGGTCTGGTGGACGAAAGCCTCATAGAGGAGGCGGACACCGCCTCCTCCCCCGCCGCTGTACAGCGGCGGCCCTCATGGGTTCGGCTTTTGGCCGCGGCCGCGTGTCTCGCGGTGATCTGCGCTGGGGCGTGGGGACTGTGGCAGTCGAATCCGGGAGCGGGCACCGGCAGCCCTGGGGATGCCGCGCTGGCCGGCGGGGAATCCGGCGGCGACGGCCACAGCCCGGGCACTACCTTCCTGTCCTACGCCGGGCCGGTCTTTCCGCTGACCACGGCGGAAGCGGACACCGGCCTGACCGCGGAGCGGACCGTCACCTGGGACTTTGCCCCCGGCTCCTATGAGGACGGCTCCCCCCGCCAGTGGGGGGCCCAGGTGACAGACAGCTACACGCTGACCAATCCCACTGACGGCGGCGTGACGATCAACGCCCTCTACCCCGTCCCCACCAGCTGGCTGGACTTTCCCGGGCTGAATGCCGCCGTCACCGTGGATGGAGGGGATGCCGGTTTCTCCGTGCTCTCCGGCGGCTACGCCGGGGGCTTCCGGGACGCCGGAGAGCCGGACGGCTCCACCTGGAACCTGGCCCCGCCGGACGAATGGGCCGATTATCAGGCGCTTCTGGCAGACGGCGAATACCTGTCCCGGGCGATGGAGGAAACTGCTGTCCCGGAGGTCCCGGTGACCGTGTATCGGTTCACGGATTTCGCCGCGCCCCATGAGGAATACAACGCCGCCACCCAGGCGGTGACCTTCACTATCGACCCGGAAGCCACCACGGTCCTCTCCTACGGCTTCAACGGCGTGAGCTGGGACACGGACCGGGGCTGGTGCCAGTACAGCTACTTCGTCCCCGACGGCGTCCGGAGAGAGACGGAAACAAAGGTCCTGATCGCCCTGGGTGACGACATCGGCGATTATGTCCTCCAGGGGTATGCCGACGGCGGCTGTGACCAGGAGATCGACGGGGTGTCCTGCACCGTCACCCGCCGGGAAACTACCTTGGCCGATGTGCTGGACCTGCTGTGCCGGGCTTATCAGGCGGAATTTGAGCAGTTCAGCCTGGGCCGCGGGCAGGAAAGTCCCTTCCGGTATCTCTCTCAGGCGCAGTACCAGGGATTGGTGTGGCAGCTGCTGGAGCAGTACGGCCTGTTCTCCGACACCCCCAAGGACCGGTACAGCGACGGCCGGCTGGATGAGATTCTGATGGAAGCTTTGTCCCAGGAGCGGGTGCTGTACCTGTCCTTCCCCGTCACCGTCCCGGCGGGAGGCAGTGTCACCGTGGCCGCGTCTTTTTGGAAGGAGCCCAGCTACGACTACGGCTGCTCCGGTTCGGAGAACGTGGGCCTCCAGGGCTATGACCTGGTGACGGCCCTGGGTTCCACGCTGGAGTTCACCGGCCAGACCGCCGCCCTGGTGAACACGGACACCATTGAGATCGTCCGGCAGAACCTGGGTTTTGACCTGGAAAACGGTGTTGCCCAGGTATCGCTGGATCTGGCGGAGCCCCGCTACTATCTGGAAATCCGCCCCCTGGAGGGATAATCACAAAGACGCGCCTGCGGAAGTTCCGCAGGCGCGTCTTTGGCATCGCTCACTTCTTCCGGCCCCGCATCCAGGCCGCCAGCACCAGCGCCGCGAGGGAGGCTGCAATAACACCCAGCTCCAGGATTCCCTGTTCCCATATGCGTTCAGCAGGGGGCTCTTCCTGAGCGGGTGGTGAATCTGGTCCCATCTCCGCCGCAGCCGCAGCGGCCTGCCGTGCCTCCCAAGCTTTAAGGGAGGCCGATTCCAGCACCGCGGGCGCCGGGGCGTCCGCCGCCCAGACCGGGGCCGGGGAGGGCATCCGGACCTGGTCCAGCAGTTTTTCCGGCACAGCTGGGCTGCTGGACGGCGTCTCCCCCCTGTCAGCCAGTTCTACTGCCTCGCGGGCGCTGGGAAGCTGCCACAGGGAGCCGTCTGCCAGCACCGCCAGGGTCCGGTCACTGCAGGCGACGGCGGAGATGACGCCGTCCGTGATTTCCACCACGTCATCATAGTGCTTCCAGCCGTAGGGGTCCTCCGGGTCTACCCGGCCGTCCCGCAGCATGGCCGGGCGCTGATGGCCCCAGGCCCAGAGCGTACCGTCCGCCGTCACCGCCAGGCCCGGGGAAAACCAGGACACCTCCTCCAGAAGCTTCTCCGGCTGTCCCAGGAGATAGACCGCAAAATCCGTCTCTTCCTCCTCCGCAGTCGTACAGGGAACGCGCCAGAGGCCGCCGTCAAGCGCCAGCACCAGCAAAGCGTCATCGCTTCCATACTCAATGCGCACATTCGCCACGTGCTCCATCAGGGGGCGGATAGCGGCAGGCTCTCCATCCATCAGCAGTTGGACCAGCGTCCCGTCCTCCAGCACCGCCAGATCTCCGCACAGTTTCACCACATGGTCCAATACTTGGGTCGGCGGATAAAAGGGATCGTCTTCGTGCTCCGCCAGGGACTTCCCGGACCGGGGCCCCCAGGTCCACACCGTCCCATCGGTGCGCAGGGCAGCGCACATCGAGTCCATCACCGACACAGACACCACGTCCTCCAGCAGCCGGTAGGGCTCTTCCGCGCCGAAGCCGCGGCCATTATGGGTGCCGCCCCAGCCCCAGAGGACGCCATCCTCGTCAATGGCCGCTGCCATGACGAACCCCGCGTCTACATACCGGGCATTCTCCAGCAGGACATTGGCCTCCTCCCAGGGCAGCGGGTCCTGGTCCGTGGGGCCCACCGCGCCGTGGAAGCTGTCTCCCCAGGCCAGCAGGGCGCCGTCCGCTTGGATGGCATAGTAGGTGTATCCGCTGGTGGCGATGGGCTGGCTGATAGGCTCCAGAGCCGCCGCGGAGCCAGCCAGCAGCATGGCCGCCAGAAGTCCTGAGACAAGTCTTTTCATATCCGCCGCCTCCTTTTCCCCACTGTACCATGCAGCCTCTTCAAAAACAAGCCCCGCGCCGTTTCAGCGCGGGGCTTGTCCCTTATTTCTCGATCTTCACGAATTTCTCCGCCGGGGCGCTGCACAGCGGGCAACGGAAGTCCGGCGGCAGGGATTCCCCCTCATAGACATAGCCGCAGACGGTGCAGCGGTAGCCGTTGATCTCCACCGTGCGGTACACGGTAGAGGTGGGCGGCGTGGCCTTGCCCCGGTCCGTGTAGGCCTGGAGGGTCAGCACCTTCCCGTCCCCCAGCACCTCTGCCTCCGTGGCCTGGCCCACGAAGAGGAGATAACTGCCGATCTCCAGCTTGTCCACCACCTTGCAGGCGATGCGGGAGACCATGTGCTCCTTCAGGTAGGGATTGCCGTTGCCGTCGGTCTCCACCTCCCGGCCGGCGAACTTGTCCGTCACCCGGCCGGACTTGTAGCCGAACAGGTCGATGATCTCCCCCGGCGCGTCCGCACCCAGCAGGGTGACGGAAAAACTCCCCGCCGCCTGAATGGCCTTGCAGGTTTCGTGGTCCTTGTTCACCGCCACGGTGAACTTGGGTGGGAAGGAGGAGGTCACCTGGTGGAAGGAGTTGACGATGCAGCCGTGGCGCTTGCCGTCCGCCGCCGCAGAGAGCAGGCAGAGGGCGTAGTCCATCTTCTGATAGGCCTTGTTGTCCATATTGATTTCCTTTCTGGCGGACGCGCCGCCGGGCATCTCGCATTTTTCTCTTGATAGAATAAGTTTACCAGAAGCCGCCATTTTATGCAGTTGCATCCGCGACTGCCGCCGTGCAAAAATTTTCTTCCGTTTTCTGTGGACAAATACCGGATTTGGGCGTATACTCTCCTTAACCAGATGCCATTATCCTGATTTATATTCTCTATAAGTCCGGATAATGGCTTAAAATCTAAATAAAAGGAGTGGTTCTATGTCTGAGAGCTATGCTGGCAAGATCAACCGGAAGCTGCTGAAAAAGCGCCGCATCATCAATGCCGCCGCCGGGCGGGAACCGGCGGACCTGGTGCTGAAGAACGCCACCTATGTCAACGTCTTCTCCAACGAGCTCTGCCACGCGGACATCGCTGTGGCGGAGGGGCTGATCGTGGGCATGGGCCAATACTCCGGCGCGGTGGAAGAGGACTGCACGGGGAAGATCGTCCTGCCCGGCTTCCTGGACGCCCACATCCACCTGGAGAGCTCCCTGGTCTCCCCCAAGGAGTTCGTGAAGGCCGTGCTGCCTCACGGCACCACCACCGTCATCACCGACCCCCACGAGATCGCCAACGTCATGGGCACCGACGGCATCGAGTACATGCTCCAGGCCACGGAGGACCTGCCGGTGGATGTGCGGTTCATGCTGCCCTCCTGTGTGCCGGCCACGCCGTTGGACGAGTCCGGCGCCGTGCTGGACTACCGGGCCATCGACTCCTTCTACGACCACCCCAGGGTCCAGGGGCTGGCGGAGATGATGAACTTCGTGGGCATCATTGCCGGGGACGACCAGCCGGTGGAGAAGATTGTGGCCGCCCAGGCCCACCACAAGAAGATCGACGGCCATGCCCCGGACCTGGTGGGCAATGACCTGAACGCCTACATCGCCGCCGGCGTCTACTCCGACCACGAGTGCCACGACCTGAACGACGCCATCGCCAAGCTGGAGCGGGGGCAGTTCATCATGATCCGGGAGGGCACCGCCGCCCGGAACCTGGACGCCCTGGCCCCCCTGCTGTGCGACAAATATTCGGAGCGGTGCATGTTCTGCACCGACGACAAGCACCCCAACGACCTGCTGGAAAAGGGCCACATCGACTACATCGTCAAGCGGGCCATCGGCCTGGGGGTGGACCCCATCACCGCCGTGAAGGTGGCCTGCCACAACGCCGCCCGGTACTTCCTGCTGAACAACCGGGGCGCCATCGCCCCGGGCTACCTGGGGGACTTCGTCATCATCGACAACTTCCAGGACTTCAACATCGAGAGAGTCTTCAAGAAGGGCGAGCTGATGGTGGACCACGGCGTGGTGAAGGACTTCCCCACCCCGGCCATCGACCCCTACCTCACCGAACGGGCCCACAGTACCTTCCACGTGGAGCGCCTGACGGCGGAGGACTTCACGGAGGCCCGGCCCCGGGGCATCATCGGCATGGTGAACGGGGAGATCACCACCGTGGACGCCGGGTACTCCGACCGGATCGACGTGGAGTACGACGTGCTGAAGATCGCCGTGGTGGAGCGCCATAAGAACACCCGCCACATCGGCATCGGCTTCCTCCAGGGGTACGGACTGAAGTCCGGCGCCGTGGCCACCTCCGTCTCCCACGACTCCCACAACATCATCGTGGTGGGCACCAATGAGGCGGATATGGCCGCCGCCGCCAACCGGGTGGTGGAGCTGAACGGCGGCATCGTGGTGTGGGACGGCGGCAAGCCCGTGGCGGAGGTGCCGCTGGCCATCGCCGGCATCATGAGCGACGAGCCCCTGCCCACCGTCAACGAGAAGCTGGAGTTCGCCAAGGAAAAGGCCCACGAACTGGGCGTCAACCCGGGGATCGACCCCTTCATGACATTGAGCTTCATGGCCCTGCCGGTGATTCCCTCCCTGCGGATCACCACCCGGGGCGTGTTCGACGTCACCACCCAGAGCTATGTGTGAGGAGGCTGCATATGCTGGAGGTTCTCTTAAGCATCTGCTTCTTCCTGTGTATCTTTGCCCCCTTCACCTTTGTAATCTTTCTGATTGATGCCATCAAAAAAGTCATCTCCGGTGAGGGAAATGAGTATTTTCCCGGTCTGGGTGCCGGACTGAGCCTGTTTGTCATGCTAGGCGGGATTTTTTACGTGCTTCTGTGAAGACATCGAATTAGCACTCTCGTTATTCGAGTGCTAAAATTCACAATTTGTTCATAAAAAGAACACACAATATCCGATTTTCCATCCTATCATAATACTTGAAAAGAAGAACAGGAGGTCTTTGAGAGGCACCTGTTCCACCCGGCGGCGGAAGCCTCCATGATCCATCTGCCGCCGGTCCCATCCCGGATCATC
>DWXY01000038.1 GCA_019118935.1 Candidatus Oscillibacter pullicola
CTGGCGGGCATCCTGGCGGGGCTGGCAACCTGGTGGGCGGCCCATCCCCCGGCGGGACTGGCGGCTGTGCTGCTGGTTCCGCTGATTGCGGACGGCCTTCTCCAGATGTGCACGCCCTATGAGAGCGGCAATCTCCGGCGGCTGGTGACGGGGCTCTTCTTCGGCTATGGGCTGACGGTGCTTCTGCTCACGTCCCTGGGCTGGGCCTACCAATGGGGTTTCGGCTTTGGGAGAACATTGCTGGAGCCCTGAGAAGATAAGCAACAGTGGCGATACGGGAGGCAAAACGATGCTGGAACTGTGCTTTGATATGTCGACCCGCGGCGCCCTGCGGGTGGCCCAGCACTGCGGCGGGGGCGGGATCGCCGCCCGGGGCTTTATATTGGGAATGGCGGAAGGACCGACTGCCGCGGCAGACCACTGGGCAGAGACGGTCTGCTGTCGGGCAGAGGAACGCCTGCGGGAGCAGGAGATTCTGCGGCGGGAAGCCATCCCTCTGGGTGGCAATCCAGGGGATGTGCTGACGCTGTCCCTGGGCCTGGACATGGGGGACATCCGGGAGCCCCTGGGAGAGGCGCGGCATCAGCTGCTGCGGAAGTGGTACGATGGACAGGATGAGGCCGCGGACCGGGACTGGGGGCGGAATCTGGAGGTGGCTGAGAGGCTGAAAGCCTGCGGCCCTGGGGATACGGTCCGCATTTGGGCAGACCACACGCCGGCCAGCGCCTGCGGCCTGCTCCACGCCGCCAGCCTGCTGAAAGACACAAAGGCCGACGTCCGCGTGGTGTTCCTGCCGCCCTGGCGGGAGCGGCCGGACGGCGTTGTGGAGACCTACCTGGGCTGGGGCGAGGTGGAGCCGGAGCTGTTCGGCCGCTTCCTGTCCCGGGAGGAGCCGGTGCCGCCGGTGGAGCTGGGCGCTATGGCCCATCGGTGGGAGGTGCTCCGGCAGGAGAACGCCCCTCTTCGGGCGGTGGTCAACGGCGCTGTCCGCAGCGTGGGGGAGGACTTCTACGACGAAATGATCCGCCGCCATCTGCCCGAGGGCCAGACGAAGATCGCCAACATCATCGGAGAGGTTCTGGGCCGGGAGAAGCCGGGCATCGGCGACACCTGGCTGGCGGACCGCATCCGCTGGATGCTCTCCGCCGGGGAGCTGCGGATGGTCCGGGAGGACCGGGAGCGGTTTTACCGCTCAGTGGTGGAAAGGACTTGACATTTCCCGGGAAATCTGTAAAATAGAACATCGATATGGGTCCGCCGCCGGGCGGACAAAGGCGTTTGCCCCTGCATCCGTAGGCCAGTGGAGATGCGGGGCGCAGGCGCCTTTTATTTTTTGCTGTCTGAGGAGGAATGATTTGTATGGCATGGGTATTTCTGGCGTGCGCGGGACTTCTGGAGGTGTTCTGGTCCTCGTTCCTGAAGCTGTCCGAGGGCTTCACAAAGCTGGGCTACTCCGTGGTGACCATTGCGGGGATGCTGGCCAGCTTCTATCTGCTGAGCCAGGCCATGAAGACGCTGCCCCTGGGCACCGCTTACGCCGTCTGGACCGGCATCGGGGCCGTTGGCTCCGTGGCGGTGGGTATCCTGATCTTCAAGGAGCCGGTGACCGCCGCCCGGATGTTTTTCACCGTACTGCTGCTGACAGGCATCATCGGCATCAAGCTGACCTCTTCCCACTGAGGGAAAACAGAAAACGAGGACCGGTCCGGTCCTCGTTTTTCCATGGATGCCGTTATAGGTCCACCACCGTCACATCGTGGCCGGTGTGGGGGAGGAAGACCCGCAGCAGGTCCTCTGTCCGCAGGCGGAGGCTGGCGTCGTTCTTGCAGGGGTGGCAGCCGAACCACTCTGCGTCATGGACCGCCCGGTCCATCACCAGCCGGACCCGGCGCTCCGTGTCATAGGCCAGGCCCAGCACGCTGGCGGAGCCGGGGGTGCAGCGGAGCATGGACTCCATCTCCTCCGGCGGGGCGAAGGAGAGGCGGGTGGTGCCCAGCTGGGCGCTGAGGACCTTGGTCTGGAAGGGCTTGTCGCCGGGCATGGTCAGCAGGTAGAACGCCGTCTTCTGTCGGTTGCAGAGGAACAGGTTCTTGCAGATGGAGATGCCCAGCACCTCGCTGACCACGTCGCAGTCGGCGATGGTGTCGGCGGTCTCATGGGCCACCCAGGCATAGGGGATGTGCAGCCGGTCCAGCAGGGCAAAGGTCTCCAGCTCCACGGCGGCGCGGCCCGCTGCCGGGGCGGCGGTGCGGATCTCTGAGATCTCCACGGCTCACACCCCCGCCAGCAGCTTTTCCCCGGCCCGGTAGATGTCACCGGCGCCCACGGTGAGGATCAGGTCCCCGGGGCGGGCCGCCTGCCGCAGGGCCTCCGCCGCCTTGTCCAGGGTGGAGCAGTACACAGCGCCGGGGATATTGCGGCACAGGTCTGCCGAGGAGATGCCCAGGGTGTTCTGCTCCCGGGCGGCAAAGATCTCCGCCAGGATGGCCACATCCGGGATCTTCAGCTCCTCCACGAAGCGGTCGAACAGCTTGGCGGTGCGGGAGTAGGTATGGGGCTGGAAGGCCACCACCAGCCGCTCATACCCCATCTCCTTGGCGGTGGTGAACAGGGCGTGGAGCTCGTCGGGGTGATGGGCGTAGTCGTCGTAGACCTCCGCTCCGTGATAGGTGCCCTTGTGCTCGAACCGGCGGCCGGCGCCGGTGAAGGAGGCCAGTCCCGCCTCCACCGCATGGCCCGGCAGGCCCAGCGTCCAGGCCGCAGAGGCCGCCGCCAGGGCGTTGAGGACATTGTGGTGGCCGTAAACGTGGAGCTCCACGTGGGCGTATTTCTCGCCGCGGACCATCACGTCGAATACCGGCCTGCCGTCCGCCTCCGTCAGATTGGCGGCGGTGCAGTCGGCGGTATGGTCCAGGCCGAAGGTGAAGACGGGGTGCTCCAGCCCGGCTACCGCCTCCATGGCGCTGGCGTTGTCCGCGTTGACGATGACGGACCCCGCCGGGGGCACCAGCTCCGCGAACCGGCGGAAGGAGTGCTGGATGTCGGCCAGATCCTTGAAGAAGTCCAGGTGGTCCTCCTCCACGTTCAAAATCACCGCCACGGTGGGGAAGAAGCTGAGGAAGCTGTTGCAGTACTCACAGGACTCCAGGATGATGGTGTCCCCCTTGCCCACCCGGTAGCCGGCGTGGAGCAGGGGCAGGGTACCGCCGATCATCACCGTGGGGTCCGCTTCCGCCGCCATGAAGATGTGGGTGCACATGGAGGTGGTGGTGGTCTTGCCGTGGGTGCCGGCCACGCACAGCGCGTTGGGATACCGCTGCATGATGGCGCCCCAGGCCTGGGCCCGCTCGTACACGGGGAGCCGGCGGGCCACGGCACCGGCGATCTCCGGGTTGCTGTCGTGGACGGCGGCGGTGCGGATCACCAGATCGCAGTCCCCCAGGTTTTCGGCGTTGTGGCCGATGGCCACGGGAATGCCCAGGGACCGGAGGTGGCGGACCGTGTCGCTCTCCGTCATGTCGGAGCCCTGGACCTGGAGGCCCATGCCCCGCAGGACCTCTGCCAGGGGGCACATGGATACGCCGCCGATGCCTACCAGGTGGGCCCGCTTGCCGGGGACGATATAGTCGCGGATGGGATGGGGATTGTTCATCATGGAAAAAGACTCCTTATCCGAAGCGCGCTGACGGCGCGCCGCTGATGATTCTGTGGGAATACCATGAGGTTGCCCAAAAACTTGCAATTCCTTACCAAATATTTCATTATAGTATGAGAAGACGGAAAATGCAACCAGAGAAATCCAAGGTCCCGTTTCAAGATCAGCGGTGGCGGCCCCAATTCCGCCGGCTTCACCAAACTGAGCGCAGCCGTAAGAGGAAGGTAATTTGCCGCGTACCTGTGGCCGCTTTGCGTGAGTCGCCGGTTTGGGTACGTGCCGCAGAAATCAACAAGTCTTGCCTGCCGCGAAACAAAGGAGCAGAAAGCTGCCTGCGCAGTCTGAACTCAAATGTTAACATACGTTGCTTGCGGAAAGAGGCCGTTTCTCATACAATAGCGTTAACCAGAAAGGAGTTCGTTCCCTATGTTAAGTGAAAACATCAAAGCCATCAGAAAATCAAAAGGGCTATCGCAGGAGGAACTTGCGATCAAGCTGAATGTGGTGCGGCAGACCATCTCCAAATGGGAGCAGGGGGGGTTCACTTAGATAAAGATACCACATCAATCCCACGCTGACTTTTGCTCAACCGATACAGCCGGAGGGCTGGATAACAAGAAAAGGCGGTATGCGCCCCGTGGAGGGGTAGCGT
>DWXY01000039.1 GCA_019118935.1 Candidatus Oscillibacter pullicola
CTCCGTCCTGTCGCTGGCGATCCTTGCCGTCATCATGTGCGAGGTCATCCTGCGCCGTATCTTCAACCGGCCGCAGATCTGGACCCAGGACCTGATCGTGATGCTGTTCGCCTGCTATATCATTCTGATCAGCGCGTACGGCCTGCAGAAAAAGGCCTTCGTGGCGGTGGATATGGTCTACGCCATGTTCCCTGTCCGGGTCCAGCACATCCTGCACATCGTCACATACGCGATCTTCCTGGTCCCCTTCCTGGTGGGCCTGATCCCCGCCAGTTGGACCTTCTTCCTGAACGCGTATACCACCGGTGAGCAGACCTACTCCGTGTGGGCCGCGCCCACCTGGCCGGTGAAGCTCTGCCTGTTCGTGGGGCTGGTGCTGCTCGCCATCCAGGCCGTCTCTGAGATCCTCAAGCATGTGGAAGGACTCGTCACGGCTTCCGCGAATGGAAAGGAGGCGCAGGGATGACTGCGATTTTGGAACAACTGCAGGGGCTGGTCTCAGCCTCTGGGATCTCCGCCAGCACGCTCGGCGTGGCGCTGATCCTCGGTCTGTTCGGCCTGATGGTCGTGGGCCTTGTCCTGGGCCAGGAGCTGGCCTTCGTGCTGGGCGGCGCCGGCGTCATCGTCGGCTGGCTGGCCTGGGGCACCCCCGGCGTCACCATCGCCATGACAAAGATCTATGACCAGATGCAAAGCTACTCCATGGTGGCCATCCCCATGTTCGTGCTGATGGCCAACTTCCTGACCCACTCCAAGGTGGCGGACGGCCTGTTTGAGTCCATCCGCTACCTGCTGGGGCCCCTGAAGGGCGGTCTGGGTCTGGCCGTGATCCTGGTTTCCACCGTATTCGCCGCCACCACCGGCATCGTGGGCGCCTCCGTCGTCACCATGGGCATGCTGTCTCTCCCCGTGCTGCTGCGCAGCGGCTACAAGCCCTCCCTGGCCTGCGGCATGGTGTGCGCCGGCGGCTCCCTGGGCATTCTGATCCCGCCCTCCATCATGCTGGTCTCCATGGGCTCTTACGCGGAGGTCTCCGTCGGCAAGATCTTCTTCGCCGCCATCGTCCCCGGCCTGAGCCTGTCCCTGGGGTACATCATCTACCTGATGGTGGTCTGCCACATCCATCCCGACTGGGGCCCGGCCATGAGCCCCGAGGAGCTGGCGGAGATGCCCCTGAAGAAGCGCATCACCGGCTCCCTGATCAACCTGATCCCGCCGCTGATCCTGATCTTCGGCGTGCTGGGCTCCATCTTCGGCGGCATCGCCACCCCCACGGAGGCTGCGGGCATCGGCGCCCTGTTCTCCCTGATCCTGGCGATCTTCTACAAGCAGTTCAGCTGGAAGATGCTCTATGAGTCTCTGATCGACACCGCCAAGACCACCGCCATGGTGTTCATCATCCTCTTCGGCGCGGCCGCCTTCACCGGCGTGTTCATGTCTCTGGACGGTGACCAGATCATCGCGGACTGGGTCCTGAGCATGGGCATCGGCAAGTGGGGCGCCTTCGCCATCATGATGGTCATCATGTTCATCCTGGGCATGTTCATCGACTGGCTGGGCATCGTCATGATCGTGTTCCCCATCTTCCTGCCGATCATGGACACCTTCGGCTTCGACCGGCTGTGGCTGGTGGCCGTCAGCGCCACGCTGCTGCAGACCTGCTTCATGACGCCGCCCTTCGGCTTCGCCCTGTTCTATGTGAAGGGCATCCTGCCTCCGAACATCAAAATCCAGGAGGTCTACAAGGGCGTTGTGCCGTTCATTATCATCATCTGCATCGTGACCGCGCTGTGCGCGGTGTTCCCGCCGCTGGTCACCTGGCTGCCCAGCATGCTGGCAAGCTGATCCCCATACGCGAAGAGGTCCGGAGGACGCACGTCCTTCGGACCTCTTTTCTCTTCCGCCCATTTCCGGCGGACGGCCGGGCCGCCGGAGGCGTCACGCCCGGGCCTGAAACGCCCGGCTGCGGCGGACCAGCCGCTCCACAAAGGGCGTGGCCGGGTGCGCCAGGAGGCGGCTGGGCGTGTCATACTGCTGGATTTCCCCGGCGTCCATCACCAGCGTGCGGGTCCCCAGCTTCAGGGCTTCCGCGATGTCGTGTGTCACAAACAGGACGGTGATGCCGCTCTCCCGGTGGATGCGCAGAATCTCATCCTGCAGCTGGCCCCGGGTGATCTCGTCCACCGCGCCAAAGGGCTCGTCCATCAGCAGAAGCTCCGGGCCGGCGGCCAGAGCCCGGGCAATGCCCACCCGCTGGCGCTGCCCGCCGGAGAGCGCGCGGGGATACCGCCCCGCCAGCGCCGGGTCCAGCCCCACCTGCTTCAGCAGGGCGGAAGCCTTTTCTCCGCGCTGCTTCCCCTTCCATCCCTCCAGGCCGGAGATGGCGGGCACATAGGCAATGCTCTTCTCCACGGTCATGTGGGGAAACAGGCCCACGCTCTGGATGGCGTAGCCGATGCGGCGGCGCAGGGCCACCGGGTCGGCCCGGGCCACATCCTGCCCCTGGACCAGGACCCGGCCTGTGTCCGGCGCCAGCAGGCCGTTTACCAGCTTCAGCACGGTGGTCTTGCCGCAGCCGGACCGGCCGATGACTGTCACAAACGCGCCCGGCTCCACATCCAGGGAGAAGTCCCGCAGGACGGTCTGGGCGCCGAAGGACTTGGAAACGGCTTGGAAGCGAATGATGGGCTGGGTCATATCACGCCTCCAGCAGGCCCTTCTGGAGCAGGAAGTCCCTGGCCGCGTCCCGCTCGTCCCGGCCCTCCACCTCCACCTGGTAGTTGAGCGCGGCCATCTCCCCGTCCGAGAGAATACCGTCCATCTGCATCAGCACCTCCTCCAGGCCGGGGAATTTTTCCAGCGCGTCCCGGCGGACCACCGTGGAGCAGAAGTAGTTCACCTGCAGGTGCTTGTCGTCCTCCAGCGTCACCAGGTCTGTGTCCGGATTCGCCAGCTGGGCGTCAGTGGTGAAGGCGTTGGTCACGTCGATATCCCCGCTGGCCAGGGCCTGGTATTTCAGACCGATGTCGATGTCCACCACGTTCCGGAAGTCCAGGCCGTAGGTCTCGCACAGGGTTGGAAAGCCGTCCTCCCGCTCCAGATAGTCCGGGTTTCCGCCGAAGGTCAGCTCACCGGCCGCCCCGGCCAGGTCGCTGGTGGTCTCCAGGCCGTACTGCTCCGCCACATCGCCCCGGACGGCGACGGTAAAGGTGTTGTTGAAGCCGTACTTCCCCACCCAGGTCATGTCGAACTTCTCCTCGTACTCCTGCTGGAGCCGAGTGAACATCTCTGCATCATCCACGCCCTCGGCCTGGTGGTCCAGCACCAGCACCCAGCCACTGGAGGTATACTCCGGATAGAGGTCGAACTCCCCGCTCTCCATGGCGGGCTGGATGTTGCTGGTGCCGCCGCCCACGCCCTTGGTGATCTCCACGTCGTAACCGGCCTGCTCAATGAGAAGGCCCAGCATCTCCCCCAGGATATACTGTTCCGTCATGGGCTTGGTGGCGATCCGGACAGGGGCGCCGGAGCCGGTCTCCCCACTGGGAGCGGCAGCGCCTCCGCCGCAGCCGGTCAGGGTGACCAGCATCAGGATGGCCAGGACGGCCGCCGGCAGTCGATTCAGAATGTGCATAAGTTCAGCTTCCTCTCTTTTTGAAATAGCGCTCCAGCGCGCCCAGCGCCAGATCGCAGACAATGGCCAGCAGGGCGATCAGAATGCTGCCCGCCGCCGTCATGGCCGGATCGTAAATGGTGATTCCCCGGTAGATGGCCACGCCCAGGCCGCCGGCCCCCACAAAGGAGGCGATGCCGGCCACGGAGATGGTCATGACCACCGTGTTCCGCACGCCCGCCAGGATGACTCCGGCGGCCATGGGCAGCTTCACCCGGAACAGCGCCTGTGTCCCCGTACTGCCCATGCCCCTGGCTGCCTCCAGAATATCCGGGTCCAGAGTGGTGAGTCCCACATAGGTATTGCGCACCATGGGCATGATGCCGTAAATCGTCAGGGCGATGACGGCAGTCTTGTTGCCGATCCCGCTGAAGGGGATCAGGATGCCCAGCAGAGAGATGGCGGGAATGGTATACAGCACGTTGCAGACGCCCATTACCGGCGGCGCGATGCGGGGACGCTCCGCGATCCAGATGCCTGTCAAAAGACCGATCGTGCCGGACATGGCGATGGCGGTCAGAGCCAGGCCGATGTGGGCCAGCAGCAATCCCGCGAACCAGTCCGCCCGCTGGGCGTACAGGCCCAAAATCTCTTGCAGCAGTTCCATGGTCCGCTTACGGGTGCAGGCGGCGCACCGCGGCCGCCGGGCAGGCCTCCGCGCAACGGCCGCACTGGAGGCAGTGCGCCCAGTTGATGACGTAGGGCGTTCCGGGAGTGATGCACTGCTGGGGGCAGGCTGAGGCACAGGCGCCGCAGCCGATGCACGAATCCTGGATCACAAAGCCGTTGTGCTCCTCCGCGTCCCCGCCGTAGGCGAATGTCTCCCGGCTGATGGGATAGTGGAGCAGATCGAACCACTCGCCATGGCCCTCATAGATGTGGAAGGCGTCCAGGATGTAGCGGCTCTCACCGGGGTAGACCTCGTTCATGCCGGGGTTCTGCGCAAAGACCTTGTCCACCCAGCTTTTGTCCACGACCCGCAGCTTCCCGGTGAATTTCAGGGACTGGCAGTCCGGGCACATGGCGGCCAGGGCGATCTCTCCCGTCTCCACCAGCTGCTTGTAGAAGGGCTTGCCTCTGGAGGTGACGATATACATCCCGTCGTCCTCCGCCAGCATCACGTTGATGATCCGGGCCTGGGGATGGCCCTCCGCATCCACCGTGGCGGCGGTTGCGATCTTCACCCGGCGGAACAGGTCCACGTATTTTTTTGCTTTTTCGTTCATGGAGAACACCCTTTCGTTTTCTGATCTGTGCCCCCATGGTAGCGCGGCAGGCGGCTTTCGTAAAGTACGCACAATCTTGTGGCATAGGCACCAAAAGGTAACGAATGGGCGGTTACCAGCCGGTAACGATTGCGCAGCTGCAAGGCACCGCGGTTTTTTGAGACCGGAAAATTTTTTCCCAGGATGCGGCTTCACAGGGGCATCCGCCCCGGCGCTTCAGGGGGACTTTCCCCGCCGCAGGCAAAAAGCCAGCCCCGCGCCGAGCAGGCGCGGGGCTGGCTCCCCTGCAAGATCGCATTTGATGCCGATGTGTTCAATGCCGTCCGAAAGCCGGTGAAGATCTCCGCGGGACCTCCGGGCCGCTCAATATCCGGCCTTGCCGCTGCCGGGCTGGCCGTAGGACCTGAAGCGCTCCATGACCTCCGCCATCTGCTCATCCGTCAGGATGTTGGGGGTGCCGATGCACATGGTCCGGTACTGCAGCTCCGCGACGTACTCCAGATTGCAGGCCAGGCTGTAAGCGCTTTTGAGGTCCCTGCCGCAGGCCACCAGGCCGTGGTTGCCCAGCAGAACGGCGTCGCTGCCGCCGCAGGCCTCTATGGCGGCCTCTGCCAGCTCCGCTGTGCCGAAGAGGCGGTACGGCGCGCAGGGGACGGTGGCAGCGCCGGCGTCGCCGATCGCATAGTGGACGGCCCGGAGGGGCTGGCCCAGCACGGCAAAGGTGGTGCAGTACATGGAGTGGGTGTGCACCACGGCCCTGGCGTGGGGCTTGTATCGATAGAACGTGGTGTGCAGCGCCCACTCGCTGGAAGGCTTGCGGATGCCGTCCACGATGTTGGCCTCCAGGTCCGTGATGACCACGTCCTCCGGCGTGGTGGAGAAATAGTCCATACCGGAGGGGCTGATGGCCATCAGTCCCTTTTCCGCGTTGTAGACGCTGATATTGCCGCTGGTTCCCGTGCTCAGACGGTCGGCACTCATTTTCCTGCCGTATTCGACAACCAGCTCTCTTTCCTCCTGCATCAGCATAATTTGCTGCCTCCTGTTTTGATTTTCAATTCCCGATATAGCTGCCGGCATGATTCCGGTTTTGCGGACACGCCGGAAAAGGCGGGCGGGGCTTCCATCCCTTGCCTGATATGCAGCAGAGCGCACTTCTCCCAGCGGAGAGAACATACCCAGATTCCTTCCGCACAGCCGGATCGACCTGCCGGGGCGTCCGTCGGCATCCGGCCCAGCGCCGCAACCGGCATACCGTCCCCTTGCGTTTTCCAGTCCTTCCGCCCGGTGCCGGCTTCTTGCCGTCAATAGAACGGCTTGACGTCAGAGTCAAAATAGTTTCCCAGCAGATACGGCACATACACGCCCTTGTCCGTCACCACGCCGGAGATCAGGTGCGGCGGCACCACGTCAAAGGAAGGGTAGATGGCCTTCACCCCGGGGACCGTGCTGGGGATCCCCCGATAGGAGAGGACCTGGGCGGGGTCCCGCATCTCGATGACGATGTCGTCCTTCGTCCGCTTCTCCCGGTCCGGGATGCCGGTGACATAGTAGGGCACTCCGAAATACTTGGCCAGGATGGCGATCTGGAAAGTGCCGATCTTGTTGGCGATATGGCCGTCCCAGGCGATGGAGTCCGCCGCTGAGGTGAAGAGGTCGATGCCCTCCCGCTCCATGGCGTAGGCGATCATATTGTCCGTCAGGACCGTGGTCTCGATGCCCATCTGGGCAAAGCAGCTGGACGTGAGCCGGGCACCCTGCAGATAGGGCCGCGTCTCCGCACAGTAGGCCCGGAAGGTCTTGTTCTGCCGCCTGGCGGCCCGGATCACCGTGCCGATGATGGTCTCCCCGAAGCACTGGGTCAGGATGGAGCCGCCGTTGGGGATCAGGTCCGCCAGATAATCCCCCACCACCTGCATGGTGCTGTACCGGCGGTTCAGGGACTCCACGGTGGACGCCACGATGGCCTCCACCGGGTCCCGGCCCGCGGCCAGGGCCTCCTTGGCCACGTCGGCGCAGCGGCAGGTGATCTGGCCGTACCGGTTGGCGGTGGTGGGCCTGGCGTGGGCCAGATCACAGGCCGCCTGCTGCAGGAATTCCGCCTGTTCTCTGGCGCCCTTGTCCCGGACCTGCCAGGCGGCCAGGGCCATGCCCATGCCCACGGCGGTATAGGGACCCGCGCTCTGGGTCACCATGTCCGCGATGGCCTGTACCACCTCGTGGTAGTCCGTGCACACCACGAACCGGACCTCTGTGGGATAGACCCGGCGGTCCAGAATGAGGACCTTTCCCTTCTCAAACCACGCCACATGCTCATATTGCAGCAGGAACGGCATATCCCGGTCCATACGTTCCATCTTGCCGCCTCCTTTACGCCAGTATCCCGCGGAAGGCCCTGGTCACGGCGGCGCCGTTCAGGCCGCTCTCCCGCTCCCGGATCAGGAAGATGCCCATCTTGATCAGGGCCCGTTCCATGGGGATCCGGATGTCCGGGTCCGTGACGGAGGTGACCTCCATGACCTTGGAGTCGCCCACCACCCGGCGGATGATCTCCGTGCCCGCATAGCCGTAGGAATCGGCCATGATGCCGTCCAGATACGCGCGGCGGAACCCCTCCGCCCGGTACAGGGGGAAGGTCACCAGCTCGTCGTACCTGGCGGCCAGCTTCTCCGCCGTCAGGTCGCACACATCGCGGATGGTATCCTCCAGTGCCCGGTCCGCCGCCGTGTCCTGCGGCGCGGTGAAACAGCGGTTGGCCCAGGAGAAGAACAGGTTGCCGATGACATTGCCGATATCATATCCCATGGGGCCGTAAAAGGCGAATTCCGGATCAATGACCTTCACGCCCTGTTCGTTGGCAAAGATGGAGCCGGTGTGGAGATCCCCGTGGAGGAGCGCCTGGGCGTTGTTCATGAAGCCGTTTCGGAGTCTGCCCACCTCCCCGTGAAGGGCATCGTCCTCATAGAGGAAAGTCCTGACAAAGTCCTCGTTCCCGGGGGTGACGATGTTGCGGCCCTTATAGTTCCAGTAGGGCTCCGTCAGGACCAGATCCTCCGTGATGTCGCACAGCTCCGGATTGGTGAAAAACTGCACCCGGCGCTTTTTCTCCCGGCGGCCCAGCACCAGGTCCGTGGTGGGCAGCAGGGACTGGGCCAGGAAGGTGGAGATGTTCTCCGCCAGATGGCCGTAGACCCTGCCCGCCAGCAGCTCCTTGCGGAGGTTCCGATAGGCGGAGATATCCTCCATGGACAGGGCCGCCATGGTCTCGTCGTAATGGTAGACCTCCGGGAGGTAATCCGGCGCCAGCCGGGACTCCAGCTGCAGGGCCTGCGCCTCGATCCTGCTCCGATAGATGTCCAGCGGCCGCCCGGAGGAGCGCAGCAGCTTGTCCGCCTGCTTGACGATAACCGAGCGGCCATCCCGCAGGGAGCGGACCTGGAAGACGTAGTTGATGTTGCCGTCGCCGATCTCCGTGCAGGCGGTCTCCTCATCCGGCTCGAACCGGTGGAGGACCTCTACCGCATAGCGCTTGACGTCATCCGGCTTCATAAGGAAAAATTCGCTGAATGCAGACATGGATCAATGGACTCCCTTCTCATTTCAGGCCAAAAAGGACAGGAACCGAGTCTCCTATCCTTTTTGACCCCATGCGGGGGATCTCCCCGCTCAATTTCAAATTGTAGTCACGGCGAAGCCG
>DWXY01000040.1 GCA_019118935.1 Candidatus Oscillibacter pullicola
GCATGGAGATATTGTTTGTAGCGCAATACCAGAAAATAGTTTTTCCATCTGCTGACTTATAACCTGCATTTCGAGAGTCCACGCCAAGACCAGCACCGGCAATGGGTTCAGTCGTGAGGTAGGAGGTCAAAATGGTGTTGTTCGTATTCCCTATGGCAATGTTGGCAATATCGTCTCCATTACTACTGGCTATGATACCTACAATCTGCGGCACAAAATCGAACGTTAAACTGCACGGATGATCGGCCCCAAAAGTACCAGTTCCGACGTAGGAGCCGGTGACGATCTGGACAGCGCCGGCCTGCTTCAGCGCGGCCAGCAGGGCCTCCAATGAGCTCTGGCCAGTGCCGCCCTTATTGACCGGCAGGATCCCGGTAAGAGCATCCAGCGCGTGGGTGTGAGACGCCGCAGCTGCCCCCACGTCCGCAGCTGAGAGGGTGATATCCGAGGACAGGGCTTTTTTGTTGATCGTCCGCGTGAGCGGGACATACAGTTTCCCCAGCAGCTCCTTGACCTTGCTCCAGAGCACCCGCTTCCCGGTGTTATCCTCTGCGCTGTCTGTAATAACGATCCCATCTGCGTCCGCCAGGGAGTCCTTGGTGTCAAATCCCGCCATCGCGGTTGAGACGTCCATCTCCGGCAGCTGCTCCGGCAGGACTTTACCGTCAGAACCCAGGGTAGCCACGCCATTCGGATGGCCTTTTTCGCTCTGTGGGACGAACACTAGCGCCGGCTGGATTACCGCCGTCACATTGGCCTCTCCCGAAAAGGTCAGCTCTGTGCCGAAAACGAACTCCCGCAGCTGCGCCGTCCCCGCCTGGATCTTCTCTCCGGCTCCGAAAGCATTGCCATAGCAGATCAGGACTTCTCCCTCGTCCGGATCCGTGGCCATCAAGCCCAGCTCCTCAAAGGGGAACGCCTCCATCCCGGTGTTGGTGAACTGCCCCAGGATCGTCGCCGTGCTGCCCTCGTTTGTGACGGATGAGACCGGCAGCTCCTTCAGCTGTGCCACCAGCGCCGCCCGGTCCAGGCTGCTTCCTGCTGCCAGCGCCCCAGTGCCGATCTGCCACTTTGTCACCGGCACCGCCGTCCCGGCCGGCACCTTGGCCAGCAGCGCCGCGCCCTTGCTTGTCAATTTCATTTCAGGGATCATGTGCAGTCCACCTTCCATAAAATCATTGTGTCCCCCTGGCGGGGGAAGGTGCCGGCATAAACTGCCGTCCCCGCGTATTGTCTCTCCCGGATCTGCAGCGGCAGATGGGCCGGCTTCACCAGGTCCACCGCCGCCGCGATGTCCGCCGCGCTGCCCTGCAGGTTGACAATATCCAAATAAATCACGCCAGCGAGAAAGGACGCCTCCACAGACCTGCTGGGCCAGCTGGCCGCCACCAGCCGGATTTGTTCCAGCGTGACCTTGCCCCGGCTCCGCCATTTGGCCTTTAGCGCGCTCCGCCGCTCCTCCAGCGTAGCGCCTGCCGGCGGGGAGATCCCTGTCAGCCGTTCCTCGATCTCCAGCGCCCAGGTGATCGTATCCAGGGACAGCTGCCGCAGGATGCTGTCCGCCCGCTCCTCCTGTCCCTGCAGCACCAGGCGCATGGCGGCCGCAAGATCCAGCACCCAGGGGTCCAGCCGATACTGCTGGGGCAGATTATGGACCATAGCTCACCGCCGCCTCTCCCAGGACCGCTACCTGCCGGGCGGCCACCGGCACGTTGCCGGTCCCGCCGTTGACTGTCAGATTTTCAAAGTCCTGCACGCCCGGTGCGTCCAGGATGGCCGCGGCGATCTGCGCATAGCTCACATAGTCCTGAGCAAACGCGATCCCCTTCAGGTATGCCGTGACGGCCGCTTTGATTGCTTCCGTCACCTGCTCCTCCTCGCTCCCGGCCATAGCTGTCACCGTCAGGGACAGGTCCAGCTCCAGCGCCGTGGCCGCGCTCACATAGCAGTAGGCGCCCACAGGGGCCTCTCCCTCACCGATCCCCTTGCTGCCGGGATCGATGTGTTCCTGGACCGCCTGTACCAGCGGCTCGCTGGCCGGCTTGCCCTCTGTGTCGATGATCACCACGTCCACCGTATTGGCGCCATGGCCCAGGGGGTAGACCTGCACGCCCCCCACGCCGGAGACCTCCAGCGCCCAGCTGCGGTAGTGGTACTGGTTGCCGCTGGTGGGCGGTGTCTGCAGATTTAGGATGAACCGGTCATAATATGCCTGGTCCGTCTCCGCGTCATAGCCCTCCGCCGTCGGGGCGGGATTGGTGACCTTGACGATCCCGGCGATCTGCACCGGCATCATGGTGATGCTGCCCGCCGGCAGATTTCCGACCGCACCCGGCGTCACGCAGCGGACCGGCACCTCTCCGCTTCCGATGATCTCCACCGTCTGCGTCGACACGAACTGGACGCCGCCGCCGGACTCAAACAGATCCCCGGCCTGTACCGTCCCGTTTCCAGTCACCAGCAGCACGCCTTCGGCGTAGGTCGCTGGGTTCCGTTCCAGGCCGGATCGGGATAGGATATAGCTGTCCAGCTCCGCGTCGGTCAGCTCTTCCGGGTCCAGCTTTCGCTCCGTGTCGCTGAGCTGCTGCGCAAAGGCGTCCATCGGGATCGCGGCCGCCGCCAGCAGGTCATAGGTGGGGAACCCCACGGTTTTCTGGTAACTGTCCGGCATTGCTTCCAGCATGGTCTCCAGGGTCTCAGACATCCGCACTCACCTCCACCGTCTCCGCGTCGTACAGCACCGCCGTGAAAGCCACATGGCAGCGGCGCCCCTGCCGCGTCACCTCAAAATCCCGTATCGCCCGCACCGCCGGGCAATAGGAAGCCGTCTCCCGCACATTACGCTCGATCTCCGCCGCGATCAGGCCGGATGGCAGTTTGCTGCCGATCATCTGGCGGTCCACGCCGATCCCCGCCGCGCCAGCCTCCGTCATATAGATGGGCACCCGGTTCGGCTGCTGCCGCAGCATCAGGTCAAACCACTGCCGCACCGCCTCCCGTCCAGTGCGCTCCACCAGGGCGCCGTCCACCAGCAGAAACCGGTTGGTGCCGCTGTCAAAGGCCGGCGCCCGTCCGATCTCCTCCGCCGCCTGGGCCGGGATGCGCCCCGGCACCGTCGGAAACATCTCCGCCATCACAGATCACCTCACATCCAACGCTTCATCCGGTTCGGAAAGCCGGCCCAGAACCACAACGGTCTTGCCCATCCAGCAGCAGCACACCCGGTCCCCGGACTTCCAGGACTCCAGCTCCAGATGTCCGCTGTCCGCGTCCCGGTAAAACCCCTGGGCGCAGAACAGCGTTTGCAGCGGCGCCGGCGGCGCCATCACCTCCCCGCCGAACAGGGAGACGGTCAGCGGGCTGGTGGCAACCACCGTCCCCTCCAGGATCTCCGTCCTGCCCGCTCCCCGCCCCAGGCCCCGTAGCTCCCGGGCCAGCTCATAGTCCCATGCACCCATGCTGTCCTCCTCAAACGGTAATGGTGTCCCCGCCGCCGGCGGCCCGGGGGGATTGGGGGTCCTCCACCGTCAAACTCATCAGGTGGGGGTGCCCATAGCGGTGGGTGACGCCGGTGACCCGCTGCACCCCGGTCACGCCATAGCTGTTGTGCCGGAATTGCAAAAGGATGCCGCTTTCCACCTCGTCCGCCCCCCAGATTTCATCCACGGACCGCTCCCGGGCGATCCGGTCTCCCTGGGTAAGCAGCGTTTGGAGCCGCTGTCGCGCTTGGGCGGTGTTCTCGTCTCCGGAAAGAGTCTCCACTGCCTGCAGCAGGCCGTATTTGGCAATGCTGGCGCTGTTGTACGCCCGTCCCAGCGTCTCAGCGGACTGTCCTCCGGCGGCCAGCACCACGCTGTTGGTCAGCTCGGCCATGGAGTCCGATCCGCTGACGCTTCCCTTTGCCAGGGTAATATCAAAGGCCCCCAAATTTTCCGCGGGCTTGTGGTAGGCAATGATAGGGGTGGTCGGCAGCGGCCCCACCTGCAGAGCGCCTTCCCGGACCCGCCGGCGGTAGGTGAGCCCCGTCTCCGCGGAACAGATGGCCAAGATGTCCTCCAGGATTTGCTCCGGGGTGGACCCTACCCACACCTGGGAGATTCGGGTGGGCGGCAAGTCGATGGTTCCGGCAGCGATCCCCGCCTTGGCGCACATCCGCCGCACCGCGTCCGGCGCCGCCGCGTCTGCCAGCTGCAGGATGATCTCCGATTTTGTCAGATACCACCCCATGTCGTTGGCGGTCACCGTGCCGTCCAGCCCCACGGTGAGGATCACGCCGGAAAAGACCTCCCGGCCGTGGTTCACCACCCGCAGCTTGTCTCCCGGCTCGATGCCGTACCAGTGCATATACTTGTCCCGGTTGTTGTTCCGCACCGCCGTGAAGGTCAGCTCCACGCTGAGGGCGTCCAACTCATCCCGGGCCTCCGGGCCGCTGACCGCCCTGGTGATGTCCGTTACCGTGCTGCCCTTGCACAGCATGAAGCGGTGGTCGTCCACATACTGCGTCCCCATGGCTCCTCCTCACTTCGCACCGGAAATGAAGCGGTATTCCCGCAGCGTCATGCTGTAAGAGATATCCCCATTCCGTTTGACGTGCCACTCGAATTGGTCCACCGAGCATGGGCTGTTCATCCGGCAAACGCCGTCTCCGTCCAGAATGATAATCCGGAACGGCAGCATCCTGGGGCGGTTCCGCTCGAAGAAGTCCACATATTTCCACCCGTCTGTCCAGGCGTCTGCCGGCATGAAGCTGTACCGCCGGCCCACCGGGAAAAAACTGGCGATGGTCATCTCCCAAAGTCCCATAGTCCCCAGGGTGTTATAGTCCCAGGAGAGGCCTGCATACGTGTCGTTATTCTGTGGAATCTGCGGTCCGAGATCCGTGGGCACTGCGGGCAGCACTGCCACCTCTTCGTTGTTGTTGATGGATAGGATCACCTGGTACATGGAGCCTCCTTAGCTGTTCCGCAGCGCCCGCAGCAGCTTCTGGGCGATGGTGCTGCCCAGACTCTCCGCGTAAGCCTGATTGCCGATCACATTGCCCTGGACCGTCACATAGACCTGCACCGTCGTGCCGCCCGCCATGCGGCTGGATACGTCGTGGGGGATGATCTGGGTGCCGCCGGGCAGACGCATGATCTCGCCGCCCCGTTCGTTCACCCGGGTCCAGCCGCCGGGGAAGTAACTGGTGCCGGTGGCGTGGCCGGTAACCTTGTCAACGATCCAGCCCCCCAGGTTTTTTCCGCTTCGGTAAATGCTGCCGATAATCGGAACACTTTCGATGGCGCCGTCCAGGGCGGACAGCTTCTCCCCGATCCAGGAGAAGAAGCCGCCCACCGCCTCCGTTGCGGAGTTGAACGCCCCCACGATGCTGTCCTTGATTCCGCCAAAGACGGTCTTGACCCCGTCCCACAGCTCTCCGGCCTTGGCCTTGACCTTGTCCCAGTTGGCGACCAGCAGCGAGATCGCCGCAATGGCCGCAACGATTGCCAGGACAACCGGATTCGCGGCAACGATGGCTCCCACGGTGGAGGCAAACAGTTTCACAGTCTTGATGGCGTTCATGACACCGCTGGCAAACTGCGCCACTTTCACAAGGCCCAGCGCGGTCCCCAGTCCTACCACCCATCGCTTGATAGTATCGCCGTGGTCCAGCACCCACTGGAAGGCGTTGCCCGCCATCTCTCCAGCCCTGGCCAGCCCCTGATCCAGCTTTTGCGCCAGGGCGTCCATCGTCCCGTCCTGGCTCCACTCCTGGAATTTAGCCAGGACGCTCTCCGCACGGTCGTTCAGCCAGGCCAGGGCGGAGCCCGCCCGGATGCTGCCGTCCTCCTGTACGCCGAAAAGACGCATGAGGCTGTTTTTCACAATGGCGCTGGCATTGCCCAGCTTCGCCGTCATGGCGGAGAGGGCCGCCTGGTTCTTCCGGGCCTGGACCAGCTGCTCGTTGTTCCGGTAGAAGGCGTCTGCGGCGTCGTCATAGCTGCCGGTCAGCGTCTCCAGGAGGATCCGGTTCCGCTCCGCCTCGCTGGAGGTCCGCTCCAGCCGTTCGTTCATTTTGTCCTCGCTGATCCCCACCCAGTTCAGGGCGTCCGCCAGCACGCCGGTGACCTTGCCCACCTTGGCCGTCTCGTTGGTGGCCTCGATCAGTCCCTCAATGGGCAGGCTGTCGCCGAAGGTTCCGCTGACACCGGCAGCCACACGGGTCCACTTTGTCACATCCTGCTCATTCTGGATCAGCTTGCTCAGCAGCTGGCTGGCCTCCGTGGCCGTGTCCGTGTCTCCGAGGATCTGATAAAACTCGTTGTAGGCGGTGGCCGCGGTCTCCGCGCTATATCCTGCCGCCTCATAGGCGGTATTCAGCTTGCCCTGGGCGATCCGATACTCCTCCGTGGCGCTGTCCATGGCCAGGAACGCCGCCGTTACGGCACCGGCGGAGGCAGCGCCCCACTTGGCAAAGCTCTTGGTGGCGCTGCCCAGAGCGGAAACCGCCCGGTTTTTGAAGGCCACCACGCTTCGGGTGGCGCTCTCCATCTCCCGCGTGACGCCTTCCGTGCTCCGGGCCGCCCGGATCAGGCCGCCGGACATGTTATCCCGCAGGTTCAGGATGGTATTGATGACTCTATTCGCCACGCCGCCCGCCTCCCGTCAGCATCCGCGCTGTCGCCGCCTGCAGCAGCGCCGCCTGTTCTTCGTAGTACAATGCCCGCGCCCCCTGCAGGAAGCTCCGCTCCGCCGGCGTGGCGGCCGCCAGCACATCCAGCGGCACGCCCCGCACGGCGTAAAACGCCATCAGCTCCAGCAGGGGGTTGCGGGCAATCAGTTTTTTACCGTCTCAAGCCCCGGGTCCGCGGGCGGCTCCCCATCGGAGCTGGCAGGCTTGGTTTTATCCGGCAGCGGCGGCAGCAGTCCCAGGAACCGCAGGGCATCGCCGCCCAGCTGGTCCTGCTCCACCGGCGTGAACAGGACGTCCAGGATGCTCATGGGGTCCTCGTCCACACCCAACTCCTTCTGCAGGGCACGGTCCTGCAGCTGGGGACAGCACACGTACAGGGCGTGGTTGCCGCAGCGCAGCGCCTCCAGGGCAGTCTGAGCGCCGCCCAGCTCGCCATAGAGATCCAGCACCGCCTTTTGGGTCGGCATCCGGGCCTCCAGGCCCACGCCGGTGCCGGGGATGGTCAGCATCCCCACCTTCAGCCGGTCCGCCTCCCGCTGCTCCCGCCGGGCCACCAGCTCGTCAAATGTGATTCTCCTGCTCATGAGATTGCCTCCAGGTTCTTCCACCGCTCCGCCTTAAAGGGGAGCTCCCGCTCGACAGAGGTCTTGGCCTCGATGTTGGCTAGGGCTACCTCGGTGAACACCACGCCGGAAATGCTCCACCGCTCCGTCTGCTTGCTCACCGGATTGGTGAGGGCGGTGATCAGTACAATATCCGGCATGATGCCGGTACGGTAGCCCTCCGTGATGGCGGTCTCCAGCGAGCTGTCCTGCTTCTTGTCGGTGATGGTTCCCTCGATGGCGTATCCGTTGTAGATGGGATAGGTCCCGTAATCCCCGCAGAATGCGCCGTCCTCAAAATCGCCGGTGACCTTCACCTCGATCTTGGTGGCCAGATCATCCCGGGCGCCGTTGATATATACCTCGCTGCAGGACCCGTGCAGCATTTTCTCTGTTCTCTTGCTCATACGTCCTCCTCACATCAGGGTAACGGCAAACTCCAGGCCTCCCATGCAGCCCAGAATCTGCACGTCTCCCGCCAGATACACCATCCGCTTGAACGGCGTCGCCATCACCGTGGCGTCGTCCCAGTCTGCCGCCTCCGCCTTCCCGGACCCGATCCAGGCGTTCCGCTGGGCAGTCACATCAATGCCGGCCTTGTTGTCATGGTTTGGATTCAGCACGTAGTTGCTGGCGGCTGACGCCAGCGTGTCGAAGTAGTAGTTCACCGCGGAGATGAACAGCATCTGGTTGGCCTTGCTGTTGCGGTACTTGCCCAGGTACTCGTCCCGGAATGTGGCGGTGATGTCATCCCGCAGCATGTCCATGGCCTCCACGGTCTCGATGTACTTCATGTCCTCCGTCAGGGTGGTGCCGTTGGTGGTGGTCAGGGTGTTCACGTCCACCCCCACCCGGACCTCATCGTCGTCATTGATCAGCAGGAAGGTTCCGGCGCCCACCACGCTGTCGGGGTCCTCCGGCATCGTCACCCGTGTCAGATTCGGACACAGCTTGTTGGTGGCCCCCTGCTCCACGTTGCAGGATGCCAGCAGGCCCGCCAGAGAGGCGCAGTACTTCTCGCCGCTCACCTGTCCCCGGCTGTCCGCGAAGGTCACCTGCTCGTTGCCCAGGTTGACGATGTGCATAGAGTCCGGCGGCGTGGCCTTGAAACAGACGGCCTTCCAGCTCTTATACGACGCTTCCTGGGCCTTGATCCAGCTGGAAAGGTCCGTCCAGTCGTCGCTGGTCCCCTCCGCGAAGGTCACCCAGCCCGTCTTTTCATACTGGGTGAAGATCGCCGCCGCGGCCGCCAGATCGTCCGTGGTCTTGATCTTCACCACGCTCACCCGCAGCGGGCCGAAGGACAGTGCGTCCTTGATATACTGCTGGTTGGCGGTGGTGAACTCCGCGTCGCTCACCTGGGTGGCGTCTCCGTACTGGAAAAATGTCTTCCCGGTCCCGGCGGTGTCGTCCCGCACGATCAGCACCGCAATCCCCCGGGCGGACCGCTGGATGAACGATGTGGCCAGCTGTATGAATGTGACCAGAATTTTCGGCAGTGTTACAGCCATTTCATGTTACCTCCAAATCCAAATTCAGCTCTTCCATGAGATCAGCCTCAGCCTCCGGAATCGGCTCCGTCAGCGTCAGGTCCAGCGCGCACACCAGCACGCCGTCCGTCACCGTGAAGGACACGCCCTCGTCGATGCCCAGGTAGGTGTCCCCCACCGTGAGCCCGTCCAGGAACGCCGCCCCCACCGCGTCCCGCACCGCCAAATTCTCCAGCTTAGGCCGGTCCCGGTCCTTGGCGAAGTAGTACAGGCGGAAGGTCACCGTCCGCTCCCGGCCGGAGGCCAGGAGCCGGGCGTCCGTCCCGTCCTCCAGCTCCACCTTGCCGCTGGGCCGGATGATGGGCTTGGACACGTCCTCCGCCACCAGCTTGGCACCGGTGCCGGCAGCGTCCAGGGCCTGCTGATACAGGGCGCAGACCGCCCTGTTGACCGCTTCCAGGGTCATCACAGGTCCCTCACCGCCTCATCCAGGAAGTCCTCCAAATCCGCCTGAAACCGGGGGAAAAAGTTCCTGGCAGCGGTCTCGAATACATGGTGTCCCCGGACAAAACCGACTTCCCGACCGTCATGGGTCACCATCCGGTGTCCCTCCTCGATCAGGTGCGCGTGGGGGGCGTAGCAGTACACACGGATGGCGTTGGTCCCCCCATAGACATAGGGCTTGCCGCGCTTGATGGATTTCCGGTACTTCCCGGTCTTTTTTCCCACCTTGCGAGCCTCCCGAGCGGTTAGGCTCTTGAGCTTCGTCCCTTCCTTCCGCAGGAATGGCTTGACCTGCCTGCGCAGGTCCTCCCCCGCCTGGCCCATCTGCCGCGCGAGCCGGGCCAGTTCCGACGTGTCAAATCCCGTGGATGCCATCTTCAATCACCAGCCTTACAAACAAATCCACAAATCCGCTGTCCCGGTAGTTGGGGTAAAAATACTGGACCTCATAGACCTGCCCCCGGTACCGCAGCCGCAGGTCCGTTGTCAGATTCGGGATGGAGGCCCGGCGCACGGTGATCCGGTGGGTCACTTCCGCCCGCTCCATGTCCCCCTCCAGGTCCTCGCCCCGCCCGGCCGTGGGCACGATCTTGGCCCACACCCGGCGCTCCGGCTCATAACTGTATGTCCGCTCATTCAGGGAGTTGACCTGTTCCGCCCGGCGGAGCACCTCCACCCGGTTCCGTAGCTCCCCCGCGCTGATAGCCGCCATAGATTCTCTCCTTTTTTGAGATTTCTCCTTGACATTTCACGGTATCGTGATATAATAAAAATCAGAAAGGGGGCTTACAAATGCCAGTGATCGCAAGGTTCTACGGCTTGACCATCAAGATGTACCTGCTGGGCAAGGAACACAATCCGCCTCACATACACGCGCTGTACGGCGACTACAACGGAGTCATCGACATCCAGACGCTGGACATGATCGAGGGGGACCTCCCCGGAAAGGGGCTGGCCATGGTACGAGAGTGGATGGCCGCCCACCAGCAGGAACTCCTGGATATGTGGAACACGCAGAACTTCCGGACGCTGCCCCCGCTCGTATGAGCGGGGCGCGGTCCGGCATGAAACAGAGAGGAGTGAGTCTATGTTTCATAAGATCAAGTCCGTGACGCCCTTGGAAAACTACCGGCTGCTGGTCCACTTTACAGAGGGATGCTGCCGGGAGTATGACATGGCCCCGCTGATCCAGCGGATGCCCATTTTTGCCCCCCTGCGGGATGTCCCTGGGCTGTTCAGCCAGGTACACGCAGACCCCGGCGGCTACGGTATTTCCTGGAATGATGACATTGACCTGGATGGTGCCGAGCTTTGGGAAAACGGCGTTCCGGTGTCCTCTCCATTTGACAGCCTTCTGTCTTTTTCCGATGCCACAGACATTTGGAATTTAAGCGAGAGTACCCTCCGCAAGGCGGTAGCCTACCATAAGCTGGTGGAGGGCGTAGACGCGCAGAAATATGGAAAACAGTGGATCGTCACCAGAAGCGCCATGGAGCGCGAATATGGCCCCGCTCCCGAGCGGTCACGATCATAACCCCCGCCGCCCCGGCCTCCGCCGGGGCGGCTCTCTTTATGTGTCCGAATCGGACACCGGCTCTGAGGCGCCCAGCTGCACCAGCATCCGCCGGAATACAGGGTTGTCCGCCGGGGCGGAGCCGCCGACCGCGGCGCCCCGCCGGTCGTAGCCGTCCAGGACCAAATGGTTGACGCACAGGTCATACTGGGCCCGGCGGGGCGTCCCCTCCTCCGGCTCCGCGATCCCCGCCTGGTCCAGGTAACTCACTGCGGAGAGGTACAGCCCCTCCAGCAGCGCCTCGTCCCCTTCCTCCAGCACATCGATCCGGCAGTATGCCATCAGGCGGTTCCGCAGCGCCTCGCTCCAGGCCCCCATGGCTCACACCACCAGCTTCCAGCCGTCCTCCGGGGGACGGTACGCGGGCCGCACCACGGCCGCCACGGCGCAGTCCACGCCCGCGTCGGCGTCATGCTGGAAGCTGACGCCCACGTAGCGGCCCCGGCCGCCCTGTACCCGGTAGCTCACCACCGCCAGGCCCGGCTCCGCGCCGGAGGCGGTAAACTCCGCGTCCCCTACCTTCTCCGGGCTGCCACCGCTGGCCTCTGCGGAGGTGTGGATGCCGACGGTCAGCTTCTTCCCGCTGGAGAGGGCGCCGGTGTAGATCAAAAATTCCACCACGTCCGCGCCGGAGGCGTCCACAAAGGCGCTGGTCTTTTCCGTGGCCGTGGCCACCTCCTGAGGCGCGAACACGCCCAGGAACTGGACTTCTTCACAGATGCGATTCATACGGTTTCCTCCTTACGTTCTGGCGGCCAGCGCCACAAAGGGGCTGCGGGTCTTGGCGCTGTTCTTGATTTTCAGGGGCTTGTTCACCTTGGGGGCGCCGTTGCAGCGGAACACCATGCGGAAGCAGTTCTGGTCCGTCAGGAACTCCACGTGGATGGACCAGTCCTGCTTGGCGGTGCCCTTGCTCAGAAGGATGTACTGCATGGGATCCACCAGCATAACGTCGCCCTTGCTGCCCAGAGCGGGACAGCTGTCCTCGAACAGCACCGGCTTGTTCAGCACCCGCTGGGTGTCGAAGTTGCCAAGGCCTCCCTCCGGATTCCAAAGGAACTTGGCCGCCTCGCCGCTCTGGATGGACAGATAGGGCAGTTGCTCCTCCAGATCCGGGTGCATCAGCCACACCAGCCGCTCCCGGCCCTTGGGCATGGCCCGGGCCTGCATCTTGATCGCGTTGGCACCCTGGAACGTACCGGCGGCCTGGCTGGTCTCCTTATCCACTATGACCATGGCGCCGGAGTTCAGCAGGCCCAGGGGCTTGCCTACGCCGTCGCCGGCAATGACGCTCTCCGTCAGCAGCCGGTCCGCCGCCAGGATGAAGCCGTTGCCCACAAAGCCGGTCAGGAAGGCGGCGTCCTGCAGCATTTCGTCCGTGCAGTAACAGAACCCCATCATCTTCTCCAGGTCCAGCTTCATCTCCCGGAACCGAGGCTTGCTGGCCGCCACCGTGGCGCCCTCCGCCGCCCAGTACATCTGGATGCCGCCGAACACGCTGGTGGAGACGTCCGTCTCGTCCGCGTGCAGCCACCGCATGGCGTTGGCCGCGCTGGAGCAGGTGTACCGATCCAGGCGGTTCAGCAGGGGGCTGGACTGGACTGCGCTCTCCAGGATCGCCCCGGCGAAGTCCTCCTGAAGGGCGAAGCCGCCGTCCGGGCCGTTGGTTCCGGTGATGCCGGCGGCGTTGTTCACCTTCTCCAGCCGCTCATCCGCCACCAGACCCTTCCGCAGGTCATAGACGGCCTTCAGCTGCTCGCCCAGGGTGGCAAAGGGCTTCACAGCATCCTTTTTCCCGTCTTTGGGCTTTCCGGTACCCTCGTCGTGGAGGATGCCGTCATACTTGCCGTCCAGGGGCTTGGCGTTCTTCCGGCTCTCGTCCAGCAGACGCTCCACCGCCTGAATCTGCTTGTTGATGCCCTCCATCTGGTCCGCCAATTTATTGGCGTCCTCGAACTTGCCCTCGGTCACCAGGGCCTGGGCCTGTTCGTTGAGCTTGGCCTTGCTGGCCCGCAGATCCGTGATCTTCTCCATGTAGTCCATAATCGCTCCTCCGTGCTCTCAGTATTTTGCAAGCGTTCCCAGCCGGGCCAGGATGCGCTTTGCCTCACAGTCTCGCGCGGCGGCCTCCCGGTCCTCCGCCACATGGCGCCAGTACCGTTCCCGCATGGCCGCCGTCAGCCGGATGCGGCCGGCCGCCGCCACGAATGCCGCCGGGTCCCCCTCCGGCTCTGTGACGCCTTCCAGCGCCACGATCTCGTCGATCAGGCCGTATTCTTTTGCCTGGGTGGGGGTGATCCAGATATTTTTATCCATCAGGGAGATCAGCTCCTCCCGGGAGCGACTGCCGCTCCGGGCGGTGTACATTTCCAGGATGCAGTCCCGGGCGTTCCGCAGGGCCTCCGCGCTGCGCCGCATCTCGTGGAAGTCCCCAGAGGTGGTATTGCTTGGGTTGTGGTAACACAGCAACGCTCCCGGCTCACTCTGGATGACGGTGCAGGCGGACACCGCCAAGGTGGCCGCGCTGGCGCCGTAGCCCTGGAACAGGGCTGTAGTCTTTCCCTGGTATCGCCGCAGCATGGAGCGGATCTCCGCACCCACAGCCATGTCTCCACCCGGCGAGTTCACCAGGACCGTCACCTCGTCCCCGCCGGCGGCCTCCAGCGCCGACCGGATGTCCATGGGGGCCGTGATGTCTCGAAACCCCCACCAGCGCAGGATGTCGGCGCTGTCATCGTCCCAAAGCTCTCCGCGAATTGAAATATCAACCATTCGTCGGCTCTCCTTTCGCCACAGACTCCATGGAGCCCAGATTTTTTGTGATGAAGAACGTCTGCCCCCAGCCGCCGGGGATGGGCGCCCGCTCCTCCAGAGCCCGCGCCTCGTCCGGGTTGAGCATACCGTTCTGGATCATTGTGGTCAGGAACTCCGCCCGGCTCTTATCGTCTCCCCGCAGCAGCACCGCCGGGTTCCCCTTGAAGTACAGGCCCTCCGCCCGCTGCTGCCGGAGCAGGCACTTGTAGGTGTTCTCCTGCTCCCACTGCACGATGTAGGGCATCAGGACATCGGTGACGAACACGATGCGCTGCTGCTGGTTGCTCTCATAGCTTTCCTTGCCGCTCTGCAGCATGGACTTGGGCACCCCGGAAAAGCGGGCCACCTCCTCCACGCTGAAGGTCCGGCTCTCGATGTACTGGCTGTCCTTCTGGTTCAGCCCGATGGGTGTGTACTTGTATCCCCGGCCAAGCACCGCCACCTTGAAGGCGTCGTCGTCATAAGGGTTGTATTTGGCGAACTCGCTTCGGACCCGGTCGCGCTCTTCCTTTCCCAGATCTGTGTCCACCTCCACGATCCCGGAGATCATCGCCCCGTTCTGGTAGAATTTCCGGCCGTACTGCTGGGCGGCGCCCTCTGCGCCGATGGTCTCCCGCGCCAGGTTCAGAAAGCCCCGGCCCCGGATGCCGTCGTAGCTCTCGAAGAACAGGAAGCTTAGCTCGTATCCGGTAAACGTCCGGAACACGCCGTCCACGCTGTAGTCGTAGAAATACTGCCCGGTCTCCGGGTCCTGGCGGATGGAGCAGCAGTCCGATGGAAGGGGGATGCGCTCCGCGATCCGCCCGTCCGGCCCCCGCCGGTTCCACACAGCGCCGAAGCCATGCCAGAAGGCGTTGGACATGACCGTGCGCCCCAGCATGTAGGGCGTCCGGTCCACGCTTGGGCGGACCTTGAACACCGCGTCCAGGCCGGCGTCCTGCACCGGCTCCCGGGCGTCTCCGTTCTTGCGGTAGAGGGAGAACGGGATCATGCCGAAGTCGTTGCACAGGATGCGGTGGGCCGCCGCCACGGGGCTCAGCCGCTCCGCGCCCCGGATGCCGGTGTCATACGGCCCGCCGGAGAGGAAGATCTTCCGGAATTTTTGGTTGAGGTCCTCCCACGGCACGCTGCCGTACTCCACCGCCCGCGGGCGGCGCATGGCATTGCGCAGCAGCATCCCCTCACCTCCTTCCGGCGGACCGGGCCACCACAAGCGCGTAAACCGTCAGGCACACGCCCGCCGTTGCCAGGGCGGCCGCGCAGCCGGCAGCCAGCGCTGCGGCGGCCGTAAAACAGCCGTTTCCAGCCAGGAGCAGCAGGTCCTCCAGATACAGCCCCAGCAGATTTGCGGCCTTCCTCCGCCGCGCCTCACGCCGTTCCCGGCGCTCTTCGTTTGTCATAGGCCCCAGTCCTCTCTCAAATGTCGCGTGTCATAATCCTTCTGCTCCCGCATGACAATGGCTGTGGCCAGGGAAATCACCCACGCCACCACAATGTCGATGCGGCCGATGCTGCGGTCTTTCATGAGCTTCTGGTTTTCGTTGGCGTCCACATAGCACCGGGCATTGCCAAAGCACCACCGGGCGCAGGTGTTGTGGATGTGGAGCATCTTGTGCCCCCGGATCAGCCGCTCCAACTCCTTGGTGGGCGGCGACATCCTCCGGATATCCTGCGGGATGTCAATGCACCTGACGCGCGGCTTTTCCTCGCCGGCATCATTGACTGGGGACGTCAGCCGGGATACCAGAGTCCGGCTCATAAACGGGTCAACGCCCACGCACCGCAGGTCGAACAGCTCCACAGCCTCATAGACAGCCTGCTCCACCATGGTGTAGTCGATCATGTCTCCGGGGCAGAGCGTCAGGAAGCCGGCCCGCTCCCAGTCCCGGTATGGGACATGGTCCCGCGTTTCCGCCTCCAGTACGCCGTCCAACGGGCGCCAGGCCCGTGGCAGCATCACCCAGGTATCCAACCCCTCTTGGGGCGGGAATACCAGAACAAAGGCTGTCAGATCCGTGGTGGCGGACAGGTCCAGACCGCCATAGCAGGTCTTACCGATCAGGTGCTCTTGTATCCACGCATCCCGCTCCGCCTTGGCGGAGGGGCCGATCTGCGTCTTGTCATACAGCGTCAACGGCAGCCAGCCCACGTCCTTTGTGGAGACCCACTGATTCAGCCGCAGCCACCGGAAATTCCGCTCCGCCGCCTCGCTCTGTCTGGCCGCCCGGGCCTCCGCCCGGAACTTGCGCGCCCGCATGGTCACGCCATAGGAGGGGTTGCAGGTTTTCCACAGCGCCTCGTCATAGATATCCAGGGCCGCGATACGGTCCGGGTCATCCCCGGTCAGCACCGAGATGCCATACATCACCGGCAGCCATTCCGTGTCGTCCACGTCCAGAGGGCGCTCCGGCTCTCCCCGGCGCCACGCCAGAATCCGCCGGCATTTCTCGTGGATTTCCCAGCCAATGGAGGTGCGGTCCGGGTCATTGCCCGCCGTCGTCAGTACGAGCACGGTCTGCTGCCGGCGGGCGGCATCAGAGCCGGTGGTCAGCACGTTCCAGCGATCTCGGCCCGCACGGCCGCTCCAGGCGTGCAGCTCATCGCAGAGGATGGCGGAAAAGGAAGGCCCGTGCTTGTTGTCAACATCGCCGGAGTAGACCTTCATCACCCCGCCGAATCGGGTGCGGATCTCCCGCACGCTGTCCCGGCACCAGGCCAGGGGCCGGTGGGGCGGCTGGCTCAGAGCGGTGTGCTCCACCATGTACTTGGCGCATTTATAGATAATATCGGCGTTCTCCTTATCCACCGCGAAAATTCCAACGTTCGGCAGCTGCTCCCCATCCGCCAGCAGGTGGTAAAGTCCAAGCCCTGCCGCCAGTTCGCTTTTGCCGTTCTTCTTGGGGATCTCGTTGTACAGGTATCGCCGATACCGCACCCAAGTGCCGTCATCGTCCCGCACCTGCACGCCGTAAAATTCCCGGATCAGCTGCTCCTCCCAGGGAAGCAGCTGGAATGGCTTGCCCGCCCAGTCGTTTTGCCCGAATACCAGAAGCCCAAAGAACCGCAGAACCTGGTCCGCAGCATCCTGGCTGTATCGCAGCTCCGCGCCATCCTCCGGGACAGGGACATGGATGAACGGTGTCAGCCATACCATCTCAGGCACGGCGCTCAGCTCCTCCGGAGATCAGCTCCAGGAATGGGTTTTCATGTTCTGCCTGCCCGTCTCTATGGGGGACAATCAGACGGCACCGGCTGTTGATGGTTAGGCCCAGATCATTTGCGCAGGCCCGGGCCTGCTTGAAATACTTTTCCTGCAGAGTGGACCAGGCAGCGCAGTCTTCCGCGTTTTCCTGGTCCAACATGTCCCGCACCATGCGGGTGGCTGCCGTGTACTGCGCCTGCGCCACAACCAGCCTGCCGATGGTGTCCCGGTCCAGCTGTGATGCGCCCAGGTCCGCTGCCAGCAGCTCCTTGGAGATTTTCCGGAAGTCCCCCTTCAGGTCCTCCGGCAGCCATGTGGGAACGGAGAGCCGCTTCGGCTTTTCCAGATGGACTTCCTCTGCGGACCGCTCCGCGATCTCAGCCTTTGTCAAATGCTTCCTTCCGTTGGCCTGCAGCACAGCCAGCGGCTGCCGCTTACCCGCCATTGCGGATCCCTCACTTTCCCATAAATTTTGAAGGCTTATAAAAATGGCACGTTTCCCGCGGCACAGTGTACCCACACCGCTCTGGCGTATTCCGGCAGGCCCGGTCACAGATGCCCCGTGCCGGGCAATCCCCACAACACCTGCCCGGGTATGAAGTACAATACTTCCGTGCGCCCCGCAGGCCACAGTCAAGCCGCACCATTTGACTCCTCCGTTCTCACTCTGCCGTCAACTGTTTCGCACGATCCGCAACCCGTCTGCAGGCGGCCTCATAATACTTCGCCTCAAGCTCGAATCCCACGAACCTCCGCCCGGCATTCAGGCACGCAACGGCGGTACTGCCGCTGCCCATGCAGTTATCCAGCACCAGCTCCCCAGGGTCCGTGTAGGTTCGCACCAAATATTCCAGCAGGGCTACCGGCTTCTGGGTGGGGTGATACCGTTTTTCCGCTCGGTTGGGAAATCTCAGGATCGAGCGGGGATAGTTGGTATATTCCTGCACACTTGCTTTCCCCAGGTCCTTATACACGGAACCGCTACGCTTACCTCGCCGCATGATGGGAGTATCGAGCCGAACCAATCCCTGCGGATGATACGTAGGCTGACGTCTATAAAACACCAGAATCAGCTCGTGAGACCTCAGCGGCTGTCTATGACAGTTTGCAAAGCCGACCGGTGCGTTTTTTTCCCAAATTAGGTCATACCGGAACAGCTTCCTGGCACTGTTGATCAAGTCCGTTGCAAAGGGCTGCGCCGCAAACAGCACCAGCGCACCGCGCGGCTTGAGGATTCTTCGGTACTGCTCCCACAGTGGTTCAAAGGGAATTACGGTATCCCAGGAACAATTTGTACTCCCATAGGGCAGGTCGCACAGTACCAGGTCTACGGTTCCGGTTTCCACCCGGGACATTCCAATCAGGCAGTCCGAATTGTAAAGTCGAATGTCTTTGCTTATGGTTTGCGTGTTCTCAATCCTCCGTTTTCTCAGTCCTCCGTCCCAAATCTCCCGTGGGGAAAAAATCTTTTACGAAGGGGGGCATGCGGTCTTACAGCACTCCGCCCAAACTTTTTTGACCGGGGGGAGGAGTGCAAGGAAGCGCCGCGCCCGCGCGCCCGTCCCGCCCGTGCGCCCAAGCGTTCCGCCGGTCATCGCCGCCAGCGGGCACGCAAAGTGCTTTGTTTTTGCCGCATTTCTGCCATGGTTTTCCGACTGTGGCAGGAATGGCAGAGGCTCTGCAGGTTGCTGCGGTCTGTGAACACCGTCCAGTCTCCACGGTGCGGCTGGATGTGATCCACCTCCGTGGCCGGTGTCCGAGCGCCGTGCCGGGCACACTCACGGCAAAACGGCTCTCGAAGGAGCTGGCCGGGCCGCAGGTCCTCCGTCCACTCCGGGGTAAGGTACATCCAGTGCCAGGACTTGGCCGCGGCGCTGCGTCTGTCCTTTGGGCGGTGGAGATCACAGTAGCCGTCGGAGACCAGGGCAGTACATCCAGGATGCCTGCAGGGGCGCAGCGGCTTGTTAGCCATGGGCTATCACCTCCAGACAAAACAAAAACGCCGGAGCCAATGACCAAACCCGCAATGGGTGATCATGGGCTCCGGCGTTCAACGCTCCGGCCTCTCGCAATATCCAGGATGATTTCCGTTTTACAGTCCCTGCAGTACACTGGCAGGCCCGTGGCCTCCGTGTCGTCGTCGATCCGCAGCAGTCTGTGATTCCGACGGCAAACCGGGCAGGTTATCCAACCATCCTTTGTGACCAGCATAGCACGTTTTGCTGTACTTTGCAACGGCTTTTCCTCACTTTCTTTCTGATTTGCGAGTTATTTAACTATATTTCAAGATAAGATTCATTGATTTAAAATAAAAGTACTGTTTGAGATCCACCACTTGTAGAGATACACGCCAAACTCGTTGGATGCCTGATTGCACCCTTGGACCCGTACATTTTGCGGGACACTAATTTCTCCGCTTGTACTCCGCCACATTTCCAAAGGCGGCAGCTTGGCATTCAGACTTCGGCTGGCGACCCAGGTCCTGGCACCCACGGGGACCGTGATCCCGTCTGACGCCTCCTTGTTCCAATACTTGGCAGTGCGCCTGTAGGTATCGTATGGTCCCAACAACAGAGGCTCGTCATCCACCTCGCCGTATTTCCAAAGATAGCGGATCTCTGCCGGGGAAAAATCGCTGTTCCGGAGGACCAAGTGGATATGATAGCGGTGGTCTCCATGCCTTCCCTCAATCAGATAGATATAATCCCGGGACCAGTTTGGCTTCCACAAGTTGAGAAGCCGCAGGAACGATCTCCACCGTTTTCGGACATCAGGGAACCGATCCGGCAGGTGATATGGATCAAAGGTCAGCGTGTACACGATCCCCGCAAAGCAAAACAGTGCCAGCCGCAACTCCAGCCGGTCCACACGCGTTCGGCAGACACTGCTGTCTCTGGGCGGCCGAAGGATTTTATTTTTTTCACTCCGTTGGTATGGCGTATCATTTGCGCTCAGCCGTGGACGCAGCGCCCGGCACTCTTTCACCAGCGGACCGGCCCGCTGGCGAACGCAGATCCACTCCGGCACGCCTGCCTCACCTCCTCACTTGTTACACACCACTGGGTGCTGTAAAGATGTCCATCGTACATCTCAACCCGGGCCAGCATGGTCCAAGGCAACCAGGCAGGCGGAGCCCTGGAGGTGCGGATATTAATCTGCAGGGTCCCCAGGGTCCTGGTCATCTCGATCTCTAATTTGCTATCTAATGCCGTTTGAATGGCCGACAAATCATTTTTACTCAGTAACATTCAGCCCGTTTTCCTCCATATTCAACGATATATTCAAGAATATTTCCTCCATTGACTACTCCGACACAATTACACATTACTACGTGATATCCCTTGTCTAATATCTTTTGAAGTTCCTGGGTCTCGTTAATCCAACCATGCGGGTATGTGCGTACCACGATCTGGCGGGATGGGGCCTCTCTGTCAATCACTGCCACAGCGCCGCTCCTCCTATCTCTAAAACCAACAGCATTACAGCAAATGCCCAGATTGCCACTGCCAGTTTAAGCCAGAACCTCTTCCGCTTCTTACGGCCGGTGTATCGCATCACGCCGCCTCCCGGAAGACCGCCAGCACGGCGTCCAGTGTGGCCGGCAGATCTAGGCCGGTCACGTCCACCCGCCTGGAGTAGCCTCCGGCTAGGTGGATCATAGCGGTCTCCCGCAGGCCCTCATCGGTGTCCCGGGTGTGGTAGGACACCCGGCAGACGTTTGGATACATGGCTGCCACGCAGCGGCTCAGGGCATGGCTTACAAAATCCCGCTTGCGCTCATACGCTTGTTCACTCATGCTTTTCTCCTTTCTCCGACGCATCCGCAGCGATATCAATACCAAGGCGCTCCAGCATCTGCGCGATGGCCGTCAACTGGTCCAACGTTTCCTGGTCCTCTGCGGTCACCGGGCGGCCGCAGATCGGACAGGGGTCTCCGGTTCTGATGATCCGCATCATGCGATCCTCCCCGCTTTCTGCTTTTTCTTGGCCGGCCGGTCTGCCCATGCGCGCTGTGCCGCAAACCAGGGCGTCAGGACCTCCCGCTCCCAGCGGTCGCAGAACTCCCGGACCTTCCGCGGGATTTTGTGGGTATACTGCTTGTGGTCTCCGTGGCGTTCGTTGCCGTATCCATGGAGCTGGATTTCCTTCGGGATCGTTCCATTCATGTTGATCTGCAAAGTATAATAGCTCCGCTCCGGCCTGCGGCGGTGCCGGACGAAAAACACAGGTTTCCCAGAGCAGTGTGCACTGCCATAGGTGCCGACACAGTGTCGCAGGACCTTTCCCTCGGCAACTAGGTCCTCCTCCACACGGGGAAGGACGATGCACAGCTCCCCATCCGTCCACTCCAGCGCCCGAAACCGGATGAATGTGCTGGTGAATCCCATCTGATACGATGCTCTGAAATGGTTGGCCCAGAATTTGGTAATCCGCTCATGGGCGGCCAGCAAATCACGCGGCCAAAGGGTTTCCTCCGTTTCCGCCATCTGCGCGTCCCGCAGCATCTTGCGGTAGTCGATCAGCATCTGTACGCCATCTTTAACTGATCCCCGCTTCTCCAGATACCGGACCACAGGCAGAGGAAGCAAATCTTCCCATCCGGCGGCCACTATCTCCAGGAGCTGCCCCACGGCCTTGCTGCCGACGCGCTTCCGGCAGTATTCAAAGTCCATGGCGTCAGCACCGGGGATCTGGCGCCGGTATCTGTCCCAGCACTCCGCATCCTCGGCCCTCCAGTGCTTTTTGGAGATTTCCCGGAACGCCGGTTTGCTCATGTGCAGCATCCGGTGGGGCTTGACTTCCCTCCAGTCCACCCACGGGATAGGCGGCGTGTCGCAGAGGTCGTGGACATTGTTGGCAAGGTCCAGTGTGTCATCAATCGTGCTGACCACCGCTTCGGCGAACCCCTGCCGCATCAGATTCTCCACCTGTGGATGCCGCTCCCATACGTGGAGATACGCTCCGGGCCAGCAGCCGCCAGCAGCTATGTATTCCTTCAGTGCCGTTTTTTCGCCGGTGTGCCGGTCCAGGTCCGGGACATGGGCCAGCGTCCACCCGCCGATCTTGCGGTGGTTGGCCGCCTCCCAGGAATAGTACGGCATCTGCATCGGGTCCCGGGTGCAGCCGCACGGCATCCAGACCACATCCCGCACATCATACCCGGTCCGCTTGGGCCGGAACCGCCGCAGCCGCCCATCGCCGTCAATCAGCAGCGCGGCGTGGGGCAGGAACATGACGTGATCGCCCCCGGCATCGTCAAAATGCCGGCTGACCAGCCAGTACATGACGGCGGTATAGGCGTCCACGCTGACAACCTCCGCCTGGAGCACCTGACAGGTGCGCCCCCGGCGCAGGTCCGCCCGGCGCGTCACCTCAACAGCGGTCCAGCACTTGGGGCAGAGGACTGTCTCGCCCTCCAGATACACGTTGGTGACCGGCCCCGGCTCCGCATAGCCGGCGCAGGTCTCGTCGTCCGGCCCTGTCTCCAGCACGATCCCGCCATCGGAATACCCCGCCGTAAAGTCCTCCCCGCAGTTGGTGCAGGTGCATCGTGCGCCCCAGCGGTGCTTTGCCGTTTGCCGGCGCCGCTCCCAGTCCTCCGGGCACATGATCTCTTTGAGCGGTTCTGCCAGTGTGACGGGCTCGCGGTGGAACAAGAGCATCGGGGTTCCCAGGGCATCCCCGTTATCGTAGATATCGCTGAGCACATCGTTTACCAGGTCTCCGCGAGGCTCTACCGGCAATTTCTCCGTGATTTTCTTCCAGTCCTTGTCCATATCCAGCACCTCACAGAAAATCTGCCAGATTGAGGATCTTCGGAGAGCCGCTTTCCGCGGCCGCGCCCCCAGAGGCGCCAAGGCCGTAGAACTCCCGCAGGATGGCG
>DWXY01000004.1 GCA_019118935.1 Candidatus Oscillibacter pullicola
AAATATGGGAATCGGCACTTTTGGGCCAGAGGATATTATGTGGATACAGTGGGACGGAATAAAAAGCAGATAGCAGAGTATATCCGTAACCAACTGACATCGGATCAAATAGAAGACCAGATAGGCCTGAAAGAGTTTGTTGACCCGTTCACGGGTCGCGGGAACAAGAAGGCATAAAAGGAACCCCTTAAGGGGTAGCCCGAGAAAGAAATGCAGTCGGCAAACCTTTCGGGGCCCCTCAAGGGGCTTCGCCCGTATCAGGCCCTTATAGGGCCTACTCAAGCCTCCGGCTTAGCCGGAGGTTTTGACTGGCTGTTTCAGTCGATCTCCTTGTACATCAGCTTGTAGTAGCTCCACTGGCGCCACTTGGCGATCTGCGCCGCCTGTTCCTCCGTCAGCTGGTCCGTCACCGTGCCGTCTGCCAGCTGATATGCCTGCCTCTGCACCACCGGCAGCTCCCGGCGCAGCTGGTTCAGGAAGTCGAACCAGGGGCTCTCCCCGGTCCGCCCGGTGAGCTCCAGCACCGCGGCCCCCAGAAAGCTGGCGGAGAGCCGGCCATCCTCCGGCAGGTCCAGGGCCTCCACGGCACTCTCCCAGTCCAGGGCCTGCGCGGCGGCGTCATTGGCCCAGATCACATAGGGCGTCTCATAGGAGGCCAGCGCGTCCCACTCCGGCCGGGCGGTGAAGCCCAGCTCCGCGTAGGCCAGCTGGTTGTCCCCCAGATAGGGCAGGTGGTCCCCGAAGAACACCAGCACCACCGGCTCCTCCACGGCGGAGAAGGTGTCCACCAGGCGGCCCAGCATGGCGTCCGCGTCCCGGGCCCCCTCGGTGTAGACCTTCAGCAGCGTCTCCACCTCGTCCGACACCGTCACGTTCAGCGGCACCTCCGGGTAGGCATAGCCCTCGCCGTACTTGTCCGGGGTGTAGGACATGTGGTTCTGAATGGTGGTGGTGTAGTGGAACAGCGCCTCGCCGGCGGCCGCGGCGTCCTCAAATTCCTGTTCGATCAGGCCCGCCATGTAGTCGTCCGTGACCCAGCGGCCCTTGTATTCCAGATCCTCCATCTGGTCGGCGAATACGGTCTCCTCCGCCCCGAACCAGCGGTAGACGTTCTCCCGGTTGTAGAACCAGTCGTCCCCCGGGTGGAAGAAGGAGGTGTGGTAGCCGTCGGCGCCGAAGACCCGGAACAGGCTGTCCAGGTTTCGATTCACCACCCGGAAGGAGGAGGTGGTTCCGGCGGCGAGTGCGTTGGTCTGCATGCCCGTCAGCACATCGAATTCCGTGTTGGCGGTGCCGCCGGCGAAGCCGGGCACCACGATATGGCCGGTGACGGCGTGTGGGTCCTCCCGCAGGGCGTGGAGATTGGGCAGGGGATCGTTCTCCGCTGTGAAGGCGAAAGCGTCGCTGTCCGTGATGTCGGAGAAGGCCTCGTCCATCACCATGATGACGTTCACATCCTTCCCCAGGCCGGTCTCGCCGCCCTGGTCCCAGCCAGCCGCCTCCGACCGGCTGAAGCCCTCCGGCTTGTCCACTGGGTAGGTGGTGAACTGGTGGCAGAAGCAGTAGGGGAACCCCAGCTCGTTGAACACGGAGGGAATGTAATAGGCGTTGGACACCCGGAAGGAGTTGTACAGGTCGTTGGAGGCGTAGACCGTCAGGATCAGCCCCGCCAGGACGGCGAAGCTGGCCGCCGCGCCCAGCAGGCTCCCCAGCCAGCCCCGCAGGCGGGCGACGGGGAAGGGGCGGCTGCCCGCGAAGAGTCCCAGGGCGGCCAGTGCCAGAGAGAACAGCACCACCACAGCGATGGCCGACACCGGGAAACGGATGTCATAGGTCCCCACGGCGCTGCCGACTTCCTTCAGCAGGGCGAAGTCCCGGGGGAACACCGGCTCGTCCCGGACCTCGATCTTGATGCGGTTGGCGATGGACAGGGCGCAGACGGCGAAGTTCACCAGCGCCGCGCCGAAAAAGACGTTTCGGAACAGGCAGGTGAACACCAGCAGCAGCATCCCCACCGGCAGGCAGTTGAGGACGATCAGCAGGGGCTGGCTGCGAAAGACGGCCAGCACGCTCCGCAGGGCGTTGGGCTGGCACCACAATGCCAGCAGGGTGATGGCGCCTGCCAGCAGAACGGCGGCCAGAAGCGTGGCCCACAGGGGCAGGCGGACTTTTGGAAAACGGTCATGAAGCTTCAAGGGCGGACGGTCCTTTCCGGTTGGATTTCCTCACACACAGAATACATCCATTATAAGGATTTTCCGGAAAAAAGCAAGGCTCCTACGGAGCGTAGGGTGCCTTTGGGACAGTTTTGTGGTATGATACGGCTGGAAAAGGAGCGGATGACATGGACGCAAAGGCCACCGGCGGGCTCATCGCCCGGCGCCGGAAGGAACAGAACTGGAGCCAGGGGGACCTGGCGGAGCGGCTCCACGTGACGGATAAGGCCGTCAGCAAATGGGAGACCGGCCGGGGCCTGCCCTCGGTGGACCTGCTGGAGCCCCTGGCGGAGGCATTGGGCCTGACGGTCAGCGAGCTCTTGAGCGGCCGGGAGCTGACGGCGGAGGAACTGCCCAAGGCGGCGGGGGAGCAGATCATGGAGAGTATGCGGAAAGGACGAAAGCTGCTCTGGCGTGGCGCGGCTGCGACGCTGGCGGCCGTGGCGCTGGCAGGGGCCCTGTATGTCGGATACCACTATGCCACCTCTATATTTGGCCGCTCCATAGCGGAAGTGGACCGGGAGGGGCTGGAACAGCAGGCGGTCTCCTACATGAGCGGCTTTCAGGAGCTGTCGTCCTCCGACTTCGACTACAGTGTGCTGGGCATCGTGGATCTGAAGCAGCGGGGCGACTATCTGGCGGCTCTGTGCGTGGACGGGAACGGCCATTGGGAGATCTGCATCTACGAACGGGACCGCGTGTTCCCGGACCGCTGGCGGGCCAACGGCGGCGCTTACGGCATGGAGGCGGGGCAGATTCGATGCTGGAACTTCGGCGACCCTGCGGGGAACGCTGTCATCGTGATGGCGGGCTGGGACCTGCCCCGGGACATCGCCGCCTATTCCTTCGAGAACGGCGGCATCACCTACACATGCTCCACCGTGATGGGCGGGGCATTCCTGGACCTGTTCATCATTCCGGACAGCGACGACCTCGCATCCACGGGCCTGGCGCTGCTGGACGAAACCGGCGTCCCCCTGCCCTATGAAAACCCCTGGGAACCCAGTCTCACATAAGACAAAATGCCTCTCCGTTTGACAACGGAGAGACATTTTTTAATAAGATTATACATTCCGTATCGAATTTCGAAGAAATTCGAATCCATTTTCGGCAGGACATGCGCCTGCCGAAAATACTTTGACCTGTGCGCCCTGGGCGCACACACCAGTCCGCAGACTGGTGGTGGGGTGGTTAGGAGGGGAGCCTGCTCCCCTCCTAGAACGTCACGACCTCTTGCGAAGGCTTCTCGCAGGGCCCGATGGAGATTACGTGCAGCACCGGCCCCTTGCCCTTGTAGGCGGCGTGGTTCTCCACCGCCATCCGGCCGGTGACCTCGATCCAGTCCCGGTTCTGGTACTGGTTCAGGTTCATGCCCTTGGCGATGAGACCCATGAACTGGATGTCGTTCTCGCAGCAGGTCATGACGAAGCGGCCGGGGCAGTGGATGCCCGGGTACTTCTTGGAGTGGCACATGATGAGCTTCATGTGGACCATCTTGCCCGCCCAGCGGTCCGGGTGGTCCATGACGTCCACGTACCAGACGCCGAAGTCGTCGTCCGGCACGTCGATCAGGTCCTGGCTCAGGTCAAAGGGGCACTCGTCGCCGGTGAGGTAGTCCTCGCTGGTGCCGTCCTCCATCTCCAGGTAGATGTCCGCCCGGCGGTTCACCATCCGCAGATTCCGCTTCCGCAGGGCGTCCCGCAGCTCCGGGGTGCAGCGGTTGAACACCAGCATGTCCGCGTTGGTGATCTTCTCCATCATCAGCTGGCCCATGTTCTTGGCGTACATCTCAAAGGTGGGGGCGTAGACGAAGGTCATGATCTGATACAGCACCCAGTTGGCGGGTAGCACCTCCCGGTACAGCCGCTCCATCTGCCACATGCCGTTGTACTCGATCAGCACCTGCTTGGGGTGGTACTGCTTCTCCAGCTCCTTCAGGTAGGAGCACTTCAGGTCCTCCTCGTCCTCGATGGTGATGACCGTCACGTTGTCCAGGGCGTTCTTCTCGTACTCCTCCTCGCCCTCTTCACAGCAGAGCAGCAGGGTGGGATCCTGGCGGGCGAAGCCGTCCTCCAGGATGCCGTTGATGAAATTGGTCTTGCCGGCGTCCAGAAAGCCGGCTACCAGATAAACAGGAATGTCTGCCATTATAATGTGCGTTTCCTTTCGGGTAAAATACGCGGAACAGGTGCCCGGACGGCAGGAAATCTGACTTTCGACTTTGACAGTCCCCCGTCACCGGGCACCGCGCCTGGCTGACCGCCGGGCACCGCAGCGCGCTAAAGTTCTTTTTGGTTCTTTTTCTTCTTCAAGAAAAAGAGCTCACAGGCCGAACAGCTCCGCCAGCTTGTCCTCCTTCAGCTCGGCGCCGATGACGCACAGCCGGCCGGTGTAGTCGGGATGGCCCGCCCGGACCTCATGCTCCTCGGGGACGAAGTCGAACTCGATCCACTGGCCGCCCTCACCGTTCACGATGCCCTTGGCCCGCAGGATCTTGCCGCAGTCGCCGGAGTCCAGGGCCGTGAGAATCCGCTCAATGTCGGCTTGGGAGAACACCTTGGGTGTCTCCTTGCCCCAGGAGGTGAACACCTCGTCGGCGTGGTGGTGATGGTGGTGGCAGGAGCAGTTGGGGTCGTCGCACTCGTGGTCGTGGTCATGGTGGTGCTCTTGGTCGTGCTCATCATGATCGTGATGGTGCTCGTGTTCCTCGTGGTCATGATCGTGATGGTGTTCGTGCTCCTCATGCGCATGCTCGTGGTCATGGTGATGATGCGCATGCTCGTGCTCCGCCTCGTCGGCTTCATGCTCGGAGCGCATCTTGGCCAGCAGCTCGTCCGCCAGGGAAACCTTCTCGATGGCCGCCAGGATGGTCTTGCCGTCCAGCTGGTCCCAGGGGGTGGTGAGGATGGCGGCGTCGGGGTTCTTCTCCCGCAGCATGGCCACCGCGGACTCCAGCTTCTCCTGGCTCAGCTTCTGGGTCCGGGAGAGGACGATGGTGCCGGCGGACTCGATCTGGTTGTTGTAGAACTCGCCGAAGTTCTTCATGTAGACCTTCACCTTGGTGGCGTCCGCCACGGTGACGAAGCTGTTGAGCTTCATGTCGTCGGTCTCGTCGGCGGTGTTCTGCACCGCCACGATCACGTCGGACAGCTTGCCCACGCCGGAGGGCTCGATGAGGATGCGGTCCGGGTGGAACTGGGCCTGGACGTCCTTCAGGGCCTTGTGGAAGTCCCCCACCAGGGAGCAGCAGATGCACCCGGCGGACATCTCGCTGATCTGGACGCCGGACTCCTTCAGGAAGCCGCCGTCGATGCTGATCTCGCCGAACTCGTTCTCGATCAGCACCAGCTTTTCACCGGGGAAGGCCTCCGCCAGCAGCTTTTTGATAAGGGTGGTCTTGCCGGCGCCAAGGAAGCCGGAGACAATGTCGATCTTGGTCATGGTATCAAGTCCTTTGTTTAAAATTTTTACCGTACTTTATCTTATCATCAAACTGGAAAAAAGCAACTCCTCCAGAAAAAAATTCACGAATTCCGCCATTTCCCATCCGGACGGGGAGACGGGCCTGCGCACGGTCCCGGACATGCCGGCAGGGCGGGCGGCCCCGCCGGCAGTGCCCGGAGAAAGCGGACTCAGAGTACCCGCCGGACGGCCCGCCTCTGCCGGAGTCTCCGCCCGCGGCGGATCTCCGGCTGGAAGGCCTCCAGCTCCCGGGCGGCGGTGCCGGAGAGGAGAAGCAGGGAGATCAGGTTGGGCACCGCCATCAGGGCGTTGAAGATGTCGGAGAGGTTCCATACCACCTCCAGGCTCTGGGTGGCGCCCAGAAAGGCCGCCAGGGCGAAGATGGTCCGGTAGAGGGGGATGGCCCGGCGGCCGAAGAGGAACTCAAAGGCCTTTTCCCCGTAGAACTCCCACCCCAGGATGGTGGAGAAGGCGAACAGCACGATCCCCAGGGAGACCAGCAGTCCCCCCAGGGGGCCCAGCACGGTCTCAAAGGCCAGGGCGGTGAGGGCCGCGCCGTTCACCGGTGCGCCGGAAGCGTCGGTGGTCCCCAGCACGCCGGAGGCGCAGATGCACAGACCCGTGACCGTGCAGATCACCGTGGTGTCGAAGAAGACGCCGGTCATGTTCACATAGCCCTGGCGGGCGGGGCTGTCCGTGGCGGCGGAGGCGGCGGGAATGGCGGCGGAACCCATACCGGCCTCATGGGAAAAGCAGCCCCGGGCGATGCCCCAGCGGGCGGCGTTCAGGGCGGAGGCGGTCACGGTCCCTGCCGCGCCGCCCGCAACGGCGGCGGGGGAGAAGGCCAGGCGGAACATCTCCGCCACGGCCCCGGGCAGAGCGGACAGGTGCCCCAGCAGCACCGCTGTGCCCGCCAGCAGGTAAAGGACCGCCATGAAGGGCACCACCACGGAGCAGACCCCGGCGATCCGCCGGATGCCGCCCAGAATGACCACGAGAGCCAGCAGGGCCACTGCGGCCCCGGCGGTCCGGGCGGGGACGGAGAAGCTGTCCGCCAGCGCCCCGGCGATGGAGTTGGCCTGGGCCATGTCTCCCATGCCCAGGGAGGCCAGGACCGTGAAGAGGGCGAAGAGAAAGGCCAGGGCGCCGCCCAGCCGCTTCCACCGCAGGGCGGCGCACATGGTGTACATGGGACCGCCGCACATCTCGCCGCCGGCGCCCCGCTGGCGGTACTTGACGGCCAGCAGGCACTCCGCGCACTTGGAGGAAAGGCCGAAGAGGGCGGAGATCTCCATCCACACCAGGGCGCCGGGGCCGCCCGCCACCAGGGCCGTGGCCACGCCCACGATGTTGCCGGTGCCGATGGTGGCGGCCAGCGTGGTCATCAGGGCGGAGAAGGGGGACACGTCCCCGGCCCCGCCTGCCTTGGCGCGGGAGCCCCGGCCGAGGACGCTTTTCAGCGCCCAGCCCAGGTTCCGCCAGGGGAGAAAGCGGGTGCGCAGGGTGAGAAAGACGCCGGTGCCCATCAGCAGCACCAGCATTCCCGGGCCCCAGACCCGCTGGTCCACATACGCGATCCACTCTGAAACTGTCATGGAAGCAGCTCCTTCCGAATTGGGGGATACTTCCAGCATAGCGCCTTTCCGGCATTTCATGCCATCAAAAACGCGGACGCCTGTACAGGCGTCCGCGCGGGAGAGAGGATTCAGCTCTCCATGTGCCGGCCCAGAAAGGCGGCGATGGTCTGGGCCAGCTTGTACTCGGTGTCGCCGGTGACGGCAGCGGGATCGCTGGAGATGAACAGCACCAGACCCAGCAGGTCGCCCTCCGCCAGGATGGGGGCCGCCACGGTGGTCAGCAGGCCGTCGGCACCCTCCGTCACCTGGAGGGGCTGGCCCTCGCCGGTGTACTGATAGATCTTCCGGCTCTCCATGATCTGCTCCAGCTCCGGGGTGATCCGCTTGCCCATGAGCTCCCGCTTGCTGCCGCCCGCCACGGCGATGACTGTGTCCCGGTCCGTGACGGCGCAGACGCTGCCGGTAGACCGGCTCATGGTCTCGCAGAGCTCTGCGGCGAAGTCCTCCACACCGCCCAGCAGTGAGTATTTCTTGAAGATGACCTCGCCCTCGCGGCTGGTGTAGATTTCCAATGGATCGCCCTCCCGGATCCGCATGGTGCGCCGGATCTCCTTGGGGATCACCACCCGGCCCAGGTCGTCGATCCGCCGCACGATTCCAGTTGCCTTCATATCGAAAACTCCTTTTGTCTTTCAGATTTTTCAGGATGATTCTGCTTGGCAAAAGCTAGTATCCGCAGGATTTGTTTGGCTATGCAGGCCCGGCGGGTGGTTTCATTTGGCAATCAAGCTGTTTCCGGCAGGTACTCCTGGACCACCAGCCCGTCGGTGGACACCAGATAGTTGGTGAGATAGGACAGGTGATCGCCGTCCACCAGCCAGGAGACCCGGTAGTTGTAGTAGTCCACTCCGTCCAGAGTGAGCGGCCCTTCGTAGCCGTAGGACATCACGTTGCCGGTGGCCTCGTCCACCGCGCCCAGCTGCTTTTCCAGAATGGCGGCACCTTCCTCCGGCGTGATGGTATCCGCGGCGGAGAGCTCTTCCTCCGCGGCTCCGCCGGCCTCCGACGCCGGATGACCGCAGGCGGAGAGCAAGAGCAGCAGCGCGGCCAGCGCCGCACAGAACAGGGAGCGGGATTTCATGGGATTCTTCCTTTCCGTTCCGCCCAATACGGGCGGAAGATATTTCCTCTGTTCAGACGAGATTAAAAAGAGGAAAGTTCCGAGAAAAATCCTGACCGATCCCACAAAAAGCACCAAACATTCTTGTGAAAATGCGGGAAAAAACTGGGAGATCCCACCAACTTGCGCCGCCCTTTTTCGACAGGACCATCCTTGACGGTATTTTTCCCAGGAAGTATAATATAAACAATTATATGCATATCCAGATTCCGCGCAAACGCTTTACTCCAAGAACGACGAGCCCGCCGTGGACAGTCCGCGGCGGGGAGAGGAGCTGCTGCCATGGCAAAACAAGGACAGGCGGACCGTTTCCACCAGGGGACGATGACGGACGGCTGGCGCTGGTTCGGCGCCCACCCTGCCAAAAAGCGGGGCAGAGACGGCTGGACGTTCCGGGTCTGGGCCCCCCATGCGGAGGCGGTGTCCGTCGTGGGCGACTTCAACAACTGGGAGGAGGGAGCGGCCCCCCTCACCCGCAAGGGCGAGATCTGGGAGGGCTTCCTGCCGGACCTGCCGGTCTATACCTCCTATAAATACGCGGTGCGGGGGGCGGACGGCCAGGTCCGCCAGAAGGCGGACCCCTACGGCTTCCACACGGAGACCCGGCCCGCCACCGCCAGCAAGCTGTATGACATCGACGGGTTCCAATGGACGGACGGCACCTTCCGGGAGAAGAAGGCCAAGCACCCGGTCTATACATCGCCGCTGAATATCTATGAGGTCCACCTGGGCTCCTGGAAAAAGCGGGAGAACGGGGACTTCATCGACTACAAGGACCTGGCGAAGGATCTGGCCGCCTATGTGAAGGACATGGGCTACACCGCCATCGAACTGCTGCCGGTGACGGAGCACCCCCTGGACGACTCCTGGGGCTACCAGTGCACCGGGTACTTCGCCCCCACCTCCCGGTTCGGCACGCCCAAGGACTTCATGTGGTTCGTGAACCACATGCATAAAAACGGCATCCTGGTGCTGCTGGACTGGGTGCCCTCCCACTTCTGCAAGGATGCCCAGGGCCTCTATGAATTCGACGGCACCTGCTGCTATGAGTACAGCGACCCCAACAAGCGGGAGCACGTCGCCTGGGGCACCCGAGTCTTCGACTACGGCCGGCCCGAGGTGAAGAGCTTTCTCTTCTCCTCCGCCCGCTTCTGGCTGGAAGAGTACCACATCGACGGCCTGCGGGTGGACGCAGTGGCCTCCATGCTGTACCTGGACTACGACCGCCAGGGCGGCGCCTGGACGCCCAACCAGTACGGCGGACATGAGAATCTGGAGGCCATCGAGTTCCTGCGGGAGCTGAACACCATGGCCTTCCAGACGGACCCCGGCGTGCTGATGATCGCCGAGGAGTCCACCGCCTGGCCCCTGGTGACCCGCCCTGCGGACGTGGGGGGCCTGGGCTTCAACCTGAAGTGGAACATGGGCTGGATGAACGACATGTGCCACTATTTGAAGCTGGACCCCTTCTTCCGCCAGTACAACCACAAGGACATCACCTTCTCCATGATGTATGCCTTTTCCGAGAACTTCGTGCTGCCCATCTCCCACGACGAGGTGGTGCACATGAAGGGCTCCATCGTGGGGAAGATGCCCGGGGACTACGACAACCAGCTGCGGTGCCTCCGGGGATTCTACGCCTATCTCCTGGCCCACCCGGGGAAGAAGCTGCTGTTCATGGGGGCGGAGATCGGCCAGTGGCACGAGTGGGACTCCGACGGGCAGCTGGACTGGTACCTGCTGGACCGGCCGGAGAATCAGAAGCTCCGGAAGTTCTTCCGGGAGATCAACGCCTTTTACAAAAAGACGGCGGCTTTGTGGGAGATCGATTTCGACTGGGCGGGCTTTGAATGGCTGGTGCCGGACGACAACCACAACAACGTGGTGGTGTTCCTGCGCAGGGACAAGAAGGGCCGCGACCTTATGTGCGCGGTGAACTTCTCGCCCAACACCTATACAGACTACCGGATGGGCGTGCCGCCCCACAGGCGGTATGTGCCCGTGTTCAATACCGATGACCCCGCATACGGCGGCGACGGTTTCGGCGATTCTGAGGCGGTGATGGTGGAGGCCGTGCCCTCCCATGGAAAGGAATACTCCGCCGCCATCCGGATCCCGGCCTTCGGCGCGGTGTTCCTGCGGGGCGAGGGGACGTTCCCCAGACCCAGGAAGAAACAACAGGCAAAGGAGTTGGAAAAGACATGAAAAAAGAGTGCATCGCCATGCTGCTGGCCGGCGGCCAGGGCAGCCGTCTGTACGTCCTCACCGGCGACATGGCCAAGCCCGCTGTGCCCTTCGGCGGGAAATACCGCATCATCGACTTTCCCCTGTCCAACTGCACCAATTCCGGCATCGACACCGTGGGCGTGCTGACCCAGTACCGCCCCCTGGAGCTGAACAGCTACATCGGCAGCGGCGTGCCCTGGGACCTGGACGGCTCCACCGGCGGCGTCCACATCCTGCCGCCCTATATGGGCAGCAAGGGCGGCACCTGGTACAAGGGCACCGCCAACGCCATCTACCAGAACATCGGGTTCATCGACCTGTATGACCCGGAGTATGTGGTGATCCTCTCCGGCGACCACATCTACAAGATGGACTACTCCGAGATGGTGGAGCGCCACAAGGCCGCCGGGGCCGCCTGCACCATCTCCGTCATGGAGGTGCCCTGGTCCGAGGCGTCCCGCTTCGGCATCATGAACGTGGATGAGAACGACATGATCACCGAGTTTGCCGAAAAGCCCAAGGAGCCCAAGAGCAATCTGGCGTCCATGGGCATCTACGTCTTCACCTGGAAGACCCTGCGGCGGTATCTGGAGGCCGACGAGGCCAATCCCAACTCCGAAAATGACTTCGGCAAAAACGTGATCCCCGCCATGCTGGGGGACGGAGAGCGGATGGCCGCCTACCGCTTCAGCGGCTACTGGAAGGACGTGGGGACCCTGGAGTCCCTGTGGGACGCCAACATGGATATGCTCTCCCCGGAGTCCGGCCTGGACCTGCTGGACGAGTCCTGGCCCATCTACGCCCGGTCCGTCAACGCGCCGCCGGCCTTCCTGGGCCGCCGCTGCCAGATCAGCCACAGCGCCTTCAACCGGGGCAGCGACCTGGAGGGGACGGTGGAGAACTCCGTCCTGTCTCCCAACGTCACCGTGGGGGAGGGGGCCCGGGTGTCCTACTCCGTGCTGTTCCCCGGCGTGACCGTGGAGCCCGGCGCGGTGGTGGAGTACGCCATCCTGGGCGAGGGCTGCCGCATCGGCAGGGGCTGCCGGGTGGGCGGCACGCCGGAGAACACGGCGCCGGCCCCCTGGGGGCTGACGGTGCTGGCCCCCGGCTGCGTCCTGGAGGATGACAAGCAGGTGCGCCCCGGCATCATGCTGAACAAGAGCGGCGAGGAGGTGTCCCGATGAACGGACTGCATGGCATCATCTTTTCCTATGAAAAGCGCAACGACCTGCGGGAGCTGGGAGAGATCCGCTCCGCGTCGTCCATCCCCTTCGGCGGGCGGTACCGGGCGGTGGACTTCGCCCTGTCCAACCTGGTGAACGCCGGCGTCACCGACGTGGGCGTGGTGCTCCACGGCCACTACCAGAGCCTGCTGGACCACCTGGGCACCGGCAAGGACTGGGACCTGTCCCGCAAGCGGGGCGGTTTGAAGATCCTGCCCCCCTTCGCCTACAAGCAGCACTGGGGCGAGGCCGCGGCCTTCCGGGGGAAGATGGAGGCCCTGGCGGGCGTCCGCTCCTATCTGGAGGAGATCCGCCGGGACTATGTGGTGCTGATGGACGGCGACCTGGTGGTGAACCTGCCCCTGTCGGACATCTATGAGCAGCACGTGAAGTCCGGCGCGGACATCACTGTGGTCTGCGGCAACGACAGCTTTGAGACGGAGAACGGTACATACTTTGAGATGGACGGCACCGGCCGCGTCACGGATGTGCTGTACCACCTCCACCGGCCCAGGGGCTACCGGGGGCTGGAGGTGTACCTCCTCTCCACCAAGCTGCTGCTGGACCTGGTGGACGAGTGCGCCACCCGGGACCAGTACAGCCTGCGGCGGGACGTGCTCCAGGCCCGAAAGGACAGCCTGAAGCTCCAGGGATACATCTGGGGCGGCTTCGCGGCCCAGATCCGCTCTGTCCAGGAGTATTACGACCGCAGCATGCAGCTGCTGGACCCGGCCATCCGGGCGGAGCTGTTCTGCGCCGAGCGGCCCATCCGGGCCAAGGCCACCGACAAGTCCTCCGCCTATATCGGGCCGGACGGCTACTGCGAGAACTCTCTGATCGCCGACGGCTGCAACATCGAGGGCGTGGTGGAGAACTCCATCCTCTTCCCCGGCGTGGTGGTGGAGGCCGGCGCGGTGGTGCGCAACTGCGTGCTGTTCAAGGAGACGGCGGTGCGCCGGGGCGCGGCGGTGTCCTATCTGATCGCGGATAAAAATGTAGAGATCCTGCCGGACCGGACGCTGATGGGACACAGCTCCTATCCCATCGTCCTGGCCAAGGGCAGTCAGGTGTAAGGGCGGAAGGAAAGCTTCCGGGATGTACATACACGGACAGGCGGGGCCGGACAGGGCCCCGTCCGCCCTTGGCCCCGCTTTGCGCGGGCGCCGGAATGGTGAAAGGAGACAAGAATGAAGATTTTGTATGCGGCCAGCGAGGCGGTTCCATTCTGCAAAACCGGAGGCCTTGCGGATGTGGCGGGCTCCCTGCCTGCGGCGCTGGCGGCCCAGGGGGCCGAGGTGGCGGTGGTGCTGCCCCTGTACCAGAAGGTGAAGGAGAAATTCGGCGACCAGCTGTATTTTGAGTGCTACGACTATGTGGACCTGGCTTGGCGCCACAGCTACTGCGGGCTGTTCTCCATGGAACGGGACGGCGTCACCTGGTACTTCCTGGACAACGAGCAGTATTTCCGGCGCCCGGAGCTGTACGGCTACATGGACGACGGCGAGCGGTTCGGCTTTTTCTCCCGGGCCGTGGTGCGGATGCTGCCCCACCTGAAGTTCTGGCCGGAGGTCATCCACTGCAACGACTGGCAGACCGCCCTGGTGCCCATCTATCTGAAGGACGACGGCGTGCGGGAGGAGCGGTTCCGGAGTATCCGGACCGTGCTCTCCATTCATAATATTGAGTACCAGGGCCGCTACGGCCGCCAGACCCTGGGGGACCTGTTCGGCCTGGACCACGGCTGGGCGGATGACGGCACCATCCTGATGGACGGGGACGTGAATCTGCTGAAGGGCGCCATTCTGTGCGCCGACGCCGTCAACGCCGTCTCTCCTACTTACGCCAACGAGCTGAAGATGCCCTACTTCGCCCACCGGCTGGACGGCATCATGCGCCGCTGCGGCTACAAGCTCTCCGGCGTGCTGAACGGCATCGACGTGAAGCGGTACGACCCTGCCACGGATCCCCACATCGCCGTCAATTACAGCGCGGCGGACATGGCGGGCAAGCAGGCGGACAAGGCGGAGCTGCAAAAGCTCATGGGCCTGCGGCAGGAGCCCTACGTCCCCATTGTGGGCATCGTCAGCCGCCTGGTGTCCCACAAGGGCCTGGATCTGGTGTGCGAGGTGCTCCACGACATGATGGAGCTGCCCCTGCAGATGGTGATCCTGGGCAAGGGAGACCGGAAGTACGAGGAGTTCTTCCAGTGGGCGGCCCAGCAGTATCCCGGCCGCATGGCCGTGCGCCTGGACTACAACGAGGAGCTGTCCATGGCCATCTATGCCGGTGCGGATCTGTTCCTGATGCCCTCCAAGAGCGAGCCCTGCGGCCTGAGCCAGATGATCGCCATGCGCTACGGCACCGTGCCCATCGTCCGGGAGACCGGCGGGCTGAAGGACACCGTCAGCCCGTACGAGGCCTGGCGGGACGCCGGCAACGGATTTACCTTTGCAAATTACGCCGGCAGTGATATGCTGTATGTGATCCGGGAGGCGGTGTATCTCTACAAGGACTATCCCGACGCCTTTGCCCGGCTGCGGGCGCGGGCCATGGCCTGCGATTTCAGCTGGGCCCGGAGCGCGGGGGAGTACCTGCACATTTACAGCGCCGTCACCGGCCAGCCCTGGCCGCCTGCGGAGGAGTCCGGCCGGACAGAAGAGCCCGCCCCGGCGGAGGAATCCGCCCCCGCGGAAGAGGCCGCCCCCGAGGAGAAGACTGCGGAAGCGGCGGAGCCCGCATCTGCCGAACCTGCTGCGGAGCCGGCCACGGAAGCGGCGCAGGCGCCCGCCGAACCGGCGGCTGAGAAGGCCCCGGAGGCGGTCCCGGCTGAGGAGGCCGCTCCGGCCGAACCGGCTGCCGCACCGGAGAAGAAGCCCGCCGCCAGAAAGCGGACGGCCGCCAAGAAACCGGCCGCTAAAAAGACGGCCGCCAAAACCGGCAGGAAGTCGCCTGCCAAGAAAGAGACCAAACCCAAGAAGGGGACCGCCGGGAAACAGGAGCCGGCGGAGTAAGGAGACGCATGACACCAATTACCACACAGACCCTGGAGAACGCCCTCACCGCCAAGCTGATGGTCAGCTTCGGCAAGACGGCGGCGGAGGCCACGGACGGAGAGATGATGCGGGCCAGCGCCCTGGTCCTGCGGGACATGATGGCCCTGCGGGAGGTGGAGACCCGCCAGAAGGCCCGCCAGCAGCATGCCCGGCAGGTGCACTACCTGTCCCTGGAGTTCCTGATGGGCCGCAGCCTGATGAAGAACGCCTACAACCTGGGGCTGCTGCCCCAGCTGCGGGAGGCGCTGGAGCACTTGGGCTTCAAGGCGGCGGACATCTTTGAGATTGAGCCGGACGCGGCCCTGGGCAACGGCGGCCTGGGCCGCCTGGCCGCCTGCTATCTGGACTCCCTGACCACCCTGGAGATCCCGGCCACCGGCTATTCCATCTGCTATGAGCTGGGCATCTTCAAGCAGAAGATCGTGGAGGGCCAGCAGGTGGAGCTGCCGGACAACTGGAAGGACCTGGGCGCGGCCTGGCTGATGCCCAAGCCCGCGGAGACCCAGGAGGTCCGCTTCGGCGGCACGGTGCGGGAGTTCTGGGACAACGGCCACCTGCACATCGTCAACGAGGACGCCACCGTGGTCCAGGCCGTGCCCTGCGACATGGAGATCGCCGGCTACGGCACAGAGCACGTGAACGTCCTGCGGCTGTGGGACGCCCGGTCCACCCAGCCGGTGGATATGTCCCTGTTCTCCCGGGGCGAGTATCTGAAAGCCGCGGAGGACGAGGCCATGGCGGAGACCATCGCCAAGGTCCTCTACCCGGAGGACAACCACCTGGAGGGCAAGTCCCTGCGCCTGAAGCAGCAGTACTTCTTCGTGTCCGCCACCCTCCAGTCCATCGCCGCCAAGCACACGGAGCTGTACGGCACCATGAAGAACTTCCATGAGAAGAATGTCATCCAGATCAACGACACCCATCCGGCCCTGGTGATCCCGGAGCTGATGCGCATCCTGATCGACGACGCCGGCATGGGCTGGGATGAGGCATGGGAGATCACCACAAAGTCCGTGGCCTACACGAACCACACCGTCCTGGCGGAGGCGCTGGAGCGCTGGCCCCAGAACCTGTTCGAGCACTTCCTGCCCCGCATCTGGCAGATCACTCTGGAGATCTCCCGCCGCTGGCAGGAGAAAGTGGAGAACTTCTACCACGATCCCAAGAAGACGGAGAAAATGGCCATCGTCTGGGGCGGCCAGGTCCGCATGGCCAACCTCTGCATCGCCGGCGGCATGGCGGTCAACGGCGTCAGCGGCCTGCACTCCGAGATTTTGAAGAAGGACGTCTTCCAGGAAGCCTACGGCATGGAGCCCTGGAAGTTCCAGAACGTCACCAACGGCATCGACCACCGCCGCTGGCTCAGCGAGATCAACCCCGACCTGGACAGCCTCATCAAGGACCTGACCGGCGGAGACGACTACCTGCTCCACCCCCAGGCCCTGAAGAAGCTGGACGACTTTGCCGGTGATCAGACGGTGCTGGACCGGCTGGGGGAGATCAAGAGGGCCAACAAGGCCGCCTTCACCGCCTACGCCAAGAAGACCCGGGGCGTGGAGCTGAACCCGGATGCCATCTTCGATGTCCAGGTGAAGCGGCTCCACGAGTACAAGCGGCAGCTGCTGAACGTGCTGCACATCATCGCATTGTACCAGAAGCTCCAGGACGACCCCAACGCCATCACCCATCCCCACACGTTCCTCTTCGGCGCCAAGGCGGCGCCGGGGTACGCGGTGGCCAAGCGGATCATCCGCCTCATCAACTCCCTGGCGGACCAGATCGACCACGACCCCATCTGTAAGGATAAATTGCAGGTGGTGTTCCTGGAGAACTACCGGGTCTCCCTGGCAGAGCAGCTGATGCCCGCCAGCGAGGTGAGCCAGCAGATCTCCACCGCCGGCAAGGAGGCCAGCGGCACCGGCAATATGAAGTTCATGATGAACGGCGCCCTGACCGTGGGCACCCTGGACGGGGCCAATGTGGAGATGCACGACCTGCTGGGGGACGAGAACATGTTCCTCTTCGGCCTGCGGGCGGACGAGGTGGAGCGGCTGAAGAAGGAGGGCTATGTGCCCCAGCGGCTCTACAACCGGGACCCGGTGCTCCACCGCTGCCTGGACGCCCTGCGGAACGGATTCCGGGACGGCGTCCGGTACGACGACCTGTACCAGCGGCTGCTGTTCGGCGCCGGGGGCAGCCCCGCGGACGAGTACTTCCTGCTGGCGGACTTCCAGGCTTACTGCCAGGCGGAGGCGCGCATGGCGGAGACCTATCGGGACCAGACGGCCTGGAATCGCATGAGCCTGCACAACATCGCCCGCAGCGGCGTGTTCGCCGCCGACCGGGCCGTGGCGGAGTATGCCGATCACATCTGGCACGTGCCCCACAAGTGATCCGACCTGACAAGAACGCAGAAAACCGGAAACGGCTCAGCCGTTTCCGGTTTTCGAGATCCCGCTCCTGCGCGGGGACGCATGTTTTTTGAAAAACTTTCGGACCGGTGAGATATTTTCCCCCGCTGGGGGATATTCCTGTCAGAAAGGCCTTTCCGGGCGGCGCCGCCGCCCATCCCGACAGTGAGGTGTGATGAGATTGACGGACACGGAGTTTGAGACGGCGGTAGGGCGATACGGCGACACGGTCTTCCGGCTGGCGTACAACTATCTGAAGAACCGCGCCGACGCGGAGGATGTGATGCAGGAGACGCTGCTGAAGCTCTATCTGGAGCGAAAGTCCTTCCAGTCGCCGGAGCATGAACGGCACTGGGTGGTCCGGGTGGCGGTGAACGAGTGCAAAAAGCTCCTCCGCTCTCCCTGGCGCCGGAGGACCGGCCCCCTGGAGGAGGCCGGAGAGCCGGCCTTCGACACGCCGGAGCAGAGCGAGCTCTTCCGGCAGGTCATGGCCCTGCCGCCCAAGTACCGGGCCGCGGTGTATCTCTACTACTACGAAGACTGCTCCGTACAGGAGATCGCGGCGGCCATGGGCGCCAATCCCTCCACCGTGCAGACCTGGCTCATGCGGGCCAGGGGGAAACTGAAACTGATCTTACAGGAGGCAGAGCCATGATCGACAAGAGAATGTACCGGGAGACCTTTTCCCAACTCCGTGCCTCCGACCAGGCCAAACAGGAGGTATTGCAGAAGATGCAGGAGATGAAGCAGAGAAAGCGGATGCCCCGGGTACTGCGGGGCGCGGCTCTGGCGGCGGCCATGATGATGGCCCTGGCCGTCACCGCCGGGGCGGTGAATGTGGCCATGGACGGGGCGCTCTTCCGGCAGTTCACCATCGTCTGGACGTCCGGAGACCAGTACCTGGCCCGGGATGACCAGGGGAACGCGGTGTCCATCACGCTGGTGGACGGAGACGTGGTGACGGAGGAGGACGGCCGGCTGATTCTCCACGTGGACGGGGAGGACATCGACATCACCGACCGGCTGGAAGCCGATGGCGTCTATACCTACGCCTATGACATGGAGGTGGTCCACGAGGACGGCAGCCGGGAGACCCGCACCGTCAGCATCCAGGTCACCGGCAGCCCGGAGCAGTGGACCGCGACCCAGGACAACGGGGACGGCATGGTCTATGAGACCTCCGGCGGAAGCGGCGCCGCCGGGAATTCCGTCACCGTCCCGGAACCGGTGGAGGACGGCTCCGGAACGCTGCCCGAGGCAAGTGAGGACAGCGCATCCCCGAAACAGGCCCAGGAGGTCACGCCGGCGGAGTGACGGCAGCAAAAAAACGCGGACAGGGAGTTCCCTGTCCGCGTTTCAGCGTTCCTTGCTGAGACCCAGCAGATAGTCCGTGCTGACCCCGTAGTATTTGCTCAACGTGATCAGATGATGGATCGGAAGCTCGTTGGCCCCGCGCTCATAGCGGGCGTACATCGTCTGGGATGTTCCGAGCACCTCAGCGATCTGGGTCTGGGTCTTGTCAGCATCTTCCCGCAGGTCCCGCAAAATGCGTACATAATCCATTCCGCCGTTCACGTGGCACCTCCGTATCCGCTCTGGAGCTTTCTGGTTCTTACAATGTACCATAAAATTTGTGAATCTTACGGGGCACAATACAAAATTTTACTACAATTATAAGACAAATTTACTGAAAAACCGGGGGAATACGGGAAAATGCGAACATATTTCGGGAGTGTTTTTTCCCGGGAGAGCAAGGAGCGGCCGGGCGGGGCGGCTCCGCCTGGACGGGCGTTTTCCTTGACAGTGCTTTACAAAAGCGGATTTTCCATATATAATAATACCCGTTTCCCCCGGCGCAGTCCATAGGAAGCCCGGAGAAAGGAAAAATTTTGACGGCAGAGCGATCTGCCTGCGGACCCCGAAGGAGGACCCGGCTGACTATGAGCAACCGAAAGAAGAGAGAGGCCCTGCCCCGTGACGTGGAAATCCGGGGGGCTGAGATATTTGGAAAGCACCTGTCACCGGAAAAGCAGCGGGCGCTGCTGATCGTGACGCTGACGGCCTGCGCCCTGCCGATGATCCTGGGCGTGCGGATGTGGGACCGGATCCCGGAGATCGTGGAGACCGGCCTGATCGGCCCCGGCGGCCAGGACGACTCCCTGCCCCGGTGGGCGGTGGCGCTCCTCCTGCCCGGTTTGATGTGCCTGCTGGAGGCCATTGCGCACTTCATGCTGCTGCAGTATCAAAAGCGGATGAAGATCCCGCCGGCGTTCAACCGGCTCATGGGGCGCTGGGGCTTTCCCACCATCTCCCTGCTGTTCTGCAGCGGCGTCATTCTGGAGACCTCCGGCCAGGGGCTGAGCCTGAATTTCTATACGCCCTGCATCCTGGGCCTGGTGCTGATGCTGCTGGGATCCCACATGTTCGACTGCCCGGAGGACGCCAAGCTGGCCCTGCGGTTCTCCTTTACGGTAAACAATCCGCCGCTGTGGAAGGAGGTCCACCGGTTTGCCGGCTGGCTTTGGATGCTGGCGGGCCTGGTGGTGGCCGCCGGCGCCATGGTGACCAGCGAGACCACGTTCTTCTCAGCCCTGCTGGCGCTGGTGGTCCTGGTGGTGCCCATGATCTACGGGCGCGGCCGCGCCAGCCGGGTCAACGGATAAACGAAAGAGGAAGAGAGCCATGGAATATACGGAAGGCGTCCGGTTCGACAGCCTGCACCTGTCGCCGGAGATCATGCGCGCCATTGAAAAACGCAACATCGAGGTGTCCACCCCGGTCCAGGCGGGCTGCATCCCGCCCATGATGGACTGGCAGGACGTGATCGCCAAGGCCCCCACCGGCACCGGCAAGACCTTTGCCTACGGCATCCCCATTGTGGAGCACGTGGACCCGGAGGACGAGAGCGTCCAGGCGGTGATCCTGGCCCCCACCCGGGAGCTGGCCATCCAGATCACGGACGAGATCCGGGACCTGGCGGCCTTCAAGCCCGGCGTGCGGACGGTGTGCCTTTACGGCGGCGCCCCCATCGGCCGGCAGATCGACACCCTGAAGAAGCACCCCCAGATCGTGGTGGCCACCCCCGGCCGCCTCAGCGACCACATGAAGCGCCGCACCGTCCGGGTGGACACTGCCCAGACCGTGGTGCTGGACGAGGCGGACCGGATGCTGGACATGGGCTTCATCCACGACGTGACCCGCCTGCTGGACAAGATGAACAAGCGGAAGAACCTGGGGCTCTTCTCCGCCACCATCTCCCGGGAGGTCATGGACATCGCCTGGGTGTACCAGCGGGACGCGGCGGAGATCACCGTCCGGGAGGATGCGCAGAACAAGCCGGACATCAAGCAGTTCCGCATGGACGTACCCCACGACGGAAAGGCGGACGCTATTGAAAAGATTCTGAACGAGACGGGCTTCGACCGGTGCATGGCCTTCTGCAACACCAAGGGCTCCACGGAGCGGATCACCAAGTTCCTGCAGATGCGGGGCATCGACGCGGAGTGCATCCACGGCGATATTCCCCAGCGGAAGCGGGAGCAGGTGATGAAGAAGTTCCGCCGGGGCGAGCTGCGGGTGTTCGTCTCCACCGACGTGGCGGCCCGGGGGATCGACGTGGACGATGTGGACATCGTGTTCAACTGCGACGTGCCGGACGAGAACCAGGACTACGTCCACCGGATCGGCCGGACCGGCCGGGCCAAGCGGCAGGGCGTGGCGGTGACCTTTGTCTCCGACTATCCCGCCAAGATGCGGATCGATGATATCGCCCAAAAGACCCGGAACGAGATCGTCCCGGTGAAGTTCGGCGAGGACGGCCGCCTGACCACGGCGTGAAAACGGCTTTGAACGCCGGACGCGGAAAACCGCGCCCGGCGCTTTTCACGCCATCGGCTTCGGCGGGGAGGCGGGTATTTCCGGATTTTCAGCTCTATTTGTGAACAAATCTTTAATTTTGTAATTATTTGTTACTTTTTGGCGGCCTGTAACTTTACAGGCCGCCTGAAAATCTTTATAATAGACTAGGTCCTTTGACATTCGGGGGTGCCCGGCCGGGGCGCCCGTTTTAGACTCCAGAGCGGGAGGAACGATGATATGAAGAATTGGAAGCGGCGGTGGGCGCTGTTCCTGACGGCGGTGCTGCTGGCCCTCAGCCTGACCGGCTGCGGCGGGAGCGGGGAGGGGCTGGCCCTCTCCGTCTGCGTGGGCGGCGCGCCGGAGGAGCTGGATCCCATCTACGCCACAGAGACGGCGGACCAGACCGTCCTGGTCCACCTGTATGAAAACCTGATGCGGAAGACCGGAGACGGCTCCGGCGGGACCACGGTGACGAACGGCGCGGCCAAGAGCGTCAGCACGGAGGAGAACGCCGACGGCACCGTGACCTGGACCTTCAAGCTGCGGAAGGCCGAGTGGTCCGACGGCCGGGCGGTCCGGGCCGGGGACTTCGTCTTTGCCTGGCAGCGGCTGGCCGACCCGGCCAACGATTCCCCCAGCGCGTCGCTGCTGTCCGTGGTGGCAGGCTACGATGCCGTGCGGGAGACCGGCGACGTGTCACTGCTGCAGGTGACGTCGGAGGATGACAGCACCCTGGTGGTGGTGCTGAACGGAAAGTTCGACTGGTTTTTGACGGAGGTCTGCACCGCGCCCGCCACCATGCCTCTGCGGCAGGACCTGCTGCAGGAGGAGACCACTGCCGCTGACGGGGAGACCGCCGAAGCGGCGGAGGAGCCGGCGGAGGCGGCCCCTTGGTGGAACGACCTTACGGGCCTGGTGACCAACGGGCCGTATCAGGTGAGCGGGTATGAAGCGGGCGAGGCGCTGACCCTGGAGGCCAGCGAGACCTACCGCAACAGCCTCTCCGGCCCGCAGACCCTGACGTTCCGCTTTGCGGAGACCGCAGAGGCGGGACAGGACCTCTACGACGCCGGGGAGGTGGATTTCCTGGGCATCCTCCCGGCGGAGCAGCTGACGGACTTGATCGAGGCGGAGAGCCGGACCCTGGCGCCGGAGCTGAGCGTTCAGGCGGTGGTGTTCAACTGCGCGCAGGACACGCTGATGGATGCCCGGGTCCGCCGGGCGCTGACCCTGACGGCGGACCGCTCCGCCGCTGCTGAGGCGGCAGGCGCCGCGGCGTATGCCGCCGAAGGCCTGATCCCTCCCGGCGTGCCGGGGAGCGGGGAGCAGGATTTCCGCACGGACGGCGGCGCGCTGCTGGACAACGATCCCGCGCACCGGGACGAGCTGGCGGAGGAGGCCCGCAGCCTGCTGGCGGAGGCCGGATACGCCGAGGCCCGGGACCTGGGGGAGCTGGAATATCTCTATGTGGACGAGGGAAGCAACGCCGCCGTGGCCCAGGCGCTGGTGGACGCCTGGCAGAGCGCTCTGGGCCTCCAGGTGACGGCCCGGGGCGTCAGCCGGGAAGAGCTGGACACCGCCCTGCGGGAGGGGACCTTCACCCTGGCGGGAACGGAGATCCGGGCTGTGGGCAACGATGCGGAGTGCTTTTTGATGCAGTGGGGTTCCGCCAAGCCGGAGAACCTGGGCAGATACGCCAACAGCGCCTATGACACGTTGCTGTCGGTCATCGCCGGCGCGGAGGAGGGGGAGGCCCGGATGGGCTGCCTTCACGACGCTGAGGCCCTGCTGCTGGAGGAGGGAGCCGCGGCGCCCCTCTACACCACCGTGACGGGCTGGACGCTGCGGGACGGCCTCTCCGGCGTCCTGCGGGACGCCCGGGGATGGTTCAGCTTCGCGGCCGCTGGCAGGACCGCCTGAGAAGAGCCGAGGACGGCGCCCCGCAGGGCGCCGTCTTTTTGCGCTCCCAGCAGGCCGCAGCACCGCTGATGGCAGGCATAAGGCCTGCTGAAATAGACAAAGAGTCCCATCAGCCGGGCTCAAAATATGACGGTGGGATAAAATTGACAAATCCGGGCTGGAAGCCGTTGCAACCGGCGGCGGGGTTGGTGTATACTAAGCTGAACCAAAAGATTCCCGCCTGCCGGCGGAGAGAAGGAGGAACGACATATGAGCCAAGCATTCAAGAAGGTCCTGGTCGCCAACCGGGGCGAGATCGCCATGCGGATCTTCCGGGCCTGTCACGACCTGGGCCTCCAGACCATTGCCATCTACTCCAACGAGGACGTTTACAGCCTCTTCCGCACCGCCGCGGACGAGTCCTATCTGATCGGAGAGAATGAGAGCCCCCTGGGCGCCTATCTGGACATCCCCCGGATCATCGAGCTGGCGAAGAAGCACGGCGCCGACGCCATCCACCCGGGCTACGGCTTCCTCAGTGAGAACGCGGATTTTGCCCGGGCCTGCGAAGCCGCGGGCATCAAGTTCATCGGACCCTCCTCCCAGGTCCTGGACCTGATGGGCGACAAGCTGTCCGCCAAGCAGATCGCCGTGGCCTGCGGCGTGCCCACCACCCCTGGCACCACAGAGCCCCTGAAGAGCCGGGAGGCCGCCCAGAAGCTGGCCATGGAGTTCGGCTTCCCGGTCATTCTGAAGGCTGCCGCCGGCGGCGGCGGCCGCGGCATGCGCCGGTGCGACACCGTGGAAGAGGTGGGCACCAACTTCGACCTGGTGAAGGCCGAGGCCAAGAAGGCCTTCGGCAACGACGACATCTTCATGGAGAAGTTCCTGGTGGAGCCCAAGCACATCGAGGTGCAGGTGCTGGGCGACGAGCTCGGCAATGTGGTCCACCTGTTCGAGCGGGACTGCTCCCTCCAGCGGCGCTACCAGAAGGTGGTGGAGTTCTCTCCCGCCTTCTCCGTGGACAAGAAGATCCGCCAGGCCTTGTACGATGACGCGGTGAAGATCGCCAAGCATGTGGGCTATGTGAACGCCGGCACCCTGGAGTTCCTGGTGGACAAGGAAGGGCACCACTACTTCATCGAGATGAACCCCCGCATCCAGGTGGAGCACACCGTTACCGAGATGGTGACGGGCGTGGACCTGGTGCGCTCTCAGATCCTGATCGCCGAGGGCTGCCCCCTCAGCGACCCCCGCATCGGCATCAAGAAGCAGAGCGACCTGCACCTGAACGGCTACGCCATCCAGTGCCGCGTCACCACCGAGGACCCGGCCAACAACTTCGCCCCCGACACCGGCAAGATCACCTCCTACCGGTCTCCCGGCGGCTTCGGCGTCCGGCTGGACGCGGCCACCGCCGGCGTGGGCAGTGAGATCTCCCCCTACTATGACTCTCTGCTGCTGAAGGTCACCACCTGGGACAACACCTTCCAGGGCGTGTGCCTGAAGGCAGGCCGGGCCATCCGGGAGATCCACATCCGGGGCGTCAAGACCAACATCGCCTTCATCTCCAACATCCTGCAGAACCCCACCTTCCTGGCGGGGGGCTGCCACACCAAGTTCATCGACGAGACGCCGGAGCTGTTTGAGCTGGACGAGGGCCAGGACCGGGCCACCAAGATGCTCAAGTACATCGGCAACATCGTGGTGAAGGAGCGGGACGGCCACAAGATGTACGACCCCTGCCGGTTCCCGCCGGTCACCGGCAACCGGCCCGACGGCCTGAAGCAGATGCTGGACGCCAAGGGCCCCAAGGCCGTGGCCGACTGGGTCAAGGACCAGAAGAAGCTGCTGATCTGCGACACCACCTGCCGGGACGCCCACCAGTCCCTGCTGGCCACCCGGGTCCGCACCCGGGACATCGTCAAGGGCATGGAGGGCACCAGCGAGATCCTGGCGGACGCCTTCTCCCTGGAGTGCTGGGGCGGCGCCACCTTTGACGTGGCCTACCGTTTCCTCCACGAGTCCCCCTGGGAGCGGCTGGACCTGATCCGGGAGAAGGCCCCCAACCTGCTGCTGCAGATGCTGCTGCGGGGCGCCAACGCCGTGGGCTACACCAACTATCCTGACAACGTGATCCGGGAGTTCATCAAGGAGGCCGCCCGCAGCGGCATCGACGTGTTCCGGATCTTCGACTCCCTGAACTGGATCCCCGGTATGGAAGTGGCCATGGATGAGGTCCTCAAGCAGGACAAGATCTGCCAGGCCACCATCTGCTACACCGGCGACATCCTGGACCCCAAGCGGGACAAGTACACCCTGGACTACTATGTGAAGATGGCCAAGGAGCTGGAGCACCGGGGCGCCCACATGCTGGCCATCAAGGACATGTCCGGCCTGCTGAAGCCTTACGCCGCCAAGAAGCTGGTGTCCACCCTGAAGCAGGAGATCGGCATTCCCATCCAGCTCCACACCCACGACACCACCGGCAACCAGGTGGCGGCGCTGCTGCTGGCGGCGGAGGCCGGCGTGGACGTGGTGGACTGCGCCATCAGCTCCATGGCGGGCATGACCAGCCAGCCCTCTCTGAACGCTGTGGTGGCGGCCATGAAGGACACAGACCGGGATACCGGGCTGGATCTGGACCGGCTCCAGACCCTCACCGATTACTGGGAGGATGTGCGCAAGCGCTACGACTCCTTTGAGGGCGGCCTGGCGTACAATACCACGGATATCTACCGTTACGAGATCCCCGGCGGCCAGTACACCAACCTGAAGCCCCAGGTGGAGTCCCTGGGCCTGGGCGACCGGTTCGTGGAGGTCAAGGAGAACTACCGCAAGGTCAATGAGATGGTGGGAGACATCGTGAAGGTGACGCCCTCCAGCAAGATGGTGGGCGATCTGGCCATCTTCATGACCCAGAACAACCTGACCCCGGAGAACATCGTGGAGAAGGGCGAGAGTCTGGCCTTCCCGGACAGCGTTGTCAGCTACTTCTCCGGCATGATGGGCCAGCCCGCAGGCGGGTTCCCGCAGGATTTGCAGCGGGTGGTCCTGAAGGGCAAAAAGCCCATCACCTGCCGGCCCGGTGAGCTGCTGCCCCCCGTGGACTTTGAGGAAAAGAAGCGGGAGATGCAGTCCTTTGACGCAGATCCCTCCTGGCGGGCCGTCCTCAGCTACTGCCTGTATCCCAAGGTGGTGGAGGACTACGTCAAGAACCAGAAGGAGTACGGCTACATCATGCGGCTGGGCAGCCACGTGTTCTTCCACGGCCTGGCGGTGGGCGAGACCAACAAGGTCAACATCGCCGACGGCAAGACCCTGGTCATCAAGTACTTGGGGTTGGGCGAAGTGGACAAGGAGGGCATGCGCACCGTCAGCTTTGAGCTCAACGGCATCCGCCGGGACGTGCAGGTGCCCGACGAGGAGGCCCAGAAGAACATCGTCAAGGTCCCCATGGCGGACCCAGAGGACAAGAGCCAGGTGGGCTCCTCCATCCCCGGCGCGGTGAGCAGGCTCAACGTCAAGGTGGGCGACACCGTGGAGAAGAACCAGACCCTGGTCACCATCGAGGCCATGAAGATGGAGACCGCCATCACCGCCCGGATGTCCGGCACCGTGTCGGAGATCCTGGTGAAGGAGGGCGAGACCGTCAAGGGCGGCCAGCTTATCTTGGTCATCAAATAAGTATGCGCGGCAGAAGGCCGGCCCCGGTGGGGCCGGCCTTTCAGCGTTTCGGAGGGGCGGAACGGAAAAATGAAGGTTCTGTAAATAGGACTTGCAGAAATATTAAAAAATTGTAAAAAAAACCTTGTAAAATGCATGAGGATAAGGTATGATATGCAAAGTGGCATATGAGCTGTATCGACTAACAGGAAAAGAGGAATGGAAACATGAAAAAGTGCTTATCCCTGCTTCTGGCCGCACTGATGCTGGCGGCGGTCCTGACGGGCTGCGGCGGCAATCCCTCCACGGAAGAGGCGGACACCCCTGCCGACACCGGCACGGAGCAGGCCACCCAGACCAACTGGAATGTCTCTCCCGTCACCGGCACCGGCACGGAGCTGAAATTCCGCACCGGCGGCGACCAGGGTACTTATTACGGCTTCGGCAGCGTGCTGGCCCAGGCCATCACCAGCAACAGCGACAACACCAAGGTCACTGCCGTGGTCAGCAACGGCTCCCAGGACAACATCGAGCAGATGGACCTGAACACCGCCCAGCTGGGCTTCGTCCAGTCCGACGTCATGAGTTATGCCTATAACGGCGAGCGCCTGTTTGAGGGCTATCCCGTCTCTGGCTTCTCCACTGTGGCCGCTCTGTACATGGAGCAGGTGCAGATCGTCACCTGCGACCCGGACATCAAGAGCGTGGCGGATCTGAAGGGCAAGACGGTCTCCATCGGCGCCTCCGGCTCCGGCGTGTACTACAATGCCCTGGACATCCTGGCCGCCTATGACCTGACCGAGGAGGACATCAACGCCCAGTACCAGGACTTCGGCAACAGTGCCGACGCCCTGCAGGACGGCAAGATCGACGCCGCCTTCGTGGTGGCGGGCGCCCCCACCGTGGCCATCACCACCCTGGCCACTGCCAAGGACACCTATCTGGTGGGCCTGGACGACGAGCACATCGCCAAGCTGCAGGAGTCCTCTCCTTATTATGAGGAGTATGTGATTCCCGAGGGCACCTATGAGGGCGTGCCCGAGACCAAGACCGTGGCTGTGGTGGCCACCGTGATCGCCCGGGACGATGTGTCCGAGGACGACGTGTACAACATCTGCTACACCATCTTTGAGAACATGGACAACCTGGCTCAGTCCCACGACAAGGGCAAGGAGCTGGATCTGGAGTTCGCTGCCAGCGTCACTGCGGTGCCTTACCACGCCGGCGCGGCCAAGTACTTCGCCGAAAAGGGCTTTGACGTGCCCACCAAGTGATCTCAGGCGGAGCCTGATCGGGAACTACGGCGGAATCCCCGCCGTAGTTCCTTGACTTCCGGCCGGTCCCGGCCCGGAAGACATCTTGCGAAATGAGAGGGGACCCTATGGCATTGTTCAAGAAACACAAGACGGAGCCCGTGCCGCCGGAGGATACCGGCGCCCACGATACCTCCGTGGGGACCGCCGCCGATGTGGAGGCGGTCATGAAAAAATACGACCGGGAGTCCAACACCCGGGTCTGGGAAGGCGTGCCCAAGCTGGTGGTCCGCTGGCTGATGGTGCTCTTTTCCCTCTACTGCATCATTGACACCGTGTTTCTCTCCACCATGCAGGAGGTGCGGCTGCCTGTGTTCGTGGGGCTGATCCTGCTGTTCGGCTTTCTGACCTTCCCGGCCAGAAAAGGGGACGAGCGGGTCAACCACATGCCCTGGTATGACATCGTGCTGCTGATCGCCGGGCCAGGCGCCTACTTTTTCTACGCCGTCAATGCCCAGAACGTCATCCAGATGTCCGCCCGGGTCATGCAGAACGACCTGTATATGATCATCGGCCTCATCGGCATCCTGGCCCTGGTGGAGCTGTGCCGCCGGTGCGTGGGCCTGCCCATTCTGTGCGTGGCCGGCGTGCTGCTGGTGTACACCTTCTTCAACCTGGGCGGCAGCGGAGATTTCAAGATGACCCTCTATCAGGTCATCCGCACCATGTTCTATACCTTCAACGGCATCTTCGGCGGTCCCATCAGCGTGTGCGCCAAGTTCATCGTGGTGTTCATCATCTTCGGTGCCTTCCTGGAGCGGACCGGCATCGCCCAGTTCTTCATCAATCTGGCCAATGCCGTGGCCGGCGCCGCCCCCGGCGGCCCCGCCAAGGTGGCCGTCATCTCCTCCGCCCTGTGCGGCATGGTGTCCGGCTCCTCCGTGGGCAACACCGTCACCACCGGCTCCGTCACCATCCCCATGATGAAAAAGACGGGCTACAAGCCGGAGTTCGCCGGCGCTGTGGAGGCCGCGGCCTCCACCGGCGGCCAGATCATGCCCCCCATCATGGGCGCCGCGGCCTTCCTGATGGCGGAGTTCACCGGCGAACCCTACGGCACCATCGCCATGCGGGCCATCCTGCCGGCAGTGCTGTACTTCACCGGCATCTACATCGCCGTCCATCTGGAGGCCAAGAAGCTGGGCCTGAAGGGCATCCCCAGAGAGCAGCTGCCCCGTGTGCGCCAACTGCTGCCCAAGATCTACCTGCTGGCGCCCCTGGTGCTGCTGGTGGTGATGGTCTCCACCAATATGTACACCATGGCCTTCTCCGCCGCCATCGCCATTGTGGCGGCCGTGGCTGTGGGCCTCATCAACAACGTGGTGGAGATCGCCAGCAAGAGCAGCAGCCGGGAGGACTTCCTCACCTTCGGCAAGATCATCGACGCCCTGGAGGGCGGCGCCAGGGGCTCCATCACCGTGGCGGTGGCCTGCGGCGTGGCCGGCATCATCTCCGGCTGCATCACGGTCACGGGCCTGGCCTCCAAGCTGCTGAGCACCATCGTCAGCCTCTCCGGCGGCCACATGATCATCGCCCTGGTGCTGACCATGATCTGCTGCATCGTGCTGGGCATGGGCGTGCCCACCACCGCCAATTACTGCATCATGGCGGCCACCTGCGCCCCCATCCTGATGGATCCCTCCATCGGCGTCACCAAGATGGCGGCCCACTTCTTCGTGTTCTATTTCGGCATCGTGGCGGACATCACCCCGCCGGTGGCCCTGGCGGCCTACGCTGGCAGCGCCATCGCCAAGGCGGATCCCATGGAGACGGGGTTCAACGCCACGAAACTGGCCATAGCGGCCTTCATCGTGCCGTACATCTTTGCCTTCAGCCCCCAGATGCTTTTCGTGGACGTGACCGGCGCCTTCCAGGTGGTGCAGATCTGCATCAGCGCCCTGCTGGGCATCTTCGGCGTGGCGGCGGCCCTCAACGGCTTCCTGTACCGGCCGATCCCCGTGCTGCTGCGGCTGGCCATGGCCGTGGGCGGCCTGGGCATGATGATCCCCGGCACCGCCAGCGACATCGCCGGCTTTGTGCTGGTGCTCGGCATCGTCCTCTATCAGCGCTTCAGCGCCCGGCGCGCCGCCGTGGCCTGAACGGTCTTGAAAGCGCTCCCCGGTTTTCGGGGAGCGCTTTTTCACACGTTCCCGGCAGGTTACAAGAGATACAGGCCGTGGGAGAAACTGTAACTGTTTTGTTATTGCTTTGCCCTGCATACTGTACTATTATAAGCAGTACAGTTAAAGCATCTGTGAAGAACAAGAAGAGGAGTACATACCATGGCTGAAGTCAAAGACCTGGAGAATGTGGAACAGGAAGCGACCGCTCCGGCGATGGAGGAGACGGCGGCGGACAGCGCCGCCCCCGCAGAGGCGCGGGTGAACCTGAGGGCCCGGTGGCAGGCGATTCCGCGAAAGAAGCGCCGCCGGATCATCCGCCTGAGTATACTGGCGCTGCTGCTGGTGATCGCTGCGGTGGTGCTGCTGAAAGTGCTGGGCGGCAAAAACGGTGATGAGGGAGAGGTGGTCACCGACGTTGTGCAGTACGGCTCCATCACCTCCACGGTGCAGGGCAGCGGGCTGGTCAAAGCCAAAAGCAGCGAGACCATCACGATCACCACCGTGGGCACAGTGACGGATGTGCTGGTGGCAGAGGGAGACAAGGTCACCGCCGGCACGCCGCTGTTCACCATCGACTCTCCGGCGGCAGAGACCGCCGTGCAGAAAGCCCGGAGCAATGTGGAGGGATATGAAAAGCAGCTCTCCCAGGCCCAGAAGGACATTGCGGGCCTGAACCTCTCCGCCGGCTATTCCGGCAAGCTGATGGAGACGGTGACGCTGAATCCCGGCGACCCCATCAGCAAGGGGCAGAAGGTGGCTGTCCTCTCGGACGACACCCGCCTGCGGCTGGAGCAGTATTACAGCTACGCCTACGCCGGCGATCTGAAGGTGGGACAGACGGTAAACGTCTCCATCCCCGCCCTGATGTCCTCCATTCCCGGAACTGTGGAGGCTGTCCACATGGTCAGCCGCATCACGCCGGAGGGGTCCAAGCTCTTCTCCGCAGACATCCTGGTGGAGAATGAGGGCGCCCTGACAGCGGACATGGTGGCCTCCGCCACCGCCACGGTGAACGGCGAGACCGTATACCCTTATGAGGCCGGCAAGCTGGAGTACTACCGCACCGGCGACCTGGTCTCCACCGTGGACGGCACGGTGATCTCCAGCAATCTGGTGGACTACCTGCAGGTGACGCCCGGCCAGGTGCTGGTGCGCATCGACGGGGAGGAGAGCGAGAGCCAGCTCTTCACCATCCAGCAGAACCTGGACACCGCCCGGGAAGAGCTGAAGACCGCGGAGGAGAACCTGGCCAACTGCAATGCCAAGGCCCCCATTGATGGCACAGTGATCGGACTGACCATCAAGCCCGGGGATGAGATTCCCGCAAACACCACAGTGGTCACCATCTCCGATACCTCCACTGTCATGATTTCTGCCACAGTGGACGAGCGCAACATCAGTTTTGTCAAGCCGGGAATGCCGGTGGATCTGAGCCAGTGGGGCACGCCCGGCTTCGGTATGGTGGAGACGGTGAGCCTCTCCAGCACCGTGAGCAACGGCGTGGCATCCTATCCCATCACCATCTCGGCGGACAACAGCGAGGGGACCCTGCAGGTCAACAGCTATATCGACTACACGCTTACCGCCAGCGAGAATGACAACTGCCTGGTCCTGCCGCTCCAGTGCGTGCGCACGGTGACCCAGGACGACGGCTCCACCGTGAACGTGGTGTTTGTAAAGGGCGACCGGCCGGACAACGCCATCGAGACGCCCACCCTGAGCGAGGAGATCCCGGAGGGCTTCTGGGCGGTGCCGGTGGAGATCGGCATCTCCGACAACTCCAATGTGGAGATCAAGTCCGGCGTGGAAGAGGGGACCGAGGTCTTCACCCAGATCCAGTCCCTGCAGGCGTGGGGTTGATGCCCATGGCGAAGAACTTAGTAGAGCTGCGGGACGTCTATAAGATCTATGGCGAGGGACTGGAGAGCGAGGTCCGCGCCCTGGACGGCGTCTCCCTGACCATCGGGAAGGGCGAGTTCGTGGCGGTGGTGGGCCAGTCCGGCTCCGGCAAGTCCACCATGATGAACGTGCTGGGCTGCCTGGACATCCCCACCCGGGGAACGTATCTCCTGGGCGGAACGGACGTCCGGGAGCTGACGGATAAGGAGTTGTCCCACATCCGCAACAAGCAGATCGGCTTCATCTTCCAGCAGTACAACCTGATCCAGAGCCTGACGGTGCTGGAAAACGTGGAACTGCCCCTGATCTACCAGGGGGTGAACGCCGACGACCGCCGGGACATGGCCCTGGAGGCCCTGGCCCGGGTGGGGCTGGCGAACCGCGTCAAGCACCGGCCGGTAGAGATGTCCGGCGGTCAGCAGCAGCGGG
>DWXY01000041.1 GCA_019118935.1 Candidatus Oscillibacter pullicola
CGCCATGGCCGGAATCTCCCCGCCAGTCAGGACGAAGTCCCCCATGCTGATCTCCTCATCCACGCACTCGTCCAGGAACCGCTGGTCCACCCCCTCATAGTGGCCGCAGACCAGGATCAGGTGGTCATAGCGCGCTTTCAGCTCCTTGGCGACTTCCTGGGTGAAGGTGCGGCCGCAGGGGGAGAGGAAGATCGTCCGCCCGGGGCCGTAGGTCTCCAGGATGTGGCTCCAGCAGCGGTACAGGGGATCCGCCTGCATGACGGCGCCCCGGCCGCCGCCGTAGGGATAGTCGTCCACCTGCATCTGCTTGTTGGTGGTGTACTGGCGGATCTGGTGGCTCTGGATGGCGATGTAGCCCCGCTGCTGGGCCCGGCCCAGGATGCTCACGTTCAGCATGGCGTCCAGGGAATCCGGGAACAGCGTCATGATGTCAATTCTCATCCGTGGCCATCCCTTCCCAGACCTGAACCTCCATCCGGTTGGCGTCCAGGTCCACCGATTTGATGAACACATCCGGCACGGCGGGGATCAGATACTCCCGCGCTCCCCTGACCGTGTAGACCTTGTGGGCGGGATAGGAGTCCACCCGGGTGATCTCGCCCAGCGCCTCGCCGGTGGCGGCGTCGCAGACGGTCATGCCCAGCAGCTCCGCATCAAAGCAGGCGCCCTCCGGCAGCTTGGCGTCTGCCCGGCGGATATACAGGTCCTTGCCCTTCAGGGCCAGGGCCGCGTTCATATCCTCCACGCCGGGGAACTTCATCAGCACCAGGGACTTGTGGACGTGGTTGGCGGTGGGGGTGACGGGGGCCCCGTCCAAATAGAACGTCTTGAACTGGGTCAGGAAGGCGGGGTCCTGGCCGTCCGGCTGTACCCGCACCTCGCCCCGGATGCCGTGGGCGTTGACGATACGGCCGATCTTGATGGTTTCCAATCTCATAGGAGCGCTCCTTTGGGAAGTGATGGCACGCCGGGCCGTCTCCGGCCCGGACAGGAGGCAGGCGGGACCCATGCCCCGCCTGACGACGTTTATCGGCTTGTCTCCGTGTCCGGCCCCCCCAGGGCGGAGGCGGGGAACAGAGAGATGGTCCCGTTGTCGTTGAGATACCGCAGCAGGGACAGCAGGATGGGCAGGCCGAACAGGCCCACGATGCCAAACAGGTGGTTGCCCACAAACATGCTCATCAGCGTCAGCACAGGATGCAGGCCGATCTGTGCCCCCACGATCCGGGGCTCGATGATATTGCGGATGACGGTAATGATGACGTACAGCACCAGCAGCGCCAGAGCCCGGGGAAGATCACCGCCCAGCGCGGAGAGAATGACCCAGGGGATCATGATGCCTCCGGTGCCCAGAACGGGGAGAATATCGAAAATGGCGATCAGCAGAGCCACCAGAATCGCACGGTTCACACCGATGACGGTCAGACCGACGGACAGTTCCACAAAGGTGATGGACATGATGAGGGCGTAGGAGCGGATGCAGACAAACAGCGTCCCTACCACATACGCCTTGATCTGGAGCACCACATTCCGGGTGTTTCCCCGGAGGCAGCCCAGGCAGAACCGCACAATCTTCTGGTAGTCGATGGCGATGAAGAATGTGGAAATCACCATCAGCAGCAGCCGGATCAGGAAGCCGGGCAGGGAGGTGGCGAAGGAGGTGGCCATGGACACGCCACCCACCACCACGACGGAGAGGCTGGAGACCAGCTGCCACAGCATGTTGAGCAGCTGGGACTGCAGTTCCTGCAGCGCCGACATGAGGGAGGGGTCCAGCTTGGCCAGCAGCTCCTCCAGCCAACCGAAAAAGTTGGTGAGATCCGGAAGGATATAGGCGGAATAGAGCGAGGGAATCTGCTGTACCAGAGACGTGATGGTGGCCGTGATCCGGATTCCCGCCAGCGCCAGCAGCAGGCCGATGGTGCCGTATGTGAGGACCACCAGCAGTACCGCCACCAGCCCCTTGGGCACGTGGAGCACCCGGGAGAGAAAGCGGATGGGGCGGCGCAGCACATAGGCGATCAGAAACGCCAGGACGAACGGCAGCAGCAGCGGCAGCGCATATTGCAGTAGCAGATAGCCCAGCGCCAGGATCAGCGCCAGATAGGTCACATCAACGATAAATTTTTTCTTTTTTTCTGTGGACACCAAAAGCCTCCAATCCCACAGGCGGCGGCGTCACCTGCCGTACGCGGTGTGGTGCAGTAAGCGGTGGGGATGCGCGGGCAGAAGCGGCGGGGCCGCAGCCCGGACAGCGGCAGCGAAATGATTGAAAAAGGAGGAGGCCAGGCCTCCTCCTTTCGGATCTGGCGGAAGCGGCCCGCCGGATGATCGGTTCAATCTACAATATCTACGGAAACCTTCTGGCCGGTGCGCTGGGCATAGGACCGGATGACGGTCCGGATCTCCTTGGCGATGCGGCCCTGCCGGCCGATGACCTTTCCCATGTCGTCGGGGGCGACGCGCAGCTCCAGCGTCAGCTCCTGGGGACCCTCCACCTCAGTGACAGAGACGGCCTCCGGATCATCCACAAGGTTTCTGGCGATGTAGAGCAGCAACTCTTTCATGCCCGATCCTCCGGATCAGAGGACTTCTACTTTTTTCAGCAGAGCTCTGACGGTGTCGGTGGGCTGGGCGCCGGACTTGATCCAGGCCTGGGCGCGCTCCGTGTCGATCTTGATCTCAGCGGGGGAGACGCAGGGGTTGTAGGTGCCGATCTCCTCGATGAAGCGGCCGTCCCGGGGGAAGCGGGAGTCCGCCACCACAACGCGGTAGAAAGGAGCCTTCTTGGCGCCGAGGCGGCGCAGTCTGATTTTCACCATGATTTGTTACCTCCAACAGTAAACTCGAAATTTTTTATCTATAAATGCATAGCACTTATATCCGTTTTATTTCAGCCGCTTCTTGCGGCCGAAGCCGTGCATCCGGCCGCCCAGGCCGCCGCCTCCCATTTTGGAAAGCCGTCCCCGGGTCATCTGCTTGGTCAGCTGCTGCATCATATCGAACTGCTTCAGCAGCCGGTTCACATCCACCACCTCCAGGCCGCAGCCGGCGGCGATGCGCTTTTTCCGGCTGGCGTTCAGGATCTGGGGATTCTCCCGCTCCAGCGGGGTCATGGAGAGGATGATGGCCTCCGTGTGAGCCAGGGCCTTGTCGTCGATGGTGGCGCCGGCCATCTGGCGCCCCAGGGCGCCGGGCATCATGCCGGCGATCTGGCTCAGGTCGCCCATATTCCGCAGCTGCTGGAGCTGTTCGTAGTAATCCTGCAGCGTCAGGCGGTTTTTCCGGAGCTTTTCCTCCAGCTTGGCGGCCTGCTTTTCGTCATAGGTCTGCTGGGCCTTTTCGATGAAGGACAGCATATCGCCCATGCCCAAAATGCGGGACGCCATCCGGTCCGGATGGAAGGGCTCGATCATGTCCAGCTTTTCGCCGGTGCCCACGAACTTGATGGGCTTGCCGGTGGAGGCCCGGATGGAGAGGGCCGCGCCGCCACGGGCGTCGCCGTCCAGCTTGGTCAGCACCACGCCGTCGATGCCCAGCGCCCCGTCAAAGGCAGAGGCGGCGTTGACGGCGTCCTGGCCGGTCATGGCGTCCACCACCAGCAGGATCTCGTTGGGATGCACGGCGGCCTTCATCCGCTTCAGCTCGTCCATCAGGGACTCATCCACATGGAGCCGGCCGGCGGTGTCCAGGAAGACCATGTCGTTGCCGTGGTCCCGGGCATGGCGGATAGCGTTCTCCGCGATCTGCACCGGGTCGCCCTGGCCCTGCTCGAACACCGGCAGGTCCAGCTGGCCGCCCACCACCTTCAATTGCTCGATGGCGGCGGGACGGTACACGTCGCAGGCGGCCAGCAGGGGCCGCTTGCCAAGCTGCCGGCGCATCAGCCCCGCAAGCTTGGCGGTGGTGGTGGTCTTGCCGGCGCCCTGCAGGCCCACCATCATCACAACGGTGGGGCCGCTGTTGGCCATGGACAGCCGGGCGGTGCCGCCGCCCATGAGCTTCGTCAGCTCTTCGTTGACGATCTTGATGACCTGCTGGGCGGGCGTGAGACTGTCCAGCACGTCGGAACCCACAGCCCGCTCTGTCACGGTAGCCACGAAGTCCTTGACCACCTTGTAGCCCACGTCGGCCTCCAGCAGGGCCAGACGGACCTCCCGCATGGCCTCCCGGACGTCGTTCTCCGTCAGGCGGCCCTTGCCCCGCAGCTTCTTGAATGTTGCGTTCAGTTTTTCGGTGAGCCCTTCAAATGCCATGCGATCATTCCTTCAAAGCGGTGGCTTCCGCGTGAATCAATTCCGCCAGCTCAGTCAGACGGGGGTCCTCATACTGGCGGTAGTTGATGGTCTTCAGCTCGGCGGCTGCATCCTCGATGGCCTGCAAATGGCCCCGCATCTGCTCGAAGCGCCGGATCAGGCCGGTCTTGTCCTCCACCTCCTGCATGACGCCCTCCGCCCGGACGATCACGTCCCGGACGCCCTGGCGGGAGATGCCGGCGTTTTCCGCGATCTCGGCCAGAGACAGGTCCTCATTGTAGTAGAGGTCGAAGAATTCCTTCTGCCGCTCGGTGAGGAGTTCGCCGTAAAAATCGAAGAGCATGGTCATGCGGTACGTCTGATTTTTCATGAACTCCCTCATTTCTGTAAAGTTGTATTCCTTTACAACGAGAAATAGTTTACAGGATTTTGGCGGAAAAGTCAAGGGGAAAAACGAAAGAAATCCGGAAAAAATTCCCCTCCGGCGGCCCGGAACGGCTTGCCAAATCCGCTTTTGCCGCATAGACTGAGAGGGACTGAACAGAACGGAGGGAGTTTATGGTATTCGACGCGCATTCCGACCTGCTGTACGATGTGACCCGGCGGCGCCTGCTGGGGGAGCGGCGGGTGCTGGAGCACCACCATCTGGACCGGCTGCGGCGGGGCGGTGTGGAGGGGCTGGTGCTGGCCGTCTGGGCCAGCGGGCCCCGGGAGACGTTCTGGAAGGACACCGCCTGGAAGGACCCTGCGTCCAATCTGGGCCGCACCCACCAGATCTTTGCCTGTGCCCGGGCAGAGCTGGCGGAATGTCCGCAAATCCGCCCGGTCCACACCGCAGCGGAGGCAGAGGCGGCCCGGGCGGCGGGACAGATCTACGCCTTCCTGGCGGTGGAGGGCATGGCGGCCATCGGCGGGAACCCCGGCGGCGTGGACTGGTACTACGACCAGGGCGTCCGGCTGGGGATGCTCACCTGGAACGAGACCAACGCCCTGGCCGCCGGAGCTGGAGGCGATCCCCAGGCGGGGCTGACGGAGGCGGGACGCCGGGCGGTGCGCCGGATGGGAGAGCTGGGCATGGTGGTGGACGTGTCCCACCTGAACGACGGCGGCTTCTGGGACGTGATGGACCTGGCCGCCGGACCGGTGATCGCGTCCCACTCCAACTGCCGTGCCCTGTGCGATGTGCGCCGGAACCTGTCCGACGACCAGCTGCGCCGCATCCGGGATACCGGCGGCGTGGTGGGGCTGAACGCCTTCCACGGCTTTGTACACGCCGAGTCCCGGCAGCAGACCGCCAGGACCCTGGCCCTCCACGCCGCCCACATGGCGGAGGTCATGGGGGTGGAGCATGTGGGCTGCGGCTTCGACTTCTGCGAGTTCATGGGACCCGGAAACGAGGGGGCGGAGGGCCTGGAGAGCGCCGCCCACATCCGGAACCTCTTCTACTGGCTGGAAAAGCTGGGGATGAACCGGCAGGAGCGGGAAATGATCGCCCGGGGCAATTTCCTGCGGGTGCTGGCGGGGCCGGACCTGCCGCCGCAATGAGAAAGACAGCTGCTCCCCATCGGAGCAGCTGTCTGATTTTCTGCATCACGGCTGTGTGAAGCCCAGATAGCGGGTGCCCTGAAAGGTCAGGCGGCCCGTGTCCCCCTCCACCAGGAGGCCGTACTCCCGGCCGCTGACGGAGAGCTCCATCCGGTCGCCGCTCTCCACCTGAAAGGTGACATAGTACCAGGTGGAGGTGGTCATGTGATGGGTCTCGCCTCCGTGGTGATGGTGGGAGACGTCGATCCGCTTGGCCACCACAGTGGCGTCCACCGTCAACCGGGGGGAGTTGTTGTTCCGGTGCCACTGGCTGACGCCCCGGACGATCATCACGATGAAGAGACAGAGCACCAGGGCGAAGATCAGAAAGAACAGAATTTCGAATCCGCCGCCGAACATAAAGGAGTCCAAAAGCCCCATACCGCCAAAGCCGGGCGTGGTCATGAAGATCCCACCTTTCCCTCTTGTTGAGACTGATTTTACCAGATACCGCATAAGTCGGCAAGAAAGAATTTGAATTATGGGAAGAGATATACTATAATAATCCCGTGTCGTATTCCACAGAAGAGGAGTTGAGACCTTGGAAAGAACCAGAATCCAACTGGCCGACGGGGTGTATCTGACCTATCTGCCGGCCAGAAAGTTCAAGACCAGCCTGCTCTCCGCCCAGTTCGTCACCCCGCTGCGGCAGGAGACCGCCTCCGCCTATGCGCTGCTGCCGGCCATCCTGCGCCGGGGCACGGTGCGCTATCCCGACCTGGGGGCGTTGTCCGCCCGGCTGGACCGGCTGTACGGCGCCTCCGTGGACTACACCGTCCGCAAGCAGGGGGAGAACCAGTGCGTGGGCTTCGTGGCCAGCTTTATCGACGACAGCTACATCCCCGGCGGGGAACAGCTGCTGGAGCCGGTGGCGGAGCTGCTGGGAGAGCTGCTGTGCGATCCCGTGACCGAGCGCGGCCGCTTTGTGACCGCTTATTTTGAAGGGGAGAAGACCAACCTGATCGACGCTATCCGCAGCCAGGTGAATGACAAGCGGGAGTATGCCTACGCCCGATTGCTGCGGGAGATGTGCGACGGGGAGCCCTACGGCATCAGCCGCCTGGGCGACGAGACGGGTGCGGAGAAGCTGCAGATGAAAACGCTCCATGCCCTGTATGGAGAGCTGCTTGCCACCGCTCGGCTGGAGCTGTTCTACTGCGGCAGCGCACCTCTGGAGCGGGTGCGGCAGGCCTTGGCCGCCGCTTTTGCAACCCTGCCCCGGGACGGCATCCGGGACATCGCCCCCTCCGCGCCTCACCCGGCCCGGGCCGAGGTGAAGCGGGTGGAGGAGGCCATGGACGTGACCCAGGGCAAGCTGGGCATGGGCTTCGCCTGCGGCAGCGACGACTACGCCGCCACGCTGATGGGCAACACCCTGTTCGGCGGCAGCAGCAACTCCAAGCTGTTTTTGAACGTGCGGGAGAAGCTGTCCCTGTGCTACTACGCCGCTTCCTCCTATCACCGGCAGAAGCGGCTCATCACCGTCTCCTCCGGCATCGAGTTCCAGAACTACCAGAAGGCCTATGACGAGATCATGGCCCAGCTGGCCGCCGTGCAGGCTGGCCGCCTGGAGGACTGGGAGCTGGAGGGCGCCCGCAGCACCCTTCTCAACGCCTATGCCTCCATGGGAGATTCCCAGGGCAAGCTGGAGAACTTTTACCTGGGCCAGGCGGCCACCGGGCAGGAGGACACGCCGGAGCTGCTGGCGGAGCAGGTGCGGCAGGTGACGGCGGAGCGGATCTTCGACGCCATGCAGACCGTCTCCCTGGATACGGTGTACTTCCTGAAGGGAAAGGAGGCTGCGGAATGAAGCAGACGTTTTACGAGCGGATCGGCGAGTCCGTCTACCGGGAGGTGCTGCCCAACGGCTTGCAGATCTGCGTGGTCCCCAAGCCGGAGCACGCCAAGAAGTACGCCTTCTTCGCCACCCGGTACGGCGGGATGGACACCCGCTTCTGCCTGGACGGCAAGTGGCTGGACACCCCGGCGGGCATCGCCCACTACCTGGAGCACAAGATGTTCGACACCAAGGAAGGCAACGCCCTCCAGGAGCTGGCGAAAAACGGCGCGGAGCCCAACGCCTTCACCTCCAACGCCATGACCGGATACTACTTCGACTCCACGGAGCACTTTGAGGAGAACCTGGAGATCCTGCTCTCCTTCGTATCCATCCCCTATTTCACCGAGGAGAGCGTGGCCAAGGAGCAGGGCATCATCGGCCAGGAGATCCGCATGATCGAGGACAACCCGGACTGGCAGCTCTACACCCGGATGATGCAAGCCCTGTACCAAAAGAGCACCGCCCGGACCTCCATTGCCGGCACGGTGGAGAGCATCTCCCACATCACGGCGGAGACGCTGTACGACTGCCACAAGGCCTTCTACACCCCCTCCAACATGATCCTGACGGTGGTGGGCAACGTGGACCCAGTCCATGTGGCGGACCTGGCCCGGCGGATCCTGCCCCGGGAGGGCGGGCCGGTGATCCCCCGGGACTACGGCCAGGAGCCCGCCCAGGTGGCGGCAAAGGAGACCCGCATGGCCATGGAGGTCTCCGCACCCCAGTTCCTGACGGCCTACAAGTGCGCCCCGGCGGCGGACGGGGAGGACTACCTCCGCACCGCCGTTCTGGGAGACATGGCCTGCGACATCCTGCTGGGGGATTCCAGCCCCCTGTACCAGCGGCTCTATGAGGAGGGGCTCATCAACACCAGCTTCGGCGGCGCCTTTGAGATGATGCCGGGGGTGGCGTACCTCTATGCCGGCGGCGACAGCAAGGATGCCCGCCGGGCCGCGGCGGAGATCCAGAAGGAGGCGGAGCGTCTGGCGGCGGAGGGCATCGACGAGGACTATTACCAGCGGGTGCGCCGGGCGTCCTTCGGCTCCAACCTCCGGGGACTGAACTCCTTTGAGAACATCGCCGTGACCCTGACGGAGGGGTATTTCCACGGCTACGACCCCTTCCGCTTCCCCCAGGTGTTTGACTCCATCACCAAAGAGGACGTGGCCGCCTTCCTGCGCCGCAACCTGACCGCGGACCGGGCCGTGCTCAGCGAGATCGTGCCCAGGGAGAACTGAATCCGAGACAGAGAAAGAGGGGGAACCCCATTTGAGAGCATTACAGGATATGCCCATCAGCTTTCCCGGCCTGTTCGGGGACTGGTCCTTCAATCCGGACCCCATCGCCGTCCATATCGGCCATGGGATCTACTGGTACGGCATTATTTTGGCCATCGGCCTGCTGGCGGGCCTGGCGCTGTGCATGAAGCAGGCCAAGCGCTACGGCCTGACAGAGGACAATGTGCTGGATATGGTGCTGTGGGCGGTGCCCAGCTGCATCATCGGCGCCCGCCTTTACTATGTGATCTTCTATCTGGACCTCTACCGCAACGCCGACGGCAGTCTGAACTGGGGCGAGATGGTGGCGGTCTGGGACGGCGGCCTGGCCATCTACGGCGCGGTGATTGCCGGTGCCATCGTGGCATTTTTCTACACCCGGCACAAGAAGATCAAGATGGGTGCCATGACGGACCTGGCGGTGATGGGCCTGCTGCTGGGCCAGTGCATCGGCCGCTGGGCCAACTTCATCAACCGGGAGGCCTTCGGCGCCGAGACCACGCTGCCCTGGCGGATGCGCCTGTGGACCAGCGCCACGGAGTATATCGAGGTCCATCCCACGTTTTTCTATGAGAGCCTGTGGAATCTGATCGGGCTGCTGCTGATCCTGTTCGTGGTGTCCAAGGCCCGCAGGTTCGACGGGGAGAACACCTGGTTCTACTTCTTGTGGTACGGCCTGGGCCGGTTCTGGATCGAGGGTCTGCGGACGGACAGCCTTTATCTCTTTGACTGGACGTTCCTGGGCCAGCCCATCCGGGTGTCTCAGGCACTGAGCCTGCTTCTGGCAGTCACCGCCGCGGTGATGCTGTTCTACAACATCAAGATCAAAAAGCACTCGCGGGACGAGTTGCTGGTGAATCAGGTGGCGGCGGCGGAAGCCGCCGCCGAGGGGACGGCAGAGGAGGACGTTTCCCCGGCGGAAGCGGGAGAGAGCGCCCCTGCCGGGCAGGAGGAGCCGGAACTCCCCCAGCCGCCGGAGACCCAAAACGGGGAAAGGGGAGAGGCCGATGGCAACACGCATTGACGGCAAGGCGCTGGCGGCCAAGGTCAAGGCACAGACGGCGGAGGCGGCGAAGTCCCTGCACCGGCGGCCGGGCCTTGCGGTGATCCTGGTAGGGAACGACCCCGCCTCCCGGGTCTATGTGACCGGGAAGGAAAAGGACTGCGCCGAGTGCGGCTTTTTGAGCTTTGAGCACGCCCTGCCGGAGGACACCACACAGGAGACGCTGCTGGACCTGATCCAGGCGCTGAACCGCGACCCGCAGGTGGACGGCATCCTGTGCCAGCTTCCTTTGCCCGGGCATCTGGACGAGGAGGCGGTGCTGAACGCCATCGCCCGGGATAAGGACGTGGACTGCTTCCACCCCTATAACGTGGGCCGCCTGATGATCGGAGATCCGGTGTTCCTGCCCTGCACCCCCGCCGGCGTCATGGAGATGCTGCGGGAATACGCCATCCCCGTCCGGGGCAAACGGTGTGTGGTGCTGGGCCGCAGCAACATCGTGGGCAAGCCTATGGCTATGCTGCTGCTCCAGCAGGACGGCACCGTGACGGTCTGCCACTCCAAGACGCCAGGACTGGCGGCCATCACCCGGGAGGCGGACATCCTGGTGTCCGCCGTGGGCCGGGTGGGCCTTGTCACGCCGGACATGGTGAAGGAGGGGGCCGTGGTCATCGACGTGGCCATGAACCGGAACAGCGAGGGCAGGCTCTGCGGCGATGTGGACTTCGCCGCGGTGGAGCCCAAGGCGTCCTACATCACTCCGGTGCCCGGCGGCGTGGGGCCCATGACCCGGGCCATGCTGATGCGCAATATCCTCACCGCAGCCCGGAACCACCAGGCGGAGAAGTGAACAGACAAAAAGAGCGCCGCGGCTTTTGGCCGCGGCGCTCTTGATTTGCATGGGGAGGGGCTACCGTTCCTCCCGGAAATACGCCAGACCCAGGCTGGCGGGGGGCTGATTCTCCTTCTTGTTCCGCAGGGAGACGAAGATCAGCACCGCGATGGTCACGAGATACGGCAGCATGTTGAAGAGGTACGTGTCCCGCCGGCCCAGGCCGGGGATGATGAGGTACACCCAGAACAGCAGGCCGAACAGGTAGGAGCCCCAGATGGCGTTGACTGTCCGCCAGGTGGCGAAGATCACCAGCGCCACGGCCAGCCAGCCCAGGGACTCGATGGTGCCGTCGTTGGCCCAGGTGCCCTTGATGTAGTCCATGGTGTAGTACAGGCCGCCGAGACCGGAGATACCGGCGCCCACGCAGGTGGCCAGGTACTTGTTGCGGGAGACGTTGATGCCCGCCGCATCCGCCGTGGCGGGATTCTCGCCGACAGACCGCAGATTCAGACCCATCCGGGTCCGGTTGAGGAACAGCTGGAGCACCACGGCCAGCACGATGGCCAGATACACCATGAAGCCATAGTTCAGCAGCAGCCGGCCCACTACGCCGAAGTCCGTGACGGAGTGGATGGAGGCCCGGTACACGGCGCTGGTGGCGGCCACGGAGATCTGGCCCACGCCGCCGGCCATGGAGTTCAGGGTGCCGCCGAAGAAGTTGGCCACGCCGCCGCCGAAGATGGTCAGCGTCAGGCCGGTGACGTTCTGGTTGGCCCGGAGGGTGATGGTCAGGAAACTGTACAGCAGACCGCCCAGGGCGGAGGCGGCGAACGCCGCCAGCAGGGAGACCACCAGACACACGAAGCCGGAGGGATCGGGGTTGTTGAACTCATAGAAGAAGGAGGCCGCCAGTCCCGCGATGCCGCCCAGATACATGATCCCGGGGACGCCCAGGTTCAGGTTGCCGGATTTCTCTGTCAGGATCTCGCCCATGGCGCCGAACAGGATGACGGTGCCGAACTGGATGGCAGACTGAATCAGCTGAACAATTTGGTCGACGCTCATTTGGCCCCCTCCTTTCCGCCCCGCAGGATGATGCGGTAGTTGATGAAGAATTCGCTGCCCAGGATGAAGAACAGGATGATGCCCGTGATGATGTTGGAGGCGTAGTCATTCAGATTGAACTGGGAGGCAATCTGGATGGCGCCCTTCTGCAGAAACACCAGCAGGAAGGAGATCAGGATCATCACAAAGGTGTTGAATTGGGCCAGCCAGGCCACGATGATGGCGGTGAAGCCCCGCCCGCCGGCGGTGGAGGTGGAGATGGTGTGGCTGGCGCCGGCCACGGCGATGAAGCCCGCCAGGCCGCAGATGGCGCCGGAGATGGCCATGGTGCGGATGGTGACCTTCTTCACGTTGATGCCGGCATACCGGGCGGTGTTCTCGCTGTCGCCCACCACGGAGATCTCATACCCCTGCTTGGAGTATTTCAGGTACAGGAACATCCCCACCGTCAGCAGCAGCACCAGGACGACGTTCAGGCCGTATTCCTGGCCGAACAGCTCCGGGAACCAGCCGTCCTTGGTCCGCTGGTTGATGACGCCCACGGTATTGGAGCCCACGGGATTTTCCCACAGGGCCACAAAGTAGCTGGTGAGCTGGATGGCCACGTAGTTCATCATCAGGGTGAACAGCGTCTCATTGGTGTTCCACACGGCCTTGAAGGTGGCGGGCACCATGCCCCACGCCGCACCGGCCAGCAGGCTGACCACCGCCATGATGACCAGCAGCAGGGGGGTGGAGATATCGCCGCCGAAGGCCCGCATAAACCCGGCGGTGACGATGCCGCCGATGAGGATCTGTCCCTCGGCGCCGATGTTCCAGAAGCGCATCTTGAAGGCGGGGGCCAGCCCCACGCCGATGCACAGCAGCATCATGGCGTCCCGGACAGTGACCCAGCTGCGCCGGGGGGTGCCGAAGGCGCCGTCGAAGATGCCCTCGTACACCTGGATGGGGTTCAGCTTGGTGACGGCGAAGATGAAGATGCCGCTCACGACCAGGGACAGCAGCACCGCGATGATCCGGATGGCCCATGCCTTGGGGCGGGCGATGCCGTCCCGCTTGGCGATGCGGAGCAGAGGCTCCCTGTGGGTCTTACCCTGTGTCATGCCTCCTTCGCCTCCTTTACAAAGCGGGTCATCAGCAGGCCCACTTCCTCTTTGGTGGTGCTGCGGCCGTCCACAATGCCGCTGACCTGGCCGCCGCAGAGCACCAGGATCCGGTCGCACAGCTCCAGCAGCACGTCCAGGTCCTCACCCACATAGATGACGGCCACGCCTTTCAGCTTCTGCGCCGTCAGCAGATTGTAGATGGTGTAAGAGGTGTTGATGTCCAGGCCCCGCACCGCGTAGGCGGTCATCAGCACCGAGGGATTCTGGGCGATCTCGCGGCCCACCAGCACCTTCTGCACGTTGCCGCCGGAGAGCCGGCGGACCGGCGTGTTGATGCTGGGGGTCAGCACATCCAGCTCCTCCTTCACCCGCTCCGCCAGCTGGCGGGGCGGCTTGCGGTCCAGCAGGGGACCCCGGCCGGAGCGGTAGGTCTTGAGCATCATGTTGTCCGCCATGCCCATGGAACCCACCAGTCCCATGCCCAGCCGGTCCTCCGGCACAAAGGCCATGGACACGCCGATGTCGTGGATCTGCCGGGGATTCTTGCCCAGCAGCTCCTCGCCGCCCTTGTCCACCGGCACATGCTGTCCGGCGATGGGTTCGTCGGGGGCGGGGGGATGATAGATGACGTGGGACCCGGGCTGGGTGACCCGCAGGCCGGCGATGGCCTCCAGCAGCTCCTTCTGACCGCTGCCGGAGATGCCGGCAATGCCCAGGATCTCCCCGCCGTAAGCGTCGAAGGAGACGTGGTCCAGAGCCTTGATGCCGTCAGGGGTCAGGACCGTCAGGTCCTTCACCTCCAGCCGCAGGTTGCGGTCCTCCACCAGAGGACGGTCGATGTTCAGCGTCACCGCATGGCCCACCATCATGTCCGTCAGCTTCTGGGGGGAGGTGTCGCAGGTGGCCACGTCCCCGATGTAGCGGCCCTTGCGGAGCACCGCCACCCGGTCGGACACGTCCATGACCTCGTGGAGCTTGTGGGTGATGATGACCAGGGCCTTGCCGTCTGCCTTCATATTCCGCATGACATCGAAGAGCCGGTCCGTCTCCTGGGGGGTCAGCACGGCGGTGGGCTCATCCAGGATCAGGATGTCTGCACCCCGGTAGAGGACCTTGATGATCTCCACCGTCTGCTTCTCCGACACGGACATGTCGTAGATCTTCTTGTTGGGATCAATGGAAAAACCATATTTCTCACTGATCTCCAGGATTTTGGCGGAGGCGGCCTTCAGATCCAGCCTGCGCTCTCCGTCCAGCCCCAGGACGATGTTCTCCGCCGCGGTGAACACGTCCACCAGCTTGAAGTGCTGGTGGATCATGCCAATGCCGCAGGCAAAGGCGTCCTTGGGGGAGGCGATGGTGGTAGGCTCGCCGTTCACCAGGATCTTCCCCTCGTCCGGGAAGTAGATGCCGGCCAGCATATTCATCAGCGTGGTCTTGCCGCTGCCGTTCTCCCCCAGCAGGGAGAGGATTTCGCCCCGCCTGATCTCCAGGGAGATATCGTCGTTGGCAACCACCTTGCCGAACCGCTTTGTGATGTGCCGCAGTTCAATGGCAGTGGTATGTTCCAAACAGATCATCCTTTCTTTTAGTGTCGGTTCCGCGCCATGGCCGCGGGCAGATGCCTGCGGCGCGGGCCTCCGGAGGGAAAAGAAAAGGGAAAAAAGACCCCGGCGGCCGATGCCGCGGAGGGGATGGAGCGATTTGAGAGAAAGGGGCTGCCAAAGGGCAGCCCCTTTCGTCAGGTATTTAGTTGTTGTTCAGCTCGGTGATGCCGTCGATCCGCAGGGAGAAGTACGGAGCGGACCGCAGCACGGACTCCTGGAAGGCGCCGTCCACGATGGCCTCGCCGGTGTCGTTGACGAAGTCGCCGTCGCTGTCCAGGCCAAAGGCAGAGGTGACGTGGCCGTCGGCGTCCACCTGATAGGACCCGTCGGCGGCGGGCTGGCAGGTAAAGGTGGAGGTGTCGAACACCTTCAGGCTGCCGTCACGGAGACCGGCCCAGGCTGCGTCCACGGCCTCCTGGGTGCCCTCAGCGCACTCGGGGCCAAGGTCGGAGATCATCACGGCGTCCTCAGTGATGCCCACGGCGTAGTCCACGGGCACTTCCTCGCCGGCGATGAACTTCTCCAGGGTGTCCCGGTACAGGACGGACCAGTTGTTCTGGGAAGAGGTCAGAGCGGCGGTGGGCGCCACTTCCAGCATATCGATGTTGTAGCCGACGGAGTAGACCACGGAGCCGGCATCCTTCTGCGCCTGGACGGCGGAGGGGGCGCCGGTGGAGTCGGCGTGCTGGCCGATGATGACGCAGCCGCGGGCCATCAGGGCATTGGCGGCCTCGCCCTCAGCCACGGGATCATACCAGGAGTTGGTGTACTGGACCTCCATGTAGGCCTCGGGGACCTGGGTCTGGATGCCCAGCAGGAAAGCGGTGTAGCCGCAGACCACCTCGGCATAGGGATAGGCGCCCACATAGCCCACCTTGGGGTCGGTGACGGTGCCGGCGTCCATCAGCTCTTTCAGCTTCATGCCGGCCACCACGCCGGAGACGTAGCGGGACTCATATGTATAGGGGAACAGGTTCTTGTAGTTGTCCAGGCCGGAGGAGGCGGCCATGTCGCCGGTGCAGGAGACGAAGGTGACGTCGGGATAATCCTCGGCGGCATCCAGCATGTAGCTCTGGTGGCCATAGGAGTCAGAGAAGATGATGTTGCAGCCCTCTTCCGCCAGATCCACGGCGGCGTCATAGCAGTTCTCATCCTCCGCGATGTTGTAGCGGAAAATAACCTGAGAATTGGCATCAATGCCCAGCTCTTCGCAGGCGGCAGTCAGGCCCTCGATATGGGCCGCGTCATAGCCGGAGTTGATGTCGTGGACGCAGATCAGACCGATCTTCACATCCGCGGCGCTGCCGCCGGATTCCTCAGTGGCGGCGGGGTCCTCGGCGGAGCTGTCGGTGCTCTCCTCGTCGGAGCCGCCGCAGGCCGCCAGGCTGAGCGCCATGACCAGCGTCAGCAGCAATGCAAGGAACTTCTTCATTCTACTTTCCTCCTTAAAATAAAATTGTGTGGGTCGCTGCAAGGGACAAAGCGGGGGGATCTCCCTCTCTATTGCCATCATACAAGGTCAAACGGAAAAATTCAACCGGATTTTTACTTTTTTTAGGCGTATAAACCAAAAAAATACCGGCCTAAATAGGTCGACCTTTGGCAGTATGCACAATAATAAGGTGAAAAAGACAAACAAGGAGAGCGAGATTTTCGCTCTCCTTGTAGAAAATTGACAGATTGACCTTTTTTAGATCTTACATGGAGACGGCGGTGCCGGTTTTTCCGGCGATGCCGTCCTTGGCCTTCTCCAGCAGGGTGATGAGGGCTGTGCGGCCGGGCTTGGACTCGGCGAACTTCACGGCGGCCTGGACCTTGGGCAGCATGGAGCCGGGGGCAAACTGGCCCTCTGCCTCGTACTGCCGGGCCTCCTCCGGCGTCAAGTGATCCAGCCACTTCTGGTCCGGCTTGCCGAAGTTGATGGCCACCTTCTCCACGGCGGTGAGGATGATGAGGGCGTCCGCGTCCAGGCTCTCCGCCAGCAGTTCGGAGGCGAAGTCCTTGTCGATGACGGCGCCTGCGCCCTTCAGATGGTTGCCCTCGGTGCGGTAGACGGGGATGCCACCTCCGCCGCAGCCAATGACCACCTGGCCCGCCTCCATCAGCGTGCGGATGGTCTCGATCTCCACGATGGCCTTGGGCTTGGGAGAGGCCACGCAGCGGCGCCAGCCCCGGCCTGCGTCCTCCATGACGCAGTTGCCCCGGCGGCGCATCTCCTCCGCCTCCTCCTCGGTCATAAAGGTGCCGATGGGTTTGGAGGGGTTCTGGAAAGCCGGATCCGCCGGGTCCACCTCCACCTGGGTGAGGACGGTGGCCACCGGCTTCTGGATGCCGCGGTTCAGCAGCTCCTCCCGCAAGGAGTTCTGCAGGTCATAGCCGATATACCCCTGGCTCATGGCGGTGCAGACGGACATGGGGGCGATGGGATGGCTGTGATCCTCCCGGGAGAGGGTGGTCATGGCGATGTTGATCATGCCCACCTGGGGGCCGTTGCCGTGGGCCACCACCACCTGATGGCCCTCCTGAATCAGGTCCACGATGGCCTTGGCGGTGTGCTTCACAGCGGCCATCTGCTCCGGCAGGTTGTTGCCCAGGGCGTTGCCGCCCAGGGCGATGACGATACGTTTGCCCATAGTTGGTGTATCCCTTCTTCACAAATGATAGTGGTCGAACCTATCAGATAGTTTTGGCGGGAACGCCCGCGCTATTCCCGCCAAAACTTGAAATTTTTGAAACGATCAGAACAGCTTCCGCTTGCCGCCCTGGTCCAGGGCCATCAGCGCGGAGACCGGGTCCTTCACCTTGCTCATCATGATCATGGCAGCGATGATATAGGGCTTGTAGCTGGCCTCTTTGTACAGGGGCACCAGGTACCGGTCGAACACGGAGTTGTCCACCTCGCCCTCCGGGCAGCTGAGGCCGGTGATATCGGCGGGCAGGCAGTGCAGGTACAGGGCCTTGCCGTTCTTCGTCCGCTTCATCATCTCCTCGGAGCAGGTCCAGTTCTTGTGCTGGGCGTTCTGGGCCAGCAGCTGCTTCTCCAGGGCGTCGATGCCCGCCTGGTCGCCGGCCTGGTACAGCTTGGTCCGCTGCTCCATGGCGGCGAAGGGCGCCCAGCTCTTGGGATAGACGATGTCGGCGCCGTCAAAGGCCTCCTCCATGGTGGAGACCTTGCGGTAAGAGCCGCCGGTGGCCGCCGCGTTCTTCTTGGCGATCTCCTCCACCTCGGGCATGACGTCATAGCCCTCGGGATGGGCCAGGACCACGTCCATGCCGAACCGGGTCATCAGGCCGATGACGCCCTGGGGCACGGACAGGGGCTTGCCGTAGCTGGGGGAGTAGGCCCAGGTCATGGCGATCTTCTTGCCCTTCAGGTTCTCCACACCGCCGAACTCATGGATGATGTGCAGCATGTCCGCCATGCACTGGGTGGGGTGGTCCACGTCGCACTGCAGGTTCACCAGGGTGGGCTGCTGCTCCAGGATGCCGTCCCGGTAGCCCTCCTTCACGGCGTCCATGAAGGTCTTCTGGTACTTGTGGCCCTCGCCGATGAACATGTCGTCCCGGATGCCGATGACATCGGCCATGAAGGACACCATGTTGGCGGTCTCCCGGACGGTCTCGCCGTGGGCGATCTGGCTCTTCTTCTCGTCCAGATCCTGGACGGTCAGGCCCAGCAGATTGCAGGCGGAGGCGAAGGAGAACCGGGTGCGGGTGGAGTTGTCCCGGAAGATGGAGATGCCCAGGCCGGAGTCAAAGATCCGGGTGGACTTGTTCCGCTCCCGCAGGTCCCGCAGGGCGTCGGCCACGGTGAAGATGGCCTCCAGCTCCTCGTCGGTCTTGTCCCAGGTCCAGTAGAAGTCGGACTTGTACATATTGTTGATGTGCAGCTTTTCCAGATGCTTGGCCAGTTCGATGGTCTTGGACATATTCAGCACTCCTTGTAATATGTGAAATTGTAGATGTATGGCGCTCTCGCCCCCCTCCCGCCGCGGCGCAAGGAAAAAGGGCCAGGAAAAACCTGCGGTTTTTTCCGGTTGATTTGCCGGAGGCAAATCAAGAAAATCATATCATTTTCGCCGCGGCGTGTACGTGGCGAAAATACCGAGACCCGTGCGCCCCAGGGGCGCACACACCAGTCCGCAGACTGGTGGTGGGGGGTCTAAGGGGGGAGCCTGCTCCCCCTTTATTTAATGTCGTTGTCCGTCAGGCTCTGCCGGAACTCGGTGACGTCGGCGGTCTTGTTCTCCGGCTTATAGAGGCCGGGCACTGCGGCGTACAGGGCGGCGCAGGTCACCAGATCCTGCTTCCAGGTGATTTCATTGGGGGCATGGGCCTGAGACTCAGCGCCGGGGCCGAAGCCCACGCAGGGGATGCCGTACCGGCCCTGGATGGACACGCAGTTGGTGGAGAAGGTCCACTTGTCGGTGAGGGGACGGCCCTCCCGCAGGTGCATGGCGTCCCGCTTGGGATCCGCGTCGGCGTGGCCGATGCGCTTGTCGCCCCACAGGGCATGGTGGGCGTCCACCAGCGCCTGGACATGGGCGGCGCTCTCTTTGTTGATCCAGGTGGGGAAGAAGCACTCGGTCTCGTAGACCTCGCCGGTCCAGGCGGGCCGGTCGTACATGTACATGGAGACCTTCACGTCGTCGCCGTACTTCTGCACGCTGGGCAGCTGCCGGATCTCCTCCAGGCAGGAGTCCCAGGTCTCCCCGGCGGTCATGCGCCGGTCGATGGAGATGGCGCAGCTGTCCGCCACCGCGCAGCGGGAGGGAGAGGTGTAGAAGATCTGGCTGACGGTGCAGGTGCCCCGGCCCAGGAACTGGGCGTCCTCATAGTGCTCCGGATTGAACTCCGGATTCAGCATCTTCACCAAGCCCTTGACGCGGTTGGAGGGGCCGTCGCCGCTCTCGTTCAGGGCACGGACGTCCTGGAGGATGTCGGCCATCTTGTAAATGGCGTTGTCGCCCCGCTCCGGCGCGCTGCCGTGGCAGCTGACGCCCTTCACGTCCACCCGGATCTCCATCCGGCCCCGGTGGCCGCGGTAGATGCCGCCGTCGGTGGGCTCGGTGGACACCACGAACTCGATCTTGCTGCGGGCGTCCTCCTGGCCCTGGAAGTCTTTGTTGACGATGTACTGCCAGCACATGCCGTCGCAGTCCTCTTCCTGGACGGAGCCCACCACCATGATCTTGTAGCCGGCGGGGATCAGGCCCAGATCCTTCATGATCTTGGCGCCGTACACGGCGGAGGCCATGCCGCCCTCCTGGTCGCTGCCGCCCCGGCCGTAGATGACGGCGTCGTCCTCATAGCCCTGGTAGGGGTCGGCGTCCCAGTTGCTGATGTTGCCGATGCCCACGGTGTCGATGTGGGAGTCGAAGGCGATGATCTTGTCGCCGTCGCCCATCCAGCCGATGACGTTGCCCAGGCCGTCGATCTCCACCTTGTCATAGCCCAGCTTCTCCATCTCCGCCTTGATGCAGTGGACGACCTCCTTCTCCTCACAGCTCTCGCTGGGGTGAGAGATCATCTCCCGCAGGAACCGGGTCATGTCCGCCTGATAACCTTGGGCTGCCGCTTTGATCGCTTCAAAATCCATATCGCTGACCTCCATATCAATGTTTGAAATCCTGTCGTTTCCACATCACGGATTGGCTTACCTACCCCTATCATAGCATAAGAAAACCGGATGTCAAACAAAAAATGAGAAAACCTAAAAAATTTTTTGAATTCGGTTGATTTCTCAGAAATCTATGGTATGATATTTTATCATAGGTATCTGTACACAGAGAAGGGAGGGACGACAAACGGAAAGTGGAAAGCTGAATCTGCTGAAGCAGGTGGCGGCGGGGATCGCGGCCCAGTTCGGCAGCAACTGCGAGGTGGTGGTACACGATCTCAGCCGCCACCCGGACCACACCATCGTGGCCATCGTAAACGGCCACGTCTCTGGCCGGAAGGTGGGGGACGGCGCCTCCCACGTGGTGATGGAGCAGCTGGAGAGCAATGATCCGGAGCCCCGGGACCATCTCTGCTACCTGACCCGGACGCCGGACGGGAAGATCCTCAAATCCTCCACAGTCTATATCCGCAACAGCAAGGGCAAGGTCTCTGCCATCCTGGCCATCAACTACGACATCTCCAAGCTGCTGATGGTGGAGAGCGCGGTCCACGACCTGATCTCCACCGGCGAGCCCCAGCAGGAGGAGCCGGAGAAGATCGTCAACGTCAACGATCTGCTGGAGGAGCTGATCCAGCAGTCGGTGTCCCTGGTGGGTAAGCCCGTGGCCCTGATGAACAAGGAGGACAAGGTGCGGGCCATCCGCTTCCTGAATCAGAACGGCGCGTTTTTGGTGACCAAGTCCGGCGACAAGATCGCCAAGTATTTCGGCATCTCCAAGTACACTTTGTATTCCTATATCGACACAAAACAACAGGAGGGCAAGTAAGTATGATTGATCTGACCATCAACAAGACGGGCCTGGAGCACAATCTCCGCAAGGCAAAGGAAAACCGCATCATCATCCCCACCATCGCCCAGATGCAGCACCCGGAGACCATCCCGGAGAAGATCCAGGAGCGGCTGAAGACCGTGGGCCTCTGGGATGTGGATCCCCTGAACCTGTTCCGCATCACCTGGAAGAACGAGGCCAAGGAGAGCGGCGGACTGTTCCAGGCGGTGCCCAACTACATCGAGCTGCCCCCGGCCCTCACCGGCGTCCCCTGCCGGATCGTGGCCATGGTGGGCAAGTGGTTCCCCACCGGCTGCCACAAGGTGGGCGCCTCCTTCGGCTGCCTGGCCCCCCGTCTGGTGACCGGCCAGTTCGACGTGAACAAGCACAAGGCCGTGTGGCCCTCCACCGGCAACTACTGCCGCGGCGGCGCCTTCAACTCCCGGCTGCTGGGCGCCCAGGGCGTGGCCATCCTGCCGGCGGAGATGAGCCAGGAGCGGTTTGACTGGCTCCATGAGATCGGCGCTGAGGTCATCGCCACCCCCGGCTGCGAGTCCAACGTGAAGGAGATCTTCGACAAGACCAACGAGCTGAAGCAGGATCCCCAGTACATGATCTTCAACCAGTTCGAGGAGATGGGCAACCCCCTGTGGCACTACAATGTCACCGGCAACGCCCTGGCGGATGTGTACGAGGCCATCAAGCGCCCCGGTGACCGGTTCGCCGGCGCCGCCTTTACCTCCGGCTCCGCCGGTACCATGAGCGCCGGTGATCTGCTGAAGGAGAAGTATCCCCACCTGAAGCTGGCGGTGGGCGAGGCGCTCCAGTGCCCCACCATTCTGGAAAACGGCTTCGGCGGCCACCGGATCGAGGGCATCGGCGACAAGCACATCCCCTGGATCCACAACGTGAAGAACACCGACATGGTCATCGACATCGACGATGAGGACAGCCAGCGGCTGCTGCGCCTGTTCAACACCCCCGAGGGTCAGGCGTATTTGAAGAACGAGCTGCACCTGGATGACGAGCTGATCGAGAAGCTCACCTGGCTGGGCATCTCCGGCATCGCCAACGTGCTGTGCTGCATCAAGATGGCGAAATACTATGAGTTCACCGAGCGGGACGTGGTGGGCACCGTCCTCACCGACTCCGCCGTCATGTACGGCAGCCGCATCCAGGAGCTGAACGACCAGTACGGCGCCTACAATGCCCACGAGGCGGCCATGGACCACGCCCTCCACATGCTGGGGCTGAAGCTGGACAACATGCAGGAGATGACCTATGCGGACCGCAAGCGGGTCCACAACCTGAAGTACTACACCTGGGTGGAGCAGCAGGGCAAGACCGTGGAGGAGCTGAACGCCCTGTGGTACGACACCGAGGGCACCTGGGACACCGTCCACAAGCAGGCCAAGGACCTGGATGACCTGATCAACGAATTCAACGAGGCCACCGGGCTGCTGAAAGACCTGTAAAACGCCGCAGGGCGGGGCAGCCGCCCCGCCCTGCTTATTTATGTCTCCTCTGCGCGGATATAGGCGTCCTCAGCCTCCTGCTGAATGCGGACCAGAATATCCCAGGCCCGGCTGGGCTCCTGTTGGTCCAGGGCCTTAAGAGCGTCGGCGATGCCGTTGAACAAAATTGTATAATATTGGGGGAAATTTTCGCGTTCCATATCTGCCACCTCCATAATACGTATTATATTGCATTGCAAATTGCAACGCAATATGCAATATTATAAACGTGCGCATAACGCAATACGATTCGTCATATAAAAATGTGGCGAGGTGTGCTATGCGGAAATTCAAAATTCCTAAACCTGAATCAACAACGAACAAAACGATTCGTTTCCCCAACAGCGTTATTGACGCGGTGGAGGAGGCGATTCGTGGAACAGAATGTACGTTTTCCGCCTTTGTGATCGAAGCTACCCGGGTGGCTCTGGAGAATCTTCTGGAGGAGGAAACGTCAGAAGAGGAGTAACGCTATGAAACACGTTCTGTACGGCAAATGCGTCAAGTGCGGCAAGACCTACGACGCTGTGCCGGATCTGACCAACTGCGAATGCGGCGGCATTCTGGATATCGTCTACGATTACGACTATATCAAGACCCGGCTGACAAAGGAAAAGCTGGCGGCCCGCCAGGACCATACCATGTGGCGCTACCGGGAGCTGCTGCCTGTGGAGGAGGACACGCCCAACACCCCCCTGCGGGTGGGCTGGAGTCCCCTGTACGAGGAGCCCCGCCTGGCGGAGCAGCTGGGCCTGAAGCGCCTGTGGGTGAAGGACGACGGGCAGAACCCCACTGCCAGCCTGAAGGACCGGGCCAGCGCCATGGCGGTGGCCAAGGCCCGGGAGGCGGGGGCGAGGGTGATCGCCTGCTCCTCCACCGGCAATGCCGCCAGCTCTCTCGCGGGCAACGCCGCGGCGGCGGGCCTCAAGACCTACATCTTCGTTCCCTCCCGGGCCCCCAAGGGCAAGGTGGCCCAGCTGATGACCTTCGGCGCCACGGTCATCTCCGTCCAAGGCAGCTATGAGGAGACCTTTGAACTGTCCAAGCAGGCCATCGACCGCTGGGGCTGGTACAACCGCAACGCCGCCATCAACCCCTACCTCTCCGAGGGCAAGAAGACCGTGGCCCTGGAGATCATGGAGCAGCTTTCCTGGCAGGTGCCGGACTATATCGCCATCAGCGTTGGGGACGGCTGCACCATCGCCGGGCTCTGGAAGGGCCTGAAGGACCTATACGCCATCGGCTTCATTGACCGCCTGCCCCGGCTCATCTCCGCCCAGGCGGAGGGCTGCTGCCCCATCAACCGGGCCATTGCGGAGAACAAGCCCTGGGAGCCCATGGAGGAGAACACCCTGGCGGACTCCATCGCCGTGGGTGTGCCCCGGAACGCGGACAAGGCCCTGATGGCCATCCGGGAGTCCAACGGCATCGTGGTGAATGTCTCCGACCAGGAGATCATGGCCGCCCAGCAGCTGCTGGGCCGGACCTGCGGCGTGTTCGGAGAGCCCGCCGGCGTCACCGGCACCGCCGGCGTGAAGAAGCTCTGCCAGCAGGGTGTCATCGGCAGGGACGACACGGTGGTCAGCGTGGTCACCGGCAACGGCCTCAAGGACGTGGCCAACGCCATCAAGGCCGCGGGAGAACCCATCTCCATCCCCTCCGACATGGACCGCCTGCTGGCGGCCTTTGCGGAAAAGGGCATCACTGTGGAATAAGCGGCAAAGGGCCGGCGGGAGACCGCCGGCCCTTTTTCTGTTTCTGCAAAAAATTTCCCACGCCTGCAACCACAGCCCCCGGTTTTCCGACGATACAGGTGAAAGCAACTTTCGAACAAGAGAGGGATCTCACTATGGAGGACAAGGACATCGTGGCACTGTACTGGGCCCGCTCCGAGGAGGCCATCCGGGCTACGGCGGCTAAATACGGCGCCTACTGCCGGGCCATCATCCGGCGGCTGCTGGGGGACGGCAGGGACGGCGAGGAGTGTTTGAACGACACCTGGCTGGGGGCCTGGAACGCCATGCCGCCCCAGCGGCCGGTCCGCCTGCCGCCTTTCCTGGGCCGCATCGCCCGGAATACAGCGCTGGACCGGTACGACTACAACACCGCCCAGTGCCGGGGTGTCCTGCCCGCGGTGCTGGAAGAGCTGGAGGAGTGCGTCTCCGGCGCGCCTCTGGAGGAGGCGCTGGACCTCCGCGCCCTGGGGGAGACCATCTCCGGCTATCTGGACACGGTGTCTCCGGCGGCCCGGCGGACGTTCCTCCGGCGGTACTGGTACGGCGACGGCCTGGAGGACATTGCCCGCCGGTACGGCTACACGGCGGCCAAGGTGAGATCCCTGCTCTACCGCACCCGGAAGGGCCTGCGGGAACATCTGATCCGGGAGGGATACGCGCTATGACGAGAGAAGAGCTGTTCCGCGCCGTGGGAGAGGTCCGGGAGGATCAGATCGCCGACGCGGCGGAGATGCCGAACAAGGCCGCCCCCCGCTGGCGGCGGTACGGGGCCCTGGCGGCCTGCCTGGCGGTGGTGCTGGCAGGAGCCTTCGGCGTGAGCCGGCTGGGCATTGGCGGGGCCTCTGACCAGGAGACTGTCCAGGAGAGCGCCGACGCCCCGGCGGCCCCTCAGTACTCCGTGGGAGCGGAGATCAGGGAGATCGACAGCTCCGGGTGGAGCTGGGGCGGCCTGTTCAACGGCGGCGCGTCATCGGACGCCAGCTTGGCATGGCTGGACCCAGAGGAGATCCTGGCCATGGACACCACCATCTTCCGGGGCACGGTAACGGGGATGCGGACCTACGAGGTCACCGTGGACGGCAGCACCAACTTTTACACCGTGGCCTCTGTGGAGGTCTCCGACTGCCTCCGGGGAGATCTGGCGGCGGGGGATACCTACAACGTGCTGTACGCGGGCATCCCGGGCCGGATGTCCACCTCCATCTCCGGCGACCTGGAGAACCTGGCCGCGGGCAGCGAGGCGGTGTTCATGCCCTATATTGCCGCACTGGACACCGGCTGGCGCAGCGGCGACGACTACTTCTGCTACGCCGACCTGGCGGAGCTCTACATGGACGAGGGCCGCCGCTTCCTGTTCCTGGAAACCGGGGAGGGCGTCTCCTACGCCACGGAGGTCTACGACATTCCGGCGGCGGACGGGGAGACGGTGACCCTGGACGACGTGACGGCCTATCTCCGGGGGCTGCTGGAACAGTAGGAGGGGACCGTATGGCAGAACCTGAGAAAAAGCGGAGGATTTCCTCTAAAAAGGGCCTGCTGCTGGTCCTGCTCCTGGCCGGTGTGCTGCTGGCGGCCGTTGGAAAAATGATGCAAAGGGACACGGCCGCGGACTATCCCGCCGCCATCATGGTGGACGGTACGGTCTACCTGGTCCCTGTGGACCCGCTGCCCGCCGGGACCGTGGATGAGGGGGAGATCACCGGCTGCGTGGACTCCTATACGGAGACCTTCCCGGAAAAGGACGGCCAGCGGAATTTCAGCCGGGGAGCGGCGCTGCCTTATACCCGGACAGCGGAGGGTATCGCCCTGCTGTATGACGGCGCATGGTACCTGTGCGTCCCCGCACGGTATGATGAGGACGGCAGGTTCATTGCCTGGGGGCGGCCCCCGAGGGTCCCGGTCAGCGGGCGGCACAGAGCCTTCTTGACTTTTCCCGCGCAGATTATATAATAATGTACGGTGCCTCCCAGGCACCATCCACCTGAGGGAATGAGAAAGAGGAGGCACCTGATATGACGTATCCCATGACCGTGGCGGGCCTGCGCCGGGACCTGCCCATCTGCAAAGTGACGGATGACCTGTACATCGGCGCGTTCATCGTGTTCGGCGATGCGGAGCTGACCGTGGCCTGCGCCCGGGAGCTTTTGAAGCTGGTCCCGGCGGAGGACTATGACTACATGCTGACGGCGGAGGCCAAGAGCATCCCCCTGATCCATGAGATGGCCCGCCAGTCCGGGGCGAAGAAGTATTTCATCGCCCGGAAGGGCCCCAAGGCCTATATGCCGGATCCTATCCACGTGGAAGACACCTCCATCACCACCGCGGGGACCCAGCGGCTGTATCTGGGCCGGGACGACGCGGAGCTGATCCGGGGCAAGCGGATCCTGCTGATGGACGATGTGATCTCCACCGGCGGCTCCCTTCACGCCATGGAGCAGCTGGTGGCCCTGGCGGGCGGCACCGTCACCGGCCGGGTGGCCGTCCTGGCGGAGGGCGAGGCCGCAGAGCGCGGCGATATCAAGTTTCTGGAAAAGCTGCCGGTGTTCCATGCAGACGGCACTGTGAAAGGCTGAAGCGAAGAGTGACCAGGCGCGCCGCTGACCAGCGGCGCGCCTTTTTCTGCATACGCTTGCAAAATCCTGGAAGAATGGTAGAATAAAGGCACGATGAAAACGAAACAAGTGGTCTATTGGCTTCCACGCGTCAACGCGCTGGTGGTCCTGTCGGCGCTGTTCATGGTTTGTTCGGCAGTGGTGCGCATCGTCTGGGCCTGCGGGGAGGGCGCGATCTCCCGCCCGACGTTCTGCCTCCAAATCCTCCTGCCCATCGCGGCAAACGTGATCTTCGTGCTGATGCTCTTTGAATCCGGCCGCGACCGGCTGTACCGCACCGCCGTGCCAGTGTGGATGGGCTGCGTCTTTTTTGCGGCCAAGGCCCTGGGCTTTCCCTCCTGGGTCCATATGGCGCTGTGCCTGCTGCTGTACGCGCTGGTGGCGGTGCTCTATACCGCCACCGTCACCGGCCGGGTGCCCTCCCAGGTGCCGCTGTGGTTTCTGTTCGGCCTGCCCATGTTGTACCACATCGTGGTGGAGGACCGGCAGAAAGTGGGCTGGCCTGTCCATGACTGGCTGCCGGAGATCAGCGTCTTGTGCTGCATGGCGGCGCTGCTGTGCTGCTCGCTGGCCATGCGGCGCCGGTATCCGGCGGCGGGGGAGTACGTCCGCCGGTTCGGGGACCGGAACGACGGCCGCCTGCTTCGGAGCCTGTCCCCCATCTTTGCTGTGTCGCCCTATCTGATGAAGACCCGGAACACCGCCCAGAACTACATCCGGGACGCGGTGGAGATCACCCGGGCGGAACAGTATATCGCCCAAAAGCGGGCGGCGGGGATGGCGCACTTCGGCCTGCTGCACGTGCTGCTGGCGGCCTATGTGCGGACCTGTGCCCGGTATCCGGGCCTGAACCGCTTCATCGCCGCGCAGAGGGTGTATGCCCGGGACCGGGAGATCGAGGTGAACATGACCGTCAAAAAGGAGATGTCCCTGGACTCCCCGGACACGGTCATCAAGCTCCGGTTCGACCCGGCGGACACGGCGGACGTGGTCTACCAGCGGTTCAACGCCAAGGTCCAGGAGGTGAAGAGCACCCCGGAGGACACCTCCTTCGACGCGCTGGCCGGCGCGTTCCATCTGGTGCCGGGCCTGCTGCTGAAATTCCTGGTGTGGGTCCTGCAGGTCGGCGACTACTTCGGCTGCCTGCCCAGGTCCCTCACCCGTCTCTCGCCCTTCCACGGGTCGCTGTACATCACCTCCATGGCGTCGCTGGGGATTCCGCCCATCTTCCACCACCTGTACGACTTCGGCAATGTGCCGGTGTTCTGGTCCTTCGGCCGGAAGCGGCGGGCGTTCGAGTACCAGCGGGACGGCACGGTGGCCCGGCGGAGGTATGTGGACTGCTGCTTCGTCACGGACGAGCGGATTGTGGACGGCTTCTATTTCGCGGCCGCCATGCGCAGTCTTCAGAATCTGATCCACGACCCCTGGCAGCTGGACGAGCCGCCGGAGGAGATCGTGCAGGATCAGGCTTAGTGCAGAGAGGAGGTCGTTTATGACGGACCACGCCGTACCGCCCGTCGGAATGCGGATGGTCAAAACCGCGGCGGCAGTGCTGATCTGCCTGCTGGTGTCCATGGCGGTGGACCGGGAGGATATGCGCATCTATTCCTCCATCGCGGCGCTGCTGTGCGTCCAGCCCTATGCGGAAGATACGAAACGCATGGCCATCCAGCGGACCGTGGGGACGGCCATCGGCTCTGTGTTCGGCATCACCACGCTGCTGCTGGAGATGGCCCTGGATATCCGGGGGACGCTGGTGGGCTACATCGTCATCGCTGCGGTGACCGTGCCCAACCTGTGGATCGCCGTGGCGCTGAAGTCCGCCAATGCGGCGGCCCTCTCCGGCATCGTGTTCCTCAGCATCACCGTCACCCATGTGACGGACGCCAGCCCCTGGATCTTCGCCTGGTACCGGGCGTCGGAGACGCTGGTGGGCATCGCGGTGGGCATCGCCGTCAACGCCTTCCAGCTGCCCCGCCGGAAGCGGCGGGACGTGCTGTTCGTCTCCGGCCTGGACGGCCTGCTGCTGACGGAGCAGGGGACGCTGACGCCGTACAGCCGGGTGAGCCTGAACCGGATGCTGGACGACGGGATGCAGTTCACGGTGTCCACCATGCGCACGCCCGCCTCTGTGCGGGAGGCCACCCGGGACCTGCGGCTCCGCCTGCCCGTCATTGTCATGGACGGCGCGGCGCTGTACGACATGGAGAAGAAGCGGTATCTTCATGCCTGCGTCCTGCCCAAGGAGCTGGCCCTGCGGTGCGAGGCGGTGTTCCAGGCCCAGGGCATCCACTGCTTCCTCAACGGCGTGCTGGATGACAACCTGATGATCTACTACGGGGAATTCCACCACGAGACGGAGCGGGCGATCTTTGAGAAGCTGCGGACCTCCCCCTACCGGAATTATGTGAGCAGAAGCTACTACAAGGAATGCCCCATTGTGTACCTCATGGGCATTGATCTGACGGAGCGGATGCAGGCGCTGTATGACGCACTGGGGGAGGCGGGCCTTCTGGAGCAGGTGAAGGTGCGGTTCTACCCTGCGGCGGAGTATCCCGGGTACAGCTACCTGAAGATTTATGAGCGCTCCGCCTCCCGGGAGGCCATGCTGGAGCGGCTGAAGCGGGATCTGGGCATGGAGCGGAGCGTGGTGCTGACGACGCAGGAGGGCTGCGGAGACGTGGTGATCCGCGGCGGCGCCAACCAGGCGGTGAAGCGGCTGGGGCGGCTGTTTGAGCCCTATCTCTGGGAGCGGAAATAACACGGACGGAGCTGCGGCTCCGTCCGTGTTTTGCATCCGGAAAGAAAAACGGGGCAGGGACTTGACAAAGGGAGGAGCCTGTGTATAATATGAAGTATCCTTCATGTGAAAGATACTTCACAAGAAGGAACCTTCACATTTGTGGAAAGGGGAGAGGGAGTATGAAAAACCGGGTACGGGAGCTCCGGACCGAGGCCGGCATGACCCAGCAGCAGCTGGCGGATCTGGTCCACGTGTCCTCCCGCACCATCATCTCCCTGGAGAAGGGGCAGTACAACCCGTCCCTGCTGCTGGCGTACCGGCTGGCGCTGGTGTTCTGCACCACGGTGGAGGATCTGTACTGTCTGGCGGAGAACAAGGAACAGGAGGACCGGGAAAATGAGGACTGGACATAAACGGCAGTTGGCCGGCGGCATCCTGGGCGTGATGACTGGATTCGGGCTGATCCTGCGCTCCTGCCTCACCGACCGGTGGCGGATCAGCCTGACGGCCCTGGCCGTAGCGGCGGTGTCAGGCGGCCTTCTGGCCGTGTGCGACAGTCTGACGGCAAAAACGCCGGACAAGGGGAGGAATACACAACATGAAGATCTATTATAAAAAGAAATTCTGGGCCAGCCTGGGCAGCCTGGTGCTGGGGCTGGCGCTGCCCGGCACCTGTCTGTTCGTGGGCTGGGAGCGGTTCGACCTGAAGGACGGCGTGCTGACGGTGCTGCTGCTCCTGTGCGGCATCAGCGGCATCCTGCGGAGTCTGGATCGGGAAAAGTCCCGGCAGGACCGGGACGAGGACCGGGACGAGCGCACCCGGTATAACACGTACCGCAGCCGGGCCCTCACGTTCCGGGTGCTGTATGGGCTGAACTTCGCGATCCTGGCTGCGTGTATCATCGGCTGGGGCCTGACAGACCAGCAGGTCTACATCCAGACAGCCCTGCCCTGCATGGTGCTGTTCATCGTGGGCTGGATCACCCGGATCGCCAGTGACTGCTACTACGAGTTCAAGGGGTGAACGGGATGAAGATCTACAACAAGCGGAATTTTGCCGCCGGAATTTTCAGCCTGGCCCTGGCGGCCGCCTGCGGCGTGGTCCTGGCGGTGACGGGCTTCCAGATGAAATGGCTGATCTCTCTGGTACTGCTGCTGGCCTTGGGCGGTGTAGACATCTGCTGGTCCCTGTCCCGGGAGGCCAGGCTCCCCAGAGTGGATGAGCGGGACCAGGCCGTCAGCCGGAAAAGCGCCTGGCTGGCCTACCGGATCGTGGCCAACGGCTGCTGGATCGTGAGCCTCGGGGCGCTGGTGGTCTATGGAGTCAGTCGGATCCCGGCAGCTCTGGCGGTGACCATCACCCTGGACGCTGTGACCATCGGGGCCTTTGCCGCCCTGCTGGGGGCGGAGGTCTACTATGAAAAACGGATGTGAGGCGGCCGAACTTCTGGAAAAGGAGAACGTATGGATCGAAGCGAAGATTTGAAACAGGTGCGGGACCTGCATCTGGTCCGGGATGAGCGGGACCGGGAGGTGGAGGCGGCCGCCGGCCGCCGGGCGGGGAGCGCCGTGGTGCTGGCGTCCCAGCTGCTGTCCGCCGCCTGCCTGCTGCAGGGAGACCCCGCCTGGATGGCCCTGCTGTCCCTGACCTTTGTGTGGAGCGCGGCCAAGAGCGTTCAACAGTTTGCCCAGGACCGGGAGAGGCTCTATCTGGCGTGGGGGCTGCTATCCGGTGCCGGGGCGGCCGTCCTGCTGGGGGCCTATTTTCACCGGGCATGGTCGGCGGGCATGTCCCTCTCCCGGCTGATCGGCTACGCGGTGATGTGCCGCTTGTTGACGGCGGCCGCAGGCCTTCTGGGCGTGGGGCTGCTGCTGGGGATCTTCTGGCTGGCCCACAGGGCGGGGCACATGGAGGGAGAGCAGTGGGAGCGGTATTTCCGGTCCATCTCCACCGCAGGGCTTCTGCTGCGGGGCGGTGCGATCCTGCTGCTGGCCCTGGCAGCGGTGGCGGCCTTCAGCGTCCCTCTGTTTGCCCGGACGGGCTTTCAGCAGCCGGCTCTTCTGGCGGCCCTGTTTTTCGTGGCGGGCAGCGCCCATCTGTTGGGCAAGTTCAGCAGCCGGCGGGATGAGCTGGTCCGGAAGCTCCTGAAGCTGAAGCGCTGAGGGGCCCCGCCCGGGTGAAGCGGTACGGGGCGGACTTGTACAACCTGCCGGAATCTCCCGGTGTTTACAGGGAGAATTTTCTCCGGCGGTGCCTATTATGCGGCCTGCCATGAGATGCTATAATGAAAGGGAAATCCCATCGTGGAAAAACAAATACTGAGATAGAAATAAGTCCGCTGGGCGTAGTCTATGGAGCGATAGGCTGCGCCCTCTTTTTTCTGCTCAGGATAAGGAGTGTTTGGATCATCATGCCAAAAACAACTGTACAGAAAGTGATCTTCGGCCTGCTGATGTCCTTTTTCATGGTGCTGGCCATGGAGCTGTACAACACGGGCCTGCGGAACGGCGGCCTCACAAACGCCGGGATCCTGGGCGCCCTGCGGGAGCTGCCGCTGATGTTCGCGCTGTGCTTCCTGACCAGCACGGTTGTGGGAGACCCCCTGGCCGCCCGCCTGGCGGCACGGCTGGCGGTGCCCCGGGAGTGGCCCTTTGCCGCCGTCCTGGCCCGGTCCGCCATGACGGTGTGCGTCATGTGCCCGGCCATGAGCCTATGGGCCACGGTGATCTTCCAGCGGCCGGGGATCGAGCTGGTGCCCTCCTGGCTCCAGACGGTGGTCTGCAATTTCCCCATGGCGTTTTTCTGGCAGATCTTTTTCTGCGGCCCGCTGGTGCGGCGGCTGTTCCGGCTGCTGGTGCCCTCCGCGGCGCCTGTGCCCGCCCGTGCGGAAGAGGCGGCGGAATGAGGGACGTGTGAAAGCGGTCCCGGACGCTGGCGCGTCCGGGACCGCCTGTCCTTATCCCTCCGGGTGCGTTTTTAAATAGGTGAGGTAGCCCTCCAGGATCAGCGACGCCGCCACAGCGTCCACGACCTTCTTCCGCTTTTTGGCGTTCTTGCCGCTGCTCATCAGGATCTGGTGGGCGTCGATGGTGGTGCGCCGCTCGTCCCACAGGACCACCGGCAGGCCGGTGGTCTCCTCCAGCAGCTGCCGCATGGCCTGGGCCTTCTCCGAGCGGGGCCCGCGGGTGCCGTCCATGTTGATGGGATGTCCCAGCACCAGCCGTTCCGCCCCGTGCTCCTTTGCCAGAAGCGCGATCTGCTCCGCCACCCGGTCCGGGCGGTAGGCGTTGATAACGGTGGTGAAGCCGGCCAGCAGGCCGGTGGGGTCGGAGACGGCGATGCCGGTGTGGGCGTCGCCGTAGTCGATGGCCATGATGCGCATGGTGGTCTCCTTTCCAGGGAAGAATAAACGCCGGTATGGCGCGTTTTTCCTGCCCACAGGATACCACATCAGGGCGGACCGCGCAAGGCGGAAAAAACCTGACATTTTTTTCAAAAAGAGGTTGACCGGCGGCTTGACCTGTGGTACAATCATTCTTACCTGTGAAAAAGGGCTTTCTTTTCATGCGCTTTTTTCGCTTTTCAGCCATGGAGGTCTGCCCGCCAAGCTGCAGGGAGGCAATCGGGACTCTCCCGGTCCGCCGGAGAGAGACCCAATAATAAGGAGGTGCCGTTAGATGCGCGTGAAGGTCACTTTGAGATGCAACGAGTGCAAGCAGAGAAACTACAACACCATG
>DWXY01000042.1 GCA_019118935.1 Candidatus Oscillibacter pullicola
TATTATTGGAGGCTGACATCCATCCGAAGTTTGATCTCCTGGCCGACGGCCTCGCCGCCGCCAATGAAAAACTCAAGGCCCTCCCCGATCCGGACCTGATGGACAAAATTCAGGAGGAGCTTGATCTCCACCACGAACTCCTCAAGCTCCACACCAAGGAGATCAAAGCTCTGAAGAAGGCGCAGTAAAAAAAGCCGCCCTTGGCGGGCGGCTTTTCCACAATCGTGAAATCGAACAAATGTTTTATTTTCTGGAGGCACCATCATGAAACTACCGGAGCCACGCAAGCTCCCGTCAGGAAATTATTTCATTCAGCTGCGGCTGGGTGGCGAGAGCATACCTGTCACGGAACCGAACCGGGCGGCCTGCATCCGGGAGGCCCGGGCCATCAAAGCCGAATACCTGGCGGGCAAACGGGCCAAAGCCGCTCCGGAGGCTCCCACCCTGACGGAGGCCATCGACACCTATATCGAGGAGCGAAGCAACACCCTTTCTCCTGTGACGATCCGGGGCTACCGGACTATCCAGAAGCATCGCTTCCAGGCCACCATGCCCCGGCGTTTGGATCAGATTGATGATGAGGAGTGGCAGGGCATCGTCAACATGGAGGCCGCCCTATGCGCCCCCAAGACCCTCAAGACGGCCTTTGCCTTTGTTCGTGGTGTCGTAGAGCACACCACAGGCCGGAAGCTGCCTAAGGTCTCTCTGGCGGCTCCTGTGCCCAAAGAGAGGCCCTTTCTCACACCGGATGAGATCCGGGTATTTGTCTCCGCTGTCAAGGATACCCGCTATGCCGTTCCGGCGCTGTTGGCTCTCTCCTCCTTGCGGATCTCCGAGATCCAGGCCCTCCGGTGGGAGAACATTCCGGCAAATCCTAAGTTTATCCGGGTACAGGGCGCCGTGGTGCTCAATGAGGACAACAAATACCAGCGCAAGGTGCAAAACAAAAATGCCACCTCCACCCGCAACGTGCCGGTGATAATCCCGGAGCTGACGGCGGCCATCCAACGGGACCGGAAGTCAGTCGGACCTGTCTTGGACATCTCACAGAACAGTCTCCGCGGCGCCGTGAAGAAGATCTGCCGGGAAAACAATTTACCGGACGTGGGCGTCCATGGCCTGCGGCACAGCTTTGCCTCCCTGGCCTATCATCTGCAAGTACCGGAACGCATTGCAATGGAGATTGGCGGCTGGGCCGATGCCACTACCATGCACAAAATCTACACCCATATCGCCCAGGCGGATATCCAGCGATATCAGACCGCGATGACAGATTTTTACCAGGGCAAAAAGGATTAGCAAACACGTTAGCATTTAGCAGCTCTTTATCCACTCACATTGCGCCAAACCAGAACATTTGTTTTAGTTGGTGAAATGCATCTGGACATTGGCAAACCGTTGAAAATAAAGAAAAACCTCGGAACCATTGCAGTTCCGAGGTTTTCTCATCTGGCAGCGGGTGAAGGATTCGAACCCTCACATACAGAGTCAGAGTCTGCTGTGCTACCCTTACACAAACCCGCTATGAGTTGTGTTCACTCCGCAGCGAACAGATATTATTATACAGAAAAGCGTGATTTTGTCAACCCCTTTTTTCATTTTTCTCCAGAGGTTTTTTCAGGCGGGCGCGGAATCCCGCGCCCGCCACTATGTAAGACCGTTCACTGGCCCCGCAGGCCGTCCAGAAAGCCCCGGAGGAATCCGCCGCCCCGCCTGCTCCCGTCTTTCTCCAGACGGTCCGCCGCCTCCCGGGCGCCCGCATACCCCTGCTCCGCGGCGGCCTGATAGAGTTCTCTCGCCTGCCTCAGATCCCGGGGCACACCTTTGCCGTGCTCATAGCACCAGGCCAGATTATACTGGGCACGGGGCTCGGACTCCTCCACCGCCTGGCGGTACCACTTCACCGCGTCCGCCCAGCTCTGCGCCACGCCGACGCCGGTCTCGTACAGATACCCCAAATTGCAGGCGGCCACCCGGTCGCCGCCCTCTGCGGCCTGCCGGTACAGGTCGGCTGCCTTGACCGGGTCCTTCGCCACGCCGTGGCCGAACTCCCAGCAGACGCCCAGGTTGCACTGGGCACGGGGGTAGCCCTGCTCCGCCGCCGCCTGATACCAGCGGACAGCCTCCTGCCAGTTCTGTTCTACGCCCTCTCCGGTCTCATACAGATATCCCAGGTTGCACTGGGCGGCCGCGTCCTCCCGCTCCGCCGCCTGTCGGTACAGCCGGGCTGCCTCCGCTGCGTCCCGCTCCACGCCTTCGCCCCGTTCGTAGCACACGCCCAGGTTGCACATGGCCGCGGCGGAACCGGCATCCACCGCCCGGCGGTACCACTGGACCGCCTCTTCCCAGTTCTGTTCCACGCCGCGGCCGTATTTGCAGCAGACGCCCATGCAGAACAGCCCCCGGGGGTCCTCCTGGTCCGCCGCCTGACGGTACCAGTGGACAGCCCGCTTCCAGTTCTGCTCCACGCCCTTGCCGTACTCATAGCACCAGGCCAGGTTGCACTGGGCACGGGGCATTCCCTGCTCTGCGGCAGCGCGGTACCACCGCACCGCCTCCTCCCAGCTTTGCTCCACACCCTCGCCGCTCTCGTACAGGAATCCCAGATTGCACTGCCCGGCGGCATTGCCGGCCTCGGCTGCCCGCCGGTACAGGTTCACGGCCCTGTTCAGGTCCCGCTCCACGCCCTCGCCGCGTTCATAGCACACGCCCAGGTCGCACATGGCCGCCGCGGAGCCGGCGTCCGCCGCTTTTTGATACCAGGCCACCGCCTCTGTGCTGTTCTGCGCCACGCCGCGGCCGTAGTCGAAGCAGCGGGCCACGCAGAAAAGTCCTCTGGCATCCCCCTGCTCCGCCGCCTTCCGGTACAGGCAGTAGCTCTCCTCCAGATCCTGAGGGACGCCCTTGCCGTACTCATAGCACCAAGCCAGATTGCACTGGGCACGAGGCAGGCCCTGTTCCGCGGCGGCACGGTACCACCGCACCGCCTCCTCCCAGCTCTGTTCCACGCCCTGGCCGCTCTCGTACAGAAATCCCAGGCAGCACTGGGCGTCCTCGTCCTCCTGCTCGGCCGCCTTCCGGTACCAGTCCGCGGCAGCGGCCAGATCCAGCGGGACGCCCCGGCCCCGCTCACAGCAGAAGCCCATGCACAGCTGTCCCCGGGGATAGCCCTGCTCCGCCGCGCGGAGATACAGCCGGGCCGCCTCCGGGTAGTCCTGCTCCACGCCCTTGCCGTACTCATAGCACCAGGCCAGGTTGCACAGGGCCCGGGGATAGTCCTGCTCCGCGGCGGCGCGGTACCACCGCACCGCCTCCTCCCAGCTCTGCTCCACCCCCTGGCCGCTCTCATACAGGAACCCCAGGCAGCACTGGCCCGGCGCGTTGCCATTGTCCGCCGCAGCGCGGTACCATTTCACCGCCTGCTCGATGCTCCGGGGCAGGCCGGTGCCGAACTCCAGGCAGCGCCCCAGTTCCGTCTGCGCCGCGGGATAGCCCAGCCATGCGGCGGACTGATACCAGCGGGCGGCCTCCTCGTCGCTCTGCTCCACTCCCAGGCCGCGGGAATAGGCCTCCCCCAGCAGGAACTGGGCCCTGGGAAAGCCGTTTTCCGCCCCCTTGCGGAAGCACTCCACCGCTTTGGCGTCATCCCGCGCCACACCGATGCCGTGGGCGTAGCAGTACCCCAGGTTCGTCAGGGCGGGCATATAGTCCCGGGCGGCGGCCTGGGCGTACAGCACCACCGCCTGCCGGGGGTCGGCAGGCACGCCGATCCCAGCCTCCAGACACCAGCCCAGGTTCGTCACGCCCAGCATATCATCCAGGGCCGCCGCCTGCTGGTAGCAGGCCAGCGCGTCCGTGGGCCGCTCCTCATCCACAGCCCGGTTGCCCAGCTGCACCCAGTCGGGCCCCGTCAGCTCCTCTTCGTCCACAGAGAGGAAAAAGGTGCCCCCGCACTGGGGGCAGACATCCGGTTCCTCCTCTGCCAGAAACCCGCAGTCCGGGTTCTCACAGCGATAGTAATTCATCTGCGCACCTCCTCTGTATCAAAGCGCCGCATCCTCCTCCGCGGAGGAGGCGCCCCGCAGGTCGTAGGCCTCCGGAAACGTGAACGCTCTGCCTCGGAATTTGAAGCCCGGGAATGTGTCCAGCTGGACGCCATGGATGGCCCGGAACATGCTTTTCTCAATGTTGGGATTGGTCTTTTTCAGCTCCCGCAGCAGGAGCTTCATCTCCTGCCGCTTGCTCTCGCCCACGCCGTCGGCCGCGCCGTCCCGCTCCTCTGTGAAGCGGCAGGCGCACTGGAGAAACCGCAAACCGTTGTAGTTCTTCCAGGCGATGATGGCGTCCTCATGGACACAATACAGCGGACGGATCAATTCCATGCCTGGGAAATTTCTGCTGCGGAGCTTGGGGGGCATGGTCTGGAGCTGGGCGCCGTAAAACAGGCCCAGCAGCGTGGTCTCCAGCACGTCGGAGAGATGGTGTCCCAGGGCGATCTTGTTGCAGCCCAGCTCCTGAGCCTTGCTGTACAGAAAGCCCCGGCGCATCCGGGCGCATAAGTAGCAGGGGTTCTTCTCCACCTGATAGGCAACGTCGAAAATATCGCTCCGGAACACGGTGATGGGGATGCCCAGGCGGGCGGCGTTCTCCTCGATCAGCGCCCGGTTGGCCGGGGCGTAGCCCGGATCCATCACCAGAAAAACCAGCTCAAAGGGCTGTTCCGTGTGGCGCTGGAGCTCCTGCATCAGCTTGGCCAGCACCATGGAGTCCTTTCCCCCGGAGATACAGATGGCGATCCGGTCTCCGGGGGTGATCAGCTCATACCGCTTGACGGCGGCGATGAAGGGGTTCCAGAGCTCCTTGCGGTATTTTTTGATGAGGCTGCGCTCCGCAGCCTCTTGTGGTGTCAATTCGCGGGACATGGGGACCTCCTAAAGCAAAATGAGAGCGGCCGCGTCAGAACCAGATGGCCACCAGCCGCAGCAGAGAGGCGCACATTTTGCGCAGCCAGGACCGCCGATTCCACTCCGCCAGCGTATAGGGCTCGCTCTGGGCCACCATATGGTCCAGATCCTCCAGCAGGTCTTCCACCGCTGGCATGTGATAGAGGAGCACAGCGCATTCGTAGTGCAGCTGGAACGTCCGGTAGTCCATGTTGGTGCTGCCCACCAGGGCCACCTCCCGGTCCACCATGACGCTCTTGGCGTGGACGAAGCCGGGGGTGTAGCGGTAGATCTTGACGCCGTGGGCCAGCAGCTCGCCCCAGTAGGTCTCCGCCACCATGTAGACATATTTCTTGTCCGGAATGGCGGGCACCACCAGCCGCACGTCCACCCCCGCGTCGGCGGCGATGCACAGGGCCTTCTGCATGGACTCCTCCACCGCGTAATAGGGCGTGGTGATATACAGCATCTTCTGGGCGGAGGCGATCAGCTGGAGGTAGGTGTCCTCGATGGGATTGTCCGGGTTGTTCAGCGGACCGTCCGTGAAGGGCTGGCACCAGCCGGTGCCCTCGATCTCCACCCGGGGACGGTAGTAGTCGTCCTCATTGGGTAGGGATCGGCCGATCATCTTCCACATCTGAATGAACTGGGAGGCAAAGCCCCAGGCCCCGGCGCCGTCAATCCGGACAGCGGTGTCCTTCCAGTGGCCGAACCGGACAAACAGGTTGGCGTACTCATCGGCGATGTTGATGCCCCCGGTGTAGGCGTGCACCCCGTCGATGACGGCGATCTTCCGGTGGTCCCGGTAGTTGAAGTAAATCCGGTTCACGTAGCGGTGGACGGGATTGAACACCTCCACCTCCACGCCGGCGTCCTGCAGGGCCTGGAGCGAGGCGTCGGAAAAGCGGGTGAGGTTGCCGAAGTCGTCGAAGATGATCCGCACCTCCACACCGGCGGCGGCCCGCTCCCGCAGCACATGGAAGATCCGATCCCAAATCTGGCCCTCCGCCAGGATGTAATACTCCAGAAAGATGTAGATCTCCGCTCTCTGGAGGTGGAGCACCAGGTCGTCAAAGAAATCGGCTCCCTCCGCGAAATACCGGGCCTGTGAGCCGCCGTAGAGCAGGAAGTCCCGGGACTGCAGATAGGAGGCCAGCCGTCCCCAGGCCGGGGAGCGCCGGCTCAGGCGGGCCACATTGGCAGCGCTGGCCTGGCGGGCGCTCTCCCGCTCCGCCGGAGGGGCGACCTTCCGCAGGCTCAGGCTTTTGGCCTGGTGGGTCCCGCCCCACAGAAGGAAGAGGATCATGCCGGCCACCGGCAGAGCCAGCAGCAGGCACATCCACACCAGCTTATAGGAGGGGCTGCCGGGGCGCAGATACACCCAAATCGCCACCACGGCGCCGGCCAGCTCCAGAATGAGATAGACGTAGCTGATCTTTTCCGCCAGCAGCTGGGTCAGCGCCAGCGTCAGCACGATCTGGGCGATCACCGTCAGCGCGCAGATGGACAGGCTGGTAGCGGCGGAGATCCGCCGTTCCGTCCGTTCCTCCGGCTGGGGCAGCCTTCTTTTTCGCATGGTGCGGCCCACCTCCTTCTCTCTCAGCTTCGACCGCTTATCTTATTATTATACTGAAATACCCAGCGCTCCGCAACCAATATTCTGTGAACAAATCAGCCCCGCCGGAGGGCGGGGCTGGCGGTCATCTGCTCCGGCGGAGCAGATCCTGCTTGATGTCGAACAGCTTCTGGCTCAGATCCACATAGTAGGTATGGGGATTCTCGAACCGCTTCACCGCATCCCACAGCGTGTCCACCTGGGCGCGGCAGTAGGCCTGGATCTCCGGCAGCGCAGGCAGCTGATAGACCAGCTCTCCCCCCTGGAAGACCGGGACCTGCAGGGGCTTTGCGGTGAAGTTCGTATAGGTCTTGCGCTTCCAGGTGGCCCTGGGATCGAAGAGCTCCAGCGGGGCGCTCTCGTCCACCGTCTCGTCCCAGACGGTGATGTAGTCCGCCTCCGCCTTACCGGTGGCGTTGTCAAAGATCCGATAGGTCTTCTTGAAATGGGGAATGGTGATCTTGTCCAGGTTTTCGCTGACCTTGATCTTGGGGATGATCTTCCCGTCTCCGTCTTCCACCGCCGCCAGCTTGTACACACCGCCGAACACCGGCTCGCTGCGGGCGGTGATCATCCGCTCGCCCACGCCGAACACGTCGATCTTGGCGCCCTGCAGCAGCAGGTCCTGGATGATATACTCGTCCAGAGAGTTGGAGGCGGAGATCTGGCACTCGGTCCAGCCGGCGGCGTCCAGCATTTTCCGGGCCTCCTGGGTCAGATAGGCCATGTCGCCGGAGTCCAGGCGGATGCCGCACTTTTGGATGCCCAGGGGCCTCAGCACCTCGTTGAAGGCCCGGATGGCATCCGGCACGCCGGATTTGAGCACATTGTAGGTATCCACCAGCAGCGTGGCGTTGTTGGGGTAGATCTCGCAATAGGTCTTGAAGGCCTCATACTGGCTGTCGAACATCTGGACCCAGGAGTGGGCCATGGTGCCGCCGGCGGGCACGCCGTACAGCTGGTCGGAGATGGTGCAGGCCGTGCCGGCGCAGCCGCCGATGTAAGCCGCCCGGGCGCCGGAGATGGCGCCGTCCGTGCCCTGGGCCCGGCGGGAGCCGAACTCCAGCACCGTCCGCCCCTGGGCCGCCCGGACGATCCGGTTGGCCTTGGTGGCGATCAGGCTCTGGTGGTTGATGGTCAGCAGGGTGAAGGTCTCGATCAGCTGGGCCTGGATAGCCGGCGCCCGGACCGTCACCACCGGCTCCCGGGGGAAGATGGGCGTCCCCTCCGGCACCGCCCAGATGTCGCCTGTGAAACGGAAGTCCCGCAGGTAGTTCAAGAAATCCTCGGAGAACAGGTGCTTGTCCCGCAGGAAGGCGATGTCCTCCTCGTCGAAGTGCAGGTTCTGAATATACTGGACCAGCTGCTCCAGACCCGCGCAGACCGCGAACCCGCCGTTGTCCGGCACGTTGCGGAAAAACACATCGAAATAGGTGATCCGATCCTGGAGCCCTGCCCGGAAATAGCCGTTGCCCATGGTCAGCTCATAAAAATCGCAGAGCATGGTCAGATTGAGTTTCTCTTCCGTTTTCATAACCGTTTCCCCTGTGCCGCCGGCACAGATCCTTCCGTGAAGTTTCGGGCCCCGGCGCCGCCGGAAGCGGCCTGTCCGGGGTTGTTATTCTCTTGAATTATAAGCGGTTCTTCCGGGAAAAGCAACGCTTTTTCCGAATTTGTTGTCAATTTTTTATCAATCATCTTGACAACAACTCCGCCCTCCCCTATGATGGGGAAAGATTGAACCGCACATTTTCCGGCGCACATGGGACTGGAGGGTTTTCTCGTGAAAAAGCGTGTTCTCCTCTTCTCTGCGGCGGCCATTCTGTGCATCCTGGCCGGCCTCACTGCATACCACTGCTCGTTTCCTCTGGACGCGGACCTCAATGGGCTGGAACCGGCCGCGCTCCAATGGTTCAACCGGGGCAGGTCCGTTCCCTACGAGGCGGACCGGCTCCAGCTGTATCAGCCGGTGACCGTCGGAAGCCGCACCTATGTTCCTCTGGAGCTGGACGGACGGTTGGGATACCTGTGTCTTTCGAGAGGATTCACCGGGCGGTATAAATTCGACCACTCCGGTCGCGGCACCGGCTCCTTCCGCAACGGGGTGGTGGAATCCGGCGGAGAGCGGATGCTGCTCTTCCTGGGGCGGAACGGTGACGGCCGCATTGCCCGGGCGGTCTTTTCACCGGAGGGCGGCGGGCCTTATGCGCTGGACATTCCGGCCTCTCCCGTCTTTCTGGTGAGCGCCCCAGCGGATGACACCGTCTCCACAGGGCCCATCAGTATAGAGAAGATTGCTTTTTATGACAGCCAGGGGCGGGATATCACCGAGTCGCTCGACCTCAGCGGAGGCACCATCCAGTAAGCGCCCCACCGAAAACCAAGCGGCCGTCTGCCGCTGAAAGGAAGTCATCACAATGGATGTGATCTTAGGCATTGACATCGGCGGCTCCACCACCAAGATCGTGGGTCTGCGGACCGACGGCAGCGTGATCTCCATGCTGCGAGTCCGGGCGGAGGATCAGGTGACCAGCCTGTATGGCGCCCTGGGCAACTATCTCACCAGCAACCGGCTCTCCCTGCGGGATGTGCGGCGGGTGGTGCTCACCGGCGTGGGCGCCTCCTATGTGGAGGGCGACATCTACGGTCTGCCCACCTGCAAGGTGGACGAGTTCTCTGCCAGCGGCACCGGGGCCCTGGCCCTGTCGGGCCAGTCCTCCGCCGTGGTGGTCAGCATGGGCACCGGCACCGCCTTCCTCTGGGCGTCTCCCGACGGCATCCGCCACCTGTGCGGCAGCGGGATCGGCGGCGGCACCCTGGGCGGGCTCTGCCACAAGCTGGTGGGAATGGAGCGCTTCGGCCAGATCAAAAAGCTGGCGGAGAGCGGCAACCTGGACCACGTGGACCTGACCATGAAGGACATCACGGTCCACTCCGCTCCCACTCTGGACCCGGATATGACTGCCGCCAACTTCGGCGATCTGGCGGAGGACGCCACTCCCGCGGACCTGGCGGCCGGCGTGGTGAACCTAGTACTCCAGGCCATCGGCACCATGACGGTGCTGGCCTGCCAGTGCTGTGACTCCAAGACCGTGGTGCTGACCGGGTCCATGACCACCCTGCCCCAGGCGGTCACGAATTTCCAGCTATTTGAAAAGCTGTACGGCATCCACTATATCATTCCCGAAAACGCCACGTTTGCCACCGCCATCGGCGCGGGACTGTGCAGCCTGCAGAAAAAGCCGGAGGCCTGAGGGCGCCATGACGGAAAATTGGTCCCTGTATCATCCGGAGATTCCGGAATTCCTCTGCCGTCTGGCGGAGACGCCGCCCATGGCCCGGCTGCGGCAGGTGGGCATGAACTGCGGGTGCGAGTACACGTCCTTCCCCCGTTTTGCCGGGTGGGTGCCCTACTCCCGGTTTGACCACAGCATGGGCGTGGGGCTGATCGTGTGGCACTTCACCGGCGATCTCCGCCAGAGCGCGGCGGGGCTGCTCCACGATGCGGCCACCCCCGCCTTTGCCCATGTGGTGGATTTTCTCCACGGGGACCACCTGCATCAGGAGTCCACCGAGGCACGGACGGCGGAGCTCATCGAGACCTCGCCGGAGCTTCAGGTGCTGCTGGGAGAATACGGTCTCGCAACGGAGGACGTGGCGGATTACCACCGCTATCCCATCGCCGACAATGACTCCCCCCAGCTCTCCGCCGACCGTCTGGAGTACACGCTGGGGGACCTGCGGTGCTACGGCTTCGCCGGGGCGGACGCCCTCCGCGCATTCTATGAAGACCTCACCGTCTGGCGGGACGAGTCCGGCCGGCCGGAGCTGGCCTTTCGCACGCTGGAGACCGCCTGCGCCTTCACAGAGGCTTCGCTCCAGACCGCCCGGGTCTATGTGGCGGACGAGGACCGCTTCGCCATGCAGGCCCTGGCGGACCTGCTGCGCGATGCCGTGAACCGGCAGGTCTTGACAGAGGACAACCTGTATCGGACGGAGCCTTTTGTCATCCAAAAGCTGGAGGCGGATCCGGCCAGCGCCCGCCGGTGGCGCCGGTTCCGGCGCTTCTGCCGGGTGGAGCGGAGCGCGGACCGGCCGGAGAACGGACTCTGGTTCCGGATTCCCGCCAAGCTGCGGTACATCGATCCACTGGTGGCGGGCCTTGGCCGCGTCTCCCGGTTGGACGCCGGGGTGCAGCAGGCCCAGGAGGCTTTCCTGGCCACGGACTTCGCCTGCTGGATCGGCGTTCCGGAGGAAACCGCCGGAGAGAATGATTGAAAGATTGGGAGAAAGAGACATGGATTACAGAGAAAAAGCTGTCCGGTGCGTGCGGGAGACCGTCCTGCCTGTCCAGGCGGCACAGTTCCGGGAGTGCGGCTGCGACCTGGACGCCCAGTACCGGAAATACGGGGACACGGAGGGCTTTTTTGCCAGGGTCCTCCAGCCCGGGCGCCTCTATGAGGTGGGCTATCCCAAATGCGTCTGCCCCGAGGTGCTGCGGGGAGAGACGGCCGACGCCGCCCACTGCGAATGTTCCCGGCAGAGCGTGCTGTATATTCTGGAACAGCTGCTGCCCGAAAAACGCATCACGGTGCAGACCGTGGAGACGGTGCTGGGCGGCGGGACCTGCTGCAGGTTCGCCGTCACAGTGGAGTAGCAGTGGAAAATACAAACAGGAGCCCGGTGCTGTGCACCGGGCTCCTGCGTTCACGTATGGGGATTATTCCTCGTCCTGGGGCTTGTCCTCGTCCTCCAGGCCGTTCAGATCGAACTCCAGCTTCTCGCCGCAGTTGGGGCAGATGACCTCGCCGTCCTCCAGGACGGACTCGTCGAAGTAGATGGTCTCCTCACAGGTGGGGCAGGTGGTGGCGTAGCAGTCCTCGTCCTCCTCCGGCTCCTCATACTCGTATGCATCCTCTTCGTCCTCGTCATCCTCGCCGAAGACGGCGTCCTCCACGTCCTCCAGGTCGTCGCTGACAGCGTCCAGGCCGTCGTACAGCTCCTCCTGGCCCGCCTTCATATCCGCGATCTCCAGGGCGATGTCGTCCAGCACGTCGATGATGGCGGCAAGCAGCTTGCCCTCCTTCTTCTCGGTGTCCAGCTCCATGCCCTCGGCCAGGCCCTTCAGATACGCGACCTTCTCCGTGATCTCCATAACAGCAGCTCCTTTCCTTCACAAACAGCGTTGCGGTTATTCTCAGGAACAAAAGGGGGGAAACGCTTCCCCCCTTTGCCTCGCTTACTCCTTGCTGCGGCCGATATACTCGCCGGTGCGGGTGTCGATCTGGATCTTGTCGCCCGTGTTGATGAACAGGGGCACCTTGACCTCGGCGCCGGTCTCCAGGGTGGCGGGCTTGGTCACGTTGGTGGCGGTGTCGCCCCGCAGGCCGGGCTCGGTCTCCGTGACCTCCAGGTCCATGAAGTTGGGCACTTCCACGGTGAACACGCTGCCCTTGTAGCTCACCAGCTTGCAGACGGTGTTCTCCTTCACGAAGCGGAAGGCGTCGCCCAGCACGTCCCGGTTCAGCGGGACCATGTCGTAGGTCTCCGGATCCATGAAGTAGTACAGGTCGCCGTCGTTGTAGCTGTACTCGGCGTCCTTGCGCTCCACGGTGGCCTGCTCGAACTTGGCGGTGGGGTTGAAGGACTCCTCGCGGATGGCGCCGGTCATCACGTTCTTGTACTTGGTGCGCACGAAAGCGGCGCCCTTGCCGGGCTTCACGTGCTGGAACTCCACCACGGTGCAAACGCTCCCGTCCTTTTCAAAAGTGACACCATTGCGGAAATCGCCGGCAGTAATCGTTGGCATAAATGATCCTCCTCTGAAATCTCAAGAAAAGCTGACCAGCCGGCCGCCTCTCTATCTCTATAAAAATTCCTCTGCTATTTTATCCTATGTTGTCCGGTAATGCAAGTATTTTTCAGGACTTTTTTTCCATTTTGCGGCGGCAGACAGCCTTAAACGGGGCCTGGAGAGCGTGGAGCACCTTCTGCCATGGCGTCACGGCGCCGCCCACCGGCTCCACCATCAGGGGCAGGACTCCGGCCCGGTTGGCGGCCAGCATATCCGTCAGCAGCTTGTCCCCCAGCATGGCGGTGCAGGCCCGGTCTGCCCCGGCCCGTGCCATGGCGGCCTCCAGGCCCCTGGGGCTGGGCTTGCCCGCGCGGCCCTGATACGGCACCCCCAGGTCCGCGCAGAACTCCGTCACCCGGCTGCCGGAGCGGTTGTTGGAGACGATCATGAAACCGATCCCCGCCTTGCGGAGGGCAGCGATCCAGTCCCGCAGGGGCTGGTCCGGCCGGCGGGTCTTCTTGGCGGCCAGGGTGAAGTCCAGGTCGCTGAGCAGCAGGGTGATCCCCTGCTGCCGCAGCCAGTCCGGCGTGATCTCGCTGTAATGCTGGAACACCCAGCGGGGCGTCAGGGAAAACGGCATAAGCGGCTCCTTCTCTGCATAGTCTCCTTTTAGTATACCAGTCCCAACGGGATTCCACAAGGGGGAGTTCATTTTGCAGATCTATCTGGCCGTGACGCCGGCCGAGGCCCGGGAGGCCTCCCGCTTCCGCTGTTCCCTGGCCCATGTGGCCTACTGCATCGGGCCGGACTCCACGCTCCTGCGGCAGAACCTGCTGCTCCAGACCCGGGGCGGGCTCCTGTCCGTCACGGACCGGGGCGCGCCCTTTGTCGCCAGCCCGGAGCGGCTGTCGGCCGCCGCGCTGCGGGAGTGCGGGCGGCGGAGCTACGGCGGCGTGCTGCTGGATTTCGAGCAGCCTCCCGCACCGGACCGGCTGGCCTTTGCGGAGACGCTGGCCCGGCGCCTGTCTCCCCGCCCCGTCTATGTGCCGGAGTCCTACGCCGCGGCGTCGGGCGCCATTCCCCTGATCTGCACCGCCATCTCCGGCGGGAACTTTGTCCAGCGCCTGCAGGAGGCCGCCGCCGGACGAGGTGGGGCAGGCAGTCTGGCCCTGGATGTCCAGCGGCTGCGGATGGACTTCACCCTCCCGGCTCAAAGCGGCGAGGGCCACCCCCTCAGCGGCCGGGAGCTCCAGGACCTGCTGGACCGGGAGTCCCCCTCCGTCTTCTTCTCCCAGGACCTGTGCGCCCGGTATTTCACCTATGCCCGGGACGGGGAGACGCACTTCGTCCTCTTCGACGACGCGGACACCCTTTCGCAGAAGCTGCGAACCGGCGGGAACATGGGCTTCGCCGCCGCCTTCCTGATGTATCCGGAGGTGCAGGATCTGCTGCCCAGGCTGTTTCCAGGGCGGCGGACATAAAAAGTGCTGTACCTTCCGGCACAGCACTTTCCCTTGGCAGATCAATAATAGCGCTTCTTGTTCTTGCGAGCGGCCTCAGACTTCTTGCGGCGCTTGACGCTGGGGCTCTCATAATGCTCTCTCTTCCGCACTTCCGCGATGACGCCGGCCTTGGCGCAGCTGCGCTTGAAACGCTTCAGCGCGCTGTCGATGGACTCGCCGTCCTTCACATGGATCTCAGACATCTATATTTCCCTCCCTCCGAGGTATCCGGCTCAATCCAGGATACTTTAAGGGCCATAATCTATGGCTTTAACATAAGCATTATACAAACCTTCCGGGTCGTTGTCAAGAGATTTTCCGGAAAATCAGCATTTCTACCGGGAGATCAGTCCGCCGCCCTCCGGTACACGATGGGCACATCGTACCCGAACGTCCGCTTCCCGTTCACCTCCATGGTCTCCGCCACCTCCAGGGACTCCTGAGAGAAGCGCTCATGCAGGGTGAACTTCAGCACCGGGGAGAACATGCAGACGCTGCCGCCCTCCCACACGCCGTCCCGCAGGGTGTAGAGGGCAGGCGTGAACCGCTCGGACACCTGCAGCTCCTCCCAGCGCAGGGGTGGCAGTGTCTCATAGGTGGCCGCGCCGCCGTCCGCCGCCTTGGGCAGCTGATAGGAGGTCAGCTTCACCGCCTCCCCCTCCTCTGTGAAGAGGAACAGGTGGGGAGAGGCGTGGGTCTTTCCCTCTGTGGTGTAATAGCTCTCCTCCAGCACAAATGCTCCCGCAAAATCCGCGGGGAGGCCGTCAATCTTGTCGTTGCACACGGTGTTGACGTGCTCTGCCAGCGGCAGGGCAGGGCCGCCGCTCCGCCGCAGCTCCTCCAGCTGCCGGGTATTGTCAAACCTGCCGCACAGCAGGCGCAGGAATTCGTCCAGACGGCTCATGGGTTCTCCTTTCTCAGGCGGGGCCTGAAGCGCAGGCCGGACGGGAAATCCCGTCCGGCCTTTTGGTGTGATTGGGATGAACTGGGATGCTCCCACCAGATGCATCGGCCGGTTCCCGGTCCAGCGGAACTCCCGCACCACGATGCAGTCGGACAGGCACAGGCCGTCCGCCCCAAGGTTTTTGCCTCCGGCAAAAACGCTTGTACGCGCCACTGGGCGCGGTCTTATTTCGCGGGCTTGGCGATCAGGTTCACCAGCCGGTTCTTCACCAGGATGGTCTTGACGATCTGCATGCCCTCGGTGGCCTTCTGGACCTTCTCCACCGCCAGGGCGGCGTCCACCACGGCCTTCTCCTCGCTGTCGGTGGGCATGGAGATGGTGCCCTTCAGCTTGCCGTTCACTTGGACGGCCATCTCCACCGTGGAGGCCACGGTCTTGCTCTCGTCAGCCACGGGCCACTCCGCCTGGCAGCACATCTTGCCCGTCTGGGCGGCGAAGCCCAGGTTCTCCCACAGCTCCTCGGTGATGTGGGGGGCGAAGGGGTTCAGCAGCAGGATCAGATATTTGAGATCGCCCCGGGTGCAGCCGTTGGCGCTCAGCTCGTTCACCATGGTCATCATGGCGGCGATGGCGGTGTTCATCTTCAGGCTGTCCACGTCCTCGGTGACCTTCTTGATGGTCTTGTGGATGATGGCCTCGTTGGCGGGGGTGACCTCATAGCTGTCGGAGGCGTTCTCCGCCAGGTTCCATACCCGGTCCAGGAACCGCTTGGAGCCCTTCACCGCGTCGTTGGACCAGGTGGCGGCCTTCTCGAAGTCGCCGATGAACATGATATAGAGGCGCATGGTATCGGCGCCGTACTGGTCCACGATGTCGTTGGGGTTCACCACGTTGCCCCGGGACTTGGACATCTTCTCGCCGCCCTCGCCCAGGATCATGCCGTGGCTGGTGCGCTTGGCATAGGGCTCCTTGGTGGGCACGGCGCCGATGTCATAGAGGAACTTGTGCCAGAACCGGGAGTACAGCAGGTGCAGGGTGGTGTGCTCCATGCCGCCGTTGTACCAGTCCACGGGAGACCAGTACTCCAGGGCCTCCTTGGAGGCGAACTCCTTGTCGTTGTGGGGGTCCATATACCGCAGGAAGTACCAGCTGGAGCCGGCCCACTGGGGCATGGTGTCGGTCTCCCGCTGGGCGGGGCCGCCGCACTTGGGGCAGGTGGTGTTCACCCAGTCGGTCATCTTGCTAAGGGGGCTCTCGCCGGTGTCCGTGACCTCGTAGGAGTCCACCTCCGGCAGCAGCAGGGGCAGCTGGTCCTCCGGCAGGGGCACCCAGCCGCACTTGGGGCAGTTCACCAGGGGGATAGGCTCGCCCCAGTACCGCTGGCGGCTGAACACCCAGTCCCGGAGCTTGAAGTTGGTCTTGGGACGGCCGATGCCCTGCTCCGTCACCCACTTCTTCATGGTGGGGATGGCCTCCTTGACGGTGAGGCCATTCAGGAAGCCGGAGTTCACCATGATGCCGGTGTCGTCCTTCAGGGTGAAGGCTTCCTTGGTGATGTCGCCGCCCTTGACCACCTCCACGATGGGCAGGCCGAACTTGGTGGCGAACTCCCAGTCGCGCTGGTCGTGGCCCGGCACGCCCATGACGATGCCGGTGCCGTAGCCCATCAGTACGTAGTCGGAGACGAACAGGGGCACGTGCTTGCCGCTGGCGGGGTTGACAGCCTCGATGCCCTCCAGCCGGACGCCGGTCTTCTCCTTGTTCAGCTCGCCCCGCTCAAAGTCGGACTTGCGGGCGGCCTCCTCGATATAGGCGGCCACAGCGTCCCAGTTCCGGATCTGGTCCTTCCACTGCTGGAGATAGGGATGCTCCGGGGAGATGACCATATAGGTCACGCCGAACAGCGTGTCGCACCGGGTGGTGTATACCGTCAGCTTGTCGCCGTTGGTGGCGGTGAAGTCCACCTCCGTGCCCTCGGACCGGCCGATCCAGTTCTTCTGCTGGATCTTCACCCGCTCGATGAAGTCCAGGTCGTCCAGGTCGTCAATGAGCCGATCCGCGTACTTGGTGATGGCCAGCATCCACTGGCTCTTCTCCTTGCGGATGACCTGGCCGCCGCAGCGCTCGCACACACCGTCCACAACCTCCTCATTGGCCAGGACGATCTTGCAGCTGGTGCACCAGTTGACGGGCATGGAGGCCTTGTAGGCCAGGCCCTTCTTGAACATCTGCAGGAAGATCCACTGGGTCCACTTGTAGTAGCTGGGGTCGGTGGTGTTCACCTCCCGGTCCCAGTCGAAGGAGTAGCCCAGCATGTGCAGCTGCTTGCGGAAGTTCTCAATGTTGTCGTGGGTCACATTGGCGGGGTGGATGTGGTGCTGGACGGCATAGTTCTCCGTGGGCAGGCCGAAGGCGTCATAGCCGATGGGGAACAGCACGTTGTAGCCCTGCATCCGCTTCTTCCGGCAGATGATGTCCATGGCGGTGAAGGGCCGGGCGTGGCCCACGTGGAGCCCCTGGCCGGAGGGATAGGGGAACTCGATCAAGCCGAAGAACTTCTCCCGTGTCTTGTCCCCGGTGACGGCGGTGAAGGGCTTCTCCTCCAGCCACTTCTTCTGCCACTTCTTCTCAATGCTGGCAAAATCGTACTTCATATGCTTCTCCTCATTCCTGTGAATGGATTTCTCTGTTGGATCTGCGGCGGGATGAAAACGGCCCCTGACCGCTCTGCGGTCAGGGGCGTAAGAAACCTACGCGGTACCACCCTGTTCAGCCAGCCGTCGCCGGATGGCTCTCAGCGGCCCAAGGGGCCTCGGCCGGTAACGGGGCCTGCCGTCCCGCCCTACTACCCGTTCAGGCGGGAGACTCCGGGAACAGTCATCCGCGAAACTCCCCCACCGGCTCACAGCGGCCGCCGGCTCTCTGGAGGCAGGACGTTTCGCCTTTCTTCCCATCAATGTCGTTAACGGGTTTATTTTATGTGGCTTTGCGCGTTTTGTCAAGAGGGAGACACGGAAAAGTCCTCCACGGGGGAAATTCTGCTGTCTGCTGAAAAAGACCGCCCCGGCAGCCGAAGCCGCCGGGGCCGGCCCCTCAGTTTTCCGTCAGGACGCCGCTCAGGTCCACCGGCTTGCCGTCGTGCCAGAGCCGCTCCAGCGAATAGAACTCCCGGGCCTCGGCGGAGAACACGTGGACCACCACGCAGCCGTAGTCCAGCAGGACCCAGGTGCCGTCCCGGTAGCCCTCCCGGCGGAGAGGATCCTCCCCTGCCTGCTCCTTCATGGCCTTCTCCACCGCGCCGCACAGGGCGTTGATCTGGGTGTTGGAATTGCCGGTGGCGATGACGAAGTAGTCCGCCAGGGTGGTCTGCTCCGTGATCTCGATGGCGGCGATGTCGCCGCCCTTTTTTTCGTCCAGGGCTTTGGCCGCGATCAGGGCCATCTCTTTCGGTGTCATGGACTCATCCTTTCTGGTCATTTGAATCTGCGGCATGTCTGCCGCTCAGCTTACAATGATAAACCCGTCGTCCGGGGCCGTGGTGCCGCCGTCGGACGTGCCGGGGTCCCCAGGCGCCGTCTCACCGTCAGACAGCTGGGAATCCGGCGTCTCCGGGGCGGTCCCGCCGCTCTCGCCTGCCGCCGGGTCTCCGCTGCCGCCCGGGATCTGGCCGATCACCTGTCCCGTGCCGGGATCCAGGATCTGCCCGGTGCCGGGGTCGATGATGCCGCCGGTCTCCGGGTCGATCAGGTCTCCCGTGTCCGGATCGATGATCCCCGTGCCGGGATCCATGGCTCCGCCGGGATCCGTGATCTCCCCACCGCCGGGCGTCCCGGTCTCCCCGCCGGTCTCCGGCGCTCCGGCATCAGGGTCGGTCCCGGTGCCGGTCTCACCCTCCGGGGGCGTCTCCTCCTCCGGCTCCTGGGGCGTCCACTGGGCCTGCCAGTAGGACCGGGGATGGGTGGCGTTGCTGTCTTCCACATGGCCGGTGGAGGAACTGACGGAGCCGTCGCTGTTCACGGTCATCATATCCAGATCGCTGCGGGTAAATACCTCGGCATAGGGGCTCAATTTGGTGTTCACCAGCTCCAGCAGTTCATTGGGATAGGGGGTCACATAAGAGGCCTCCGAGTATTCGCCGTTCGCCCTGCTGATAGACGCGCTGTAAGCATAAGCACTGCTGTTACCCGGCATGGTGACGAATTCCACGTTCTCCGCCTTCAGGCCACCTAAAAATGCGGCCTGCGCAAACCAGAGGATGTTTTGAAACGTCAGGTTTGTCTCCACATTGTCCTGAAATACCTGAATGAACTGCCGGACTTTCAGCACATTTTCCACTTTCAGCAGTTGCTCGACCATCGCCTTCAAAAACGCCTGCTGGGTCTTGATGCGGCCCACGTCTCCCTCCGGGTATCCCAGCGTCACACCGTTCTTGCGGTTGTCATGGCGGTAACGGAGGACTTCCATGGCGTCCTCGCCCGTGAGCAGGCGATAGCCTTTCTCCTGATGGATATGGAGGTTTTGAAGAGGATCATCATAGTTCATATTCCGGGGCACATCGAACCAGACGCCGCCCATGGCGTCCACGATTTCACCCACGGCCTCCCACTCGATGATCACCTGATAATCCGGCTCAAAGCCCACCAGCTGGGAGATCTCCTTATACAGGGCCTGGATACCCCGGTCTCCGCCGCCATAGGTATTATAGACAGAGTTGATTTTCTTGATGTCCCAGGAGACATTCACCATAGTGTCCCGGGGGATGGACATCACCGTGGCCTTCTGGTTGGTCACGTCGTAGCTGGCCAGCAGCATCGTGTCCGTGTTGCCGCCGCCCCCCGTGTCCCGGCCCAGGATCAGGACCGTATAGTAGTCCTGGCTCTTCCGCTCCCCATCGCTGCGGGGTCGGGTCCCCTCGCCCCAGTCGATCTCCTCCACCGGATCGGTGGGTTCTTCCGTCTCCTGGGGCTCTGTCTTGCCGGCGTTGAGGTCCGGCCGGACAAACAGGCTCTGCCAGGCCAGGACCCCCGCCAGAGCCACGGCCAGGACTGCGGCCGCGGCGATCAGCCCCTTCTGCCCCCTGGTCAGTCTGGACCTTCTCTTTGGGGGACGTCCTTTTCCATCCATCTGGTCCGCCATGGTGCCACCCCTTTTCCGTCGTTCAGCTCACGATGATAAAGCCGTCATCCGGAGCCTCTGCGGCAGCATCGCCGCCCGCATCTCCGGTGCCGGAGGTCTGGCTGTCTCCAGTGCCCGAATCGACCGTTCCTCCGCCTGCGTCGGGCGTGCCGCCGTCCGGAGTCCCGCTTGTGCTGGTGCCGGGATCGGTGATTCCGCCGGTGCCTGTGCCGGGGTCGGTGGTCCCTTCTCCGGTATCAGGTCCTGTGGTCCCGCCGCCGGTGCCGGGATCTGTCGTGCCGCCGTCGGGCGTTGTCCCCGTTCCGGGATCCGTCGTGCCGGTTCCCGGGTCTGTGGTCCCGCCCGTCCCCGGGTCCGTGGTTCCGCCGTCCGGCGTCACCGGCAGGCCGGTGTCCGGATCGATAGGATTGCCGTTCTCATCCACCGTGGGCGTCTCCTCCTCCGGCTTGCTGGGCGTGGTGGGCTTCACCGGCGGCTGGGCCGCCCGGCTGTCCTCTACATGGCCGGTGGACGAGCTGATGCTGCCGTCAGAGTTGACGGACATGATGTCCAGGTCGCTGAGGGTGAAAACTTCCATATAGGGGCTCAGCTTGGTGTTCACCAGCTCCAGCAGCTCATCCGCATCAGGCACCACGTAGGATTGATAGTTGTGATAGGTGCGGCTCCAGCAGGAGGCGGTCCGGTTGGGCATGGTGACAAACTCCACGTTCTCCATGCTCAGCCCGCCCAGGATCGCCTGCTGGGCGAACCACAGGATGTTCTGGAAGCTCAGGTCCGTCTCCACGTTGTTCTGGAACACCCGGATGAACTGATTGATCTTGGTGATGTTCCCGATCTTCAGCAGCTGGTCCACCATGGCAGTCAGAAACGCCTGCTGGGTCTTGATGCGCCCCAGGTCGCCGTCCGGATAGCCGTAGCGCATGTCGTTGTCGTGGCGGTAGCGGAGCACCTGCATGGCGTCGTCGCCGGAGAGCAGGCGGTAGCCCTTCTCCTGGTGGATGTGAAGATCCTGATAGGGATCGTCGTAGTTCATGTTCCGGGGCACGTCGAACCAGACGCCGCCCATGGCGTCCACGATCTGGCCCACGGCCTCCCACTCCACGACCACCTGATAGTCCGGCTCAAAGCCCACCAGCTGGGCGATCTCCTTATAGAGATACTGGATGCCCCGGTCTCCGCCGCCATAGTAGTTATACACGGAGTTGATGCGCTTGATGTCCCAGGACACGTTCACCATGGTGTCCCGGGGGATGGACATCACCGTGGCCTTCTGGTTGGTCACATCGTAGCTGGCCAGCAGCATCGTGTCCGTGTTGCCGCCGCCCCCCGTGTCCCGGCCCAGAATCAGAACCGTGTAATAGTCCTCGCTCTTCCGCTCCCCGTCGCTGCGGGGACGGGTCCCTTCGCCCCAGTCGATCTCCTCTTCCTGGGTCCCGCTGTCCGCATCCGCGTTCTTGTCCGGCAGATCCGGCCGGATGAACAGGCTCTGGCAGGCCACCACCGCGATCAGCACGATGGCCAGCACTACGGCCACCGCGATCAGCAGCTTCTGCTGCCGGGTCAGGCGGCTCGGTTTCTTCGGCTTCTTGGGTCTGCTCTTTTTCGGCGTCCCGCCCGCCAGATGCTTTCCGTTTTCTCTGTCCACTGTCTCTCTATCCTTTCAATGCGTCCCGCGCCTCAATGGTGGCGTGGTGCACAGGGTTTCCCATTTCGGTCATCTCTTCGATGGTCATCTCCAGGCCCATCAGCAGGCCCTCGTCCAGGTCTTTATAACACACAGCGCGGAGTTTGTCTACCCCCGGAAAATTCCGGGAGGGTTCGATATAATCCGCCAGATAGATCACTTTTTCCAGCAGGGTCATGTGGGCATGGCCCGTGGTGTGCCACCAGATGGCGTTGTAGATTTCATCGTCCACGCCGAACACGTCCCGGGCGATGGCGGCGCCGGTCTTGGCGTGGAGAAGCTTCAGAGCCTTCTGCTCCAGCTCGTCCAGCTGGATGCCGTACCGGCCGCACAGTTCCAGCTGCTCCTCCATGTTCAGCTTTTTCGTGCAGTCGTGCAGCAGTGCCGCCACCCGGGCCTTCTCCACATCGGCGCCGTACCGCTCCGCCAGACGGATGGCCTCCTGCTCCGTGCCCAGCACGTGGGGGATGCGCTTGTTTTTCAAATAGCTCAGGGCCACCGGCCGCAGCTCTCGCAGGGGCAGGCGCTTCAAGTCTGCCCGAGTGCCGTACAGCCCCTCCCGCAGGATATAGCCGTACACCGCCGGCGGCAGGAGATTCGCGCCCTCCCCCTTCGCCAGCATGGCCCGCAGGTCTGTGGAGGACACGTCCACCACGCCGGGGATGGTGAGGGTGAAGATCCGGGCCTGGGGATACGTCCGGTACAGATAGTCCCGCTGGACGGAGAACAGCTCCTCCGTGTCCGCCTCCGTTCGGCCGAAGGCGGCAATCCCCGCCAGGGACAGGATCTTCCCCGCCTCATGCCAGGTCTGGATGGTGAGGAACATGTCCGTTCCCACCAGCAGCCACAGCTCGTCCTCCGGGTACCGCTCCTTCAGCTGGGTCAGGGTGTCGGAGGTATAGCTCCGTCCCGTCCGCTTCAGCTCCAGATCCAGCACCTGGACCCGGTCCCCCAGGCCCAGCTGCTCCCCCGCCAGGCGGGTCATCTCAAGCCGCTGTTCCGGAGTGGGGCTGCCCGCCGGCAGCGCCTTGTGGGGCGGCTCCCGGTCCGGGACCAGCAGCAGCAGGTCCAGCTTCAGCAGCTCGAATACCGCCCGGGCCGCGGTCACATGGCCCAGGTGGGGCGGGTTGAACGTCCCGCCGTAAACGCCGATCTTCATACGCGATTCCTCTTCATGGTTCAGATTTTTCCGCCGGAAGCTCCAGCTCCATCTCGTCGTCCGTGGCGGTGAAGCCGTACCGCTGATACAGCGGGCGGCCCATGGCGGTGGCGTGGAGGGAAACTGTCAAACAGCCCCGCTCACGGGCCGCCGCCGTAAGGAGATCCAGCATCCGCCATGCGATCCCCCGGCCCCGGAAGGCGGGATCCGTCCAGATGTTCATGATATGGCCGGACAGGCCAGCGGGGTTGTGATAGGAGGGCATCTCCCGGCGGAGGTCCAGGCCGCCGGTGGCGGCCAGCCGCTCTCCCGCCAGCGCCAGAAATGCGATGTGGCCGCCGGACGCCAGGGCCTGGCAGTAGTAATCCCAGACCGCATCCGGCAGCTCCTGCGGCAGCGGCGCCGTCTCCGAAAGGTGCCGGTAGGTCCGGATGGCCCGGAGGCGGCTCTCCGTCAAAAGCTCCAGATCCCCGATCCCGGCGGTGCGGAACGTCAGTTCCATCAGGCACCTCCCCGGGTCACTGGGGGCGCTTCTTTGCCGGCTTCACCAGCTGGATGCGCTTCTCCCTGGGCTTGGAGTGGCTCTCCCGGTACAGCACGAACTTCGTGCCGATGACCTGCACCACCTCGCTGCGGGTGGCCTTGGCCAGCTCCTCCGCGGCGGTGCGGGCGTCGTAGTCGATATTGTTGTCCAGCACCCGGCCCTTGATGAGCTCCCGGGCCTCCAGAGCGTCATCCACCTGCTTGATGAGGTTTTCCCCGATGCCGTCCTTGCCCACCTGCAGGATCGTGTCGATGCTGTTGGCCAGGCCCCGCAGCTGGGCCCGCTGTTTGCTTGTCAGTTCCATATCGTTCCTTTCATGGGTCCTGTCGGGCCCTGTCGTTTTCCATTTTGTCTCCCGCCGGAAATCCTCCGCTCCAGGGGGACTTTTTCTTTATAGACGCTATTTTTTCAAATAAGTTGCCAGTTTCTCCGAAAATGTCCGCAGGGCTTTTCCTCTATGGGAGACGGCGCTCTTCTCTTCCGCTGTCAGTTGGCCGAAGGTCTTGCCCTTCTCCGGCACCAAGAACACCGGGTCGTAGCCAAAGCCCTCCGTCCCCATGGGGGCAAAGGCGATGGCGCCGTCGCAGCGGCCCTCCGCCGTCAGCTCGTCCCCGTTGGGGAAGGCACAGGCGATGGCGCAGGCGAAGTGGGCCGCCCGGGTGGTCTGTCCCCGCATGTTCTGCAGCAGCAGGGTATACCGCCCCCGGTCATCCAGCCCCTCCCCGCCGTAGCGGGCGGAATACACGCCGGGTCCTCCGTTCAGGGCGTCCACACAGAGGCCGGAGTCATCCGCGATGGCGGGCAGCCCGCTGGCCGCGCAGATGGCCTTGGCCTTCAGCATGGCGTTTTCCGCAAAGGTGGTGCCGGTCTCTTCCACGTCCACGGAGATGCCCGCGTCTGCGGGACTCACCACTTCCACCCCCAGGCCGGAGAGGATATCCGCCATCTCCTTCAGCTTGCCGGGGTTATGGGTCGCCAGCACAAATTTCATACTGTTTCCTCCTTTTCCGCCGCCCGATCCAGGCGCTTGTTCCGGATCGTCAGCACCAGGTCAATGGTGACCATGGTGATGTCCAGGATGTAAAAAGCCGCCACATAGGTGACATTTCCACTGATGAACTTCCCCGCCAGGCCGCAGAGATAGCCCACGATGATGCACACCTCGAACCACAGGCTCTTGCCCTTTGCGGTGCGGGAGCGCACGGACTTTGCGATGTTGAAGGGCCAGGACAGGCCGAAGCAGATCAGCATGATCATCTCGAATACCTGCGCCATGGAGACCATCTCCTTCTTTCAATTTATGGTTTTATCGCTTCAAAATCTCCCGCTGGAGCTTCAGCAGCTCCCGGTTGCCCTTGGCGCACAGGCGCACCAGCTCCTGCTGCTCCTGAGGCGTGAAGGCCCGGCCCTCGCCCGTGCCCTGGAGCTCGATGATCTCCCCCAGCTCATTCATCACGCAGTTCAGGTCCACCTGGGCACGGCTATCCTCGCTGTACTGCAAATCCAGCATAAGGGTCTCTTCCACGATTCCCGCGGACACGCCGGTGACGAAGTGCCGGATGGGATCGGAGGCCAACACGCCCTCCTCCACCAGCTTCCGGCAGGCCAGGGCCAGCGCCACAAAGCCGCCGGTGACGGAGGCGGTGCGGGTTCCGCCGTCTCCCTGGAGCACGTCGCAGTCGATGGTGATGGTGTGCTCTCCCAGCTTGTTCATGTCCACAGCGGCCCGGAGGGACCGGCCCACCAGCCGCTGGATCTCCGCGCTGCGGGGCGAGAGCTTCAGCTTGGCGATGTCCCGCTTGCTGCGCTCCCGGTTGGCCCGGGGCAGCATGGAGTACTCCGCCGTCACCCAGCCGGTGCCCTCCGGCACATGGGGCGGCACCCGGTCCTCCACGCTGGCGCAGCAGAGGACCATGGTGTCGCCGCACTGGATGAGGCAGCTGCCCTCCGCGAATTTTACGAAATCAGGGGTGATCTTGATCGGGCGCAGCTCGTCGAACGCCCGTCCGTCCTGTCTGATCATGATCTACATCTTCTTTCCTGAAAAGTTCCACAGGCGTTGGGCCGCCCGGGATCGTTCCACCCGCTTGGATGGAGAAAACAGCCATGCTGATGGCTGGGCAATACACCCCCCATTTTCTTTTCGGTCTTGCCGAAAAGAAAACGGGCCGTGCACGGTCCAAAAGAAAAGAACGCTTTTTGTCGCGCTCCGGCACCTTCGTGCCTCCGCGCTGTACGGGGGGCGGCGTGAGATGGTGCCTGCAGGTTCGTGATGGCTCCCCGACGGGCGCGGCGGGATGCGGTACAGGCTTGATGGCGGATTCCCGCGGCGCGGATGCGGAGGTCATCGGGTTGCAAGAACGCATTTGACCAGCTCCTCTTTCCGCGCGTTCCGCTTCGCTACGCGCTACCCGGACGGTTGTGGGTGCCTGTACCGGCAGGCCGATGAGGGCATCGGCCCCTATGGATGGGTTGGGCCCCCTTCTTCTCTGTAGGGGCGGATGCCCTCATCCGCCCGTCGCACCAGCTCCCGCACGGGATAGCCAGCGGCAGCTACGGGGCCCCCGCCGCGGCCCGCGCGGTGGGGAAAGGAGAAGCAAGGGAGCGGGAGCAGTTTTCGCCGCAGGCGGAAACGAAGCTGAGCGGACTTTGCGACGACGCAATGGGGGCGCATCCCCTGTGGGAACAACCCCTGCGGGAGCAGGGATCTTCCCTCAGATAATTGCCTCCACGTATTCCTTCGCGTCGAAGGGCTTCAGGTCGTCCAGGCCCTCGCCCACACCGGCCAGCTTCACCGGCACGCCCAGCTCCTTGGCGATGGCGATGACGATGCCGCCCTTGGCCGTGCCGTCCAGCTTCGTCAGCACGATGCCGGTGAGGCCCGCGGCCTCCTTGAACTGGCGGGCCTGGATCAGGCCGTTCTGCCCGGTGGTGGCGTCCAGCACCAGCAGCGTCTCCCGTGCGGCGCCGGGGCATTCCCGGTCGATGATCTTGGAGAGCTTGGCAAGCTCCGCCATCAGGTTGGCCTTGTTGTGGAGGCGGCCGGCGGTGTCGCACAGCACCACATCCACTCCTCTTGCCTTGGCGGCCTGCAGGGCGTCGAACAGCACCGCGCCGGGGTCAGCCCCCTCGTGCTGGCGCACCAGCTCGCAGCCGGCCCGCTCCGCCCAGATCTGCAGCTGGTCCGCCGCTGCGGCCCGGAAGGTGTCCGCCGCGCAGAAGAGCACCCGCTTGCCCTCGCTTTTCAGCTGATAGCCCAGTTTGCCGATGGACGTGGTCTTGCCCACGCCGTTGACGCCGATGAACAGCACCACGGCAGGCCGGGTCGAGAGATCCAGCTCCGTGCCGCCCACGTCCATCTCCTCCGCCAGAATGTCCCGGAGGGCGGCCTTGACCGCCTCCTGGTCCTGGAGCTTCTCCTTCCGGACCCGGGTGCGGAGTTTTTCCACGGCGTCCAGCGCCGTGTCCATGCCTAGGTCCGCCAGGATCAGCGTCTCCTCCAGCTCCTCAAAAAAGGCCTCGTCGGCCTCGGAAAAGCCGGAGAACAGGTTGGTTGTGATTTTTTTCAGCTTGTCAAAAAAGCCCATGGTATCCTCCCGAATCAGAAATCAGCGCCAGAGGGGCTTATCCCAGTCCAGCCTGTTTCCGCAGTATTTGCAGTATTCGCCGGGAAAAATGGGTAGATGTGCCCCGCACTCCGGGCAGCGGATCGCGAACAGCTGGATCGCAAGGCCCGCCGCCAGCAGCAGTCCCCCGATCACGCCCGCTTCCGGCACAAATACGGTCCTGCTGAGGAACATCAGAACAAATCCCGGGACCAGCAGGATAACGCTCAGGGTCATCCATCTGCGCAGTGTCATGAGATCGTCCTCCTAATCGCTTCCAATCCTTTTCCGCCGGGTCGCCGTTCACTCCACTTTCTTCCCGCAGTAGGGACAGGTCTTGTCCGGCCGGAGCTCCCGGACGGACTTCCCGCAGTGGGGGCAGCGCAGCAGCCGCCACACCAGCCCCAGATCCAAAAAGAAAATCAGCAGCCCTGCGTAGGTCATCCATCCGCCCCGGAAGATGAGGAGGCCTGCCAGCAGGCCCACCCAGATGATCAGTATCTGTTTATGCTTGCGCTTCATGGATTCCGCTCCTTATTTGATCTTCAGTTCTTTCGCCATGTCGTTCAGGTTGATGGTCAGGATCTTGCTCACGCCCTGCTCCTGCATGGCGGCGTCGTCGCAGGCTCCGCATCCCTCGTTCCGGCCTCCCGGCCGGAACTCGCTCTCTCCGCTGCTCCTCCTTTTCCCACCGAAACCGCTTCGCTGGGTTTCGGCGGGAGCCCTGGGGCGGCGTCACCATGCTCACTTGATCTTCAGTTCTTTCGCCATGTCATTCAGGTTGATGGTCAGGATCTTGCTCACGCCCTGTTCCTGCATGGTGACGCCGTAGAGGACGTCGGCCTCCTCCATGGTGCCCCGGCGGTGGGTGATGACGATGAACTGGGTCCGGCCTGCCAGCGTCCGCATATAGCGGGCGTAGCGGGTGACGTTGGCGTCATCCAGGGCCGCCTCGATCTCGTCCATCACGCAGAAGGGCGTGGGATGGACTTTCAGAATGGAGAAATACAGGGCGATGGCCACAAAGGCCTTCTCGCCGCCGGACAGCAGGGAGATGGTCTTGAGGGTCTTTCCCGGCGGCTGGGCCTTGATCTCAATGCCGCAGCCCAGGATGTCCTCCTCGTCCTCCAGCTCCAGTCTGGCCGTGCCTCCGCCGAAGAGCTCCTGGAAGGTGGTCTGGAAGCTCTCGGACAGCAGCTTGAACTGCTCGGCGAAGATCTTGGTCATCTCCTCCGTGATCTCGCCGATGATGTTCTCCAGCTCGCCCTTGGCCTTCTCCACATCGTTGCGCTGGTCCGTCAGGTAGGTGTAGCGGGTGTTCACCCGCTGGAACTCGTCGATGGCGCCGATGTTGGGGGTCCCCAGGGCGGCGATGTCCCGCTTCAGCTCCCCGATCCGCCGGTTGGCCTTTGGCACGCTCTCCAGCTCGATCCGCTGTGCCTGGGCGTCGGAGTGGGAGAGCTCGTAGTGTTCCCACAGCCGGTCCAGGATCTGCTTTTCCTCCATGGCGGAGGTGGCCCGCTTCTGGTCCAGCTTGGCCACCGCCCGCTCCAGGTTCAGCAGGTTCTCGTTCATCTCCTGGCCCGCCCGGTTCTTGGCGGTCCGCTCCGCCTCCAGGGCGTTCTTCTCCTCTGTGATGGCGGCCAGCCGCTGCCGGAAGGCCGCGCCCCGGCCCGCCAGCTCCTCCAGCGCCGTCTGCAATCCGGCGATCTCTTCCTCCGCGGCGGCGATGTTCCGGCGGTAGGTCTCCGCCATCTGCTCCTTCTGCTCCCGGTCACCGGAGAGATCCGCGCACAGCGCCCGCAGGTCCGCGGCGCTGCGGACCGTGGCCTCCCGCTCGGCGGCCAGGGCAGCCAGATCGCTCTTCCTGCCGCTGATCTCCTCCGCCAGGGCGCCGGATTTCTCCAGCAGCTCCGACTGGCCGGAGAGAGCCGCCTCCGCCTGGGCCCGCGCTTCCGCGGCGGCGGATTCCTGCCGGTCGATCTCCGCCTGGGCGGCGGCGGACCGGGTGTCGTTGTCCGTCAGCCGTCCGGCCAGGCTCTCCAGCTCGCCGGTGAGGTTCTCCACGCTCTCCTCCAGAGAGCGCAGCAGGAGGTCATATTGGCCCTTGATGCCCTCCAGCCGCAGGACCTCGTCCTCCGCCTGGCGGCGCTGGGCCTCCGCGGTCTCCAGCTCGTACTGGGCGGCGGCCAGCTCCCGGGCGGTGTCCTCCTCCGCCTGCTTTGCCTCCGCCAGCTTCGCCTGCATGGCGGCGGACCGGGCGGTGAGCTGCTCCAGCTCCGCGGACCGGCTCAGCACGCCGGCGGACCGGCTGGTGCTGCCGCCGGTCATGGAACCGCCCCGGTTGATGACCTGGCCGTCCAGCGTCACGATCCGGAAGGCGTTGCGGTACTTCCGGGCCATGGCGATGCCGCAGTCCAGGTCCTCCACCACCACAGTGCGGCCCAGCAGGTTGTAGACAATGTTCCGGTACGCGGGGTCGAAGGTCACCAACCGGGACCCCAGGCCCACGAAACCGAATTCGTTCTCCACGCCCTTTTCCCGGAGCTCGTCGCCCCGGATGGCGGTGAGGGGCAGGAATGTGGCCCGGCCGGCGTCCCGCTGTTTCAGGTAGCTGATGGCGGCCTTGGCGTCCTCTTCCCGGTCCACCACGATGTTCTGCAATCCCGCCCCCAGGGCAATCTCGATGGCCAGGGAGTACTTGCCGTCGGTCTTCACCAGATTGGCCACCGGGCCATGGATGCCCCGCAGGCCGCTCTGGGCGCGACAGACGAACTTGACCGCCTTGGAGAAGCCCTCGTACTCCTTTTCCATCTCCGCCAGCAGGCGGCGGCGGTTCTCCAGCGCCCCCGCGTCCATGGTCAGCTGGACCCGCCGCTCCGCGGCGGCGGCGGCCTTCTTCTTCCGCTCCTCCATCCGCAGGCTGTGGCCCGCGATGATGTTGGCGGCGGCCTCCGCCTCGTCCCTGGCATCCTCCAGGGCGCGGCGGTTCTCCCGCGCCTCCTGCCGGGCGGACTGGAGCTGCTCCTCCGCAGCGCCCCTGTCCCGCTCTGCGGCCTCCCGCCGCTCCTGGATCTGGTCCTTCTCCGCGGCGGCGGCGGCCAGTTCCGCCCGCGCGTCCGCGGCAGCGGCCACGGCGATGGCCTCCTGTGCCCGCAGGCGCGCCGCCTCGTTCTGGGCGCCGCCGGCCTGTTCCGCCATGGCCTGGGCGGTCTCCAGCAGGGCGGCCAGCGCACCGTTCAGCTCCCCGATCCGCCGGTCGATCTCCGCCACCCGGGCTTCCTGCTCCTCCGCCTGCTTCGCAAGGCCGCCGGAGCGGCTCTCCGCCTCTGCCAGCTCCGCCTCCGCCCGCTGGATGTTCTCCCGGTTGTGGGCGATGGTGCTCTCCAGCACGGCGGCAGCGGACTCCTTCTCCTTGATCCGGTCCTCCAGAGCGGCGGACTCTGTCCGGACCCGCTCAGCCTCCATGTCCTTCTCCCGCATCCGCTCACTGTACCGCTCCCCCTCGGCATAGAGGGCATCCAGAGCGGCGCGGGCCTCGTCCCGCTGGGCTTCTGCGGCGTGGAAGTCCGCCTCCAGCTTCCGGGCGCCCGCCTTCAGGGCGTCCAGATTCTCCAGCCAGACGGAGATCTCCAGAAGGCGCAGCTCATCCCGGAGCACCAGATACTTCCTGGCCTTCTCCGCCTGCTCCCGCAGGGGCTCCACCTGGAGCTCCAGCTCGGCGATCTTGTCGTTGATGCGGACCAGATTCTCCTCCGTCCGCTCCAGCTTCCGCTCCGCCTCCTCCTTCCGGTGGCGGAACTTGGAGATGCCGGCGGCCTCCTCGAAGATCTCCCGCCGCTCCCCGCTCTTGGCGGAGAGGATCTCATCGATCTTGCCCTGGCCGATGATGGAGTAGCCCTCCCGGCCCATGCCGGTGTCCAGGAACAGCTCCGTCAAGTCCTTCAGCCGGACGGACTGGCGGTTGATGTAGTATTCGCTTTCGCCGCTGCGGTAATAGCGGCGGGTGACGGACACCTCGCTCTCCTCCATGGTGGGGAAGATGTGCTCCGTGTTGTCCAGCACCAGGGTCACCTGGGCAAACCCCACCTGGCTGCGCTTCTCCGTGCCGCCGAAAATCACGTCCTCCATCTTGGCGCCCCGGAGGCCCTTGACGCTCTGCTCCCCCATCACCCACCGGATGGCGTCGGAGATATTGGACTTGCCGGAGCCGTTGGGGCCCACGATGGCGGTGATATCCTCGCCGAAATTCAGGACCGTCTTGTCCGGAAAGGACTTGAACCCCTGAATCTCCAATGCCTTTAAATACACGTTTTCACCTCGTTCGGCCCTGCGGCCGGATCACATACTATAACTAGTATAGTATAGCAAAGCCATTCCCCTATTTCAAGGAAAAATCTCCGGGTTCGGCGGCTCCCGCCGGAGAGGGGGCCGTTATCCTCGAAACAGATCTCGCTTTTTCCTTTTTCTCGTGTTATTCTTTTAAAAAAACAACGAGTAGAGGAGGGAGTCCGTGCGAGAAAAAAGTCCCCGGCTGATCGTGACCTTTCACACCACTGCCGGGGCCATCGCCACAGAGCAGCTCTGCCGCCGCCTGGGGCTGGAGGGCAAACTGATCTCCGTCCCCCGGCGCATCACCTCCGACTGCGGCATGGCCTGGTCCGCGCCGCCGGAGCTGTGGGAGATCCTGGAGACCCGGCTGGAAGAGGCCGGGATCGAGACGGCCGGTTTCTATGAGCTGCTACTGTGACGATTTTCATCCCAGCGTCGAAGAGAGTGAGGAGTGTATTTATGAGAGAAAAGAGTTGGTTTCGGGAATACGGATTGATCCTGGCTACGGGCGTGGCCGTGGGCATTGCCGCCCTGGTCCTTACCGCCTCCGGCAACCCCAAGAACATGGGCTTCTGCATCGCCTGCTTTCTGCGGGACATCGCCGGCGCCCTGGGGCTCCACAGCGCCGCCAATGTGCAGTACATCCGGCCGGAGATCATCGGCATCGTGCTGGGTGCCACAGCGGCGGCCCTGGCCGCCAGGGAGTTCCGGGCAAAGGCCGGTTCCTCCCCCGCCTGCCGGTTTGTGCTGGGGATGTTCGTGATGATCGGCGCCCTGGTGTTTCTGGGCTGCCCCCTGCGGATGGTCATCCGGCTGGGCGGCGGCGACCTGACTGCCGTTGCCGGTCTGGTGGGCTTCATTGCCGGTATCCTGGTGGGCGTGGTGTGTTTGAAGAAGGGGTTCTCCCTGGGCCGGGCCTATCCCGTCCGCATGGGCGAGGGGTTCGTCCTGCCGGGGATCCTGGTGGTGCTGCTGGCCCTGCTGCTGGCGGTGCCCGCGCTGCTGAAGTTCTCCGAGGCGGGCCCCGGTTCCATGCGGGCCTTCTGGGGGATCTCCCTGGCGGCCGGTCTGGTGGTTGGCGTGCTGGCCCAGCGGAGCCGGCTGTGCATGGCCGGCGGCATGCGGGACGCCCTGATGCTGCGGGACTTCAGGCTCCTCTCCGGCTTCCTGGCTATCTGGGTCACGGTCACCATCGGCAATCTGGTCCTGGGGGCCTACAACCTCTCCGCCCTGTCCCAGCCCATCGCCCACAGCCAGTACCTCTGGTCCGCCCTGGGCATGGCCCTGGTGGGCTGGGGCTCCATCCTGCTGGGAGGCTGCCCCCTGCGGCAGCTGATCCTGGCAGGTGAGGGCAACGGCGACTCCGCCGTGACCGTCCTGGGCATGACCGTGGGCGCCGCTGTCTCCCACAACTTCGGTCTGGCCGGCGCGGCGGATTCGGTGGCGGAGGACGGCACCTATGTGGTCGGCGGCATCGGCACCGCCGGCATGGCGGCGGTGGCCATCGGATTCGTGGTGCTGCTGGCCATCACGGTGACCCATTTGCCGAAAGAGGAGGATGCATCGCGCGGTTGAGTACACGATGCATGAAAATCGCCCATCGCCTTGCCCCGACGGGCAACCGGCGATGACGGCAAATTCCCCCATTTCGCAGGGGGAAAATTTTGGATCAGTGCCGCATATCGCGGTGAAAGGGGAATTTGATATGGTAGATACCCGCGGATACATCTGCCCCACCCCGGTGCTGATGGTGCAGAAGGCCCTGAAGGACCGGCCCGCCACGGTGGAAGTCCTGGCGGAGGCCGGCGCGGCGGTGGAGAACATCACCCGCTTCGCCCACTCCCAGGGCTATCAGGTCAGCAAGACGGCGGACGGGCCGGACTACAAACTGACTCTGACGAAATAAAGGACAGGCGGGGAGCCCATAGGCTCCCCGCCTGCCGCTTTTTCTGTCTCGAGGTTCGAGGTCAGGATGTCTCCCGCTTTCCTTTGGCCTCCTCGATCTGGCGGTAGAGGCACTGGAGTCCGTCGGAGAGACCGCCCACCTGATCGATGATGCCCAGGGACACCGCCTCCTCTCCGTAGACCACGCTGCCTACGTCGGCGGCCATATCGTCCTTTTTCAGCATCAGGGCCTGGAACTTCTGGGCCGTGATCTGGCTGTGGCTGGACACGAAGGCCACGATCCGGTCCTGAAGACGCTGGAAGTAGTTGTAGGTCTGGGGGGCGGCGATGACCGTGCCGCTCATGCGGACCGGATGGATGGTCATGGCGGCGCTGGGGACGGCAAAGCTCCGCCGGGCAGCCACCGCCAGAGGCACGCCGATGGAATGGCTCCCCCCCAGGACGATGGAGACCGTGGGCTTCGTCATGCCGGCGATCAGCTCTGCGATGGCAAGGCCCGCCTCCACATCGCCGCCCACGGTGTTCAGCAAGAAGAGGACGCCGTCCACCTCGTCGCTCTCCTCCAGCTTGGCCAGCAGGGGCAGCACATGCTCGTACTTGGTGGTCTTGGCGCCGCTGGCGGCGGTGTTGTGGCCCTCGATCTGGCCGATGATGGTCATGCAGTACACGGAGCCGTGGGGCGTTTTGGTCAGGGCGGAGCCGAAGTCCACGATCTGCTGGGAGCCGTCCTTTCCGCTCTCGTCATTTTCCTCTGTGGTGTCCGCAGGTTTGGTGCGTTCTGTCATGGTAAACCCTCCTTTTCCCCGGTATTCTCTGCAATTTTATGAAAAGTACACGCCGGACTTTCTTTTTGCCGGTTCCTGTGATATGATAGGGTATCTGAATTTGGAAAATCTCCGGTTTTGAGACAGGAGGGGTTCTCGTGGGAAAGGTTCGGCAGAAGCTGACTGCGGTTCGGGAGCACTGGTTTCAGATTCTCATTGCCTGCGCGGCGCTGGCCCTGGCCTTTGGGCTGGGGATGAGCTTCCAGGCGGAATGGGAGGATGCGGAGGAAGAAACGCAAATTCGGACTGCTCTCTCGAACTTCAGTCGCCAGATGCTATTATTTTCCAACGATGTTTTGAGGATGAGTCGAGAAGCTGAACAGGCTCAGGCAACTGGGGAACCCATAGATGACCCGACGGAGGACTATGTGATCTCCCTCAGCTTGTCCTTCCTGCGGGAAAGAGCCGTCACATTGTTTGGCATTATGCATCTGCGGCAGTTTAATGATTACAGGAATGCCAATTTCTACTTGTACTGGCTGAAACCGACGTTCCTAGGCGGCAACTATCAGGACCTGAAAAGTCTTTTAGAGGTCGTAACCATCTGTCAGCCCCTGTTAGACGCGCGCCCCGGCGGCCCGCTGGAGGAGACCATGGCACTTTTGGAGGAAAACGTGACCTCCGGGGGCTACCAAGAGGCATTGGACCTGCTGGGGCTGAAGCTCGACATCAACGGGGATTTGATTCTGACAACCACCCAAGGAGGAACATAACTTTGGAACAGAAAAAACAGCGCATTGTGGTGAAGGTGGGCACCTCCACCCTCACCCATAACTCCGGCGCGTTGGACCTTTGGAGTATGGAACATCTGGTGCGGACCCTGGCGGATCTCCAGGGCATGGGGCATGAGGTGATCCTGGTGTCCTCCGGCGCCATCGCCGTGGGCACCGCCAAGCTGGGGCTGCCCGAGCGGCCGAAGGAGCTGCGGATGAAGCAGGCCGCCGCCGCGGTGGGCCAGTGCCGGATGATGCACATTTACGACAAGTTCTTCTCCGAGTACAACCGCTCCATGGCCCAGATCCTGCTGACAGGGGACGACGTGGAGGACCCGGAGCGGGCGGAGCACCTGTCTAACACCTTCTCCGCCCTGCTGGAGATGGGGGTCATCCCCGTGGTGAACGAGAACGACTCCGTCTCCTCCGCTGAGATCGAGACGGGACGCCACAAGGTCCTGGGCGACAACGACACCCTCTCCGCCATCGTGGCGGAGCTCTGCCGGGCGGATCTGCTGGTGCTGCTCAGCGACATCGACGGGCTGTACGACGCCGACCCCAAGACCCACCCGGAGGCAAAGCTCCTCCACCAGGTGACGGAGCTGACACCGGAGATCCTGGAGATGGCCGGCGGCGCCGGCAGCTGGCGGGGCACCGGCGGCATGGCCACCAAGCTCTCCGCCGCCCGGATCGCCATGGAGGCCGGGTGCGATATGGTCATCACCAACGGCAGCCGGATGGAGGACCTGTACGGCATTGCGGAGGGGAAGGACATCGGGACGAGGTTCCTCGCAAAGGAGAAAGAAAAACGGTCGGATAGGAGTTAAAAGATAAGAGATAGGAGTTGTGGTATCCGCCGAAGGCGGATGATTTGAAATTTGTCCGGCCCCGCCGGACACCTCAGTTCCTAGCTTTTATCTCCTAACTCCGCTCTATATCTCATATCTCTTATCTTTGATCTCTTATCTCAAAAAGGGGTGTTATCTATGACAGCATTGCAGCAGCAGGGACAGGCGGCAAAGGCCGCCACCTATGTTCTGGCCACCGCTGGGACGGCCAGGAAAAACGCGGCGCTGAATGCCATTGCGGACGTTCTGACGGAGCGGCAGGCAGAGTGGCTCTCCGCCAACGCAGAGGACGTGGCCGCCGCGAAGGAGGCGGGGATGCGCCCCGCCATGCTGGACCGGCTGACCCTGACACCGGAGCGGGTGGCCGGCATCGTGGACGGCGTGCGGCAGGTGGCCGCCCTGCCGGACCCCATCGGCAAGGTGGACAAGATGGAAACCCGGCCCAACGGCCTCATCATCGGCCGGAGGCGGGTGCCCCTGGGGGTCATCGCCATCATCTTTGAGGCCCGGCCCAACGTCACCGTGGACGCCGCGGCCCTGTGCCTGAAGTCCGGCAATGTGTGCATCCTCCGGGGCGGCAAGGAGGCCATCCGCTCCAACCGCTGCGTGGCGGAGCTGATGCGCCAGGCTTTGGCCTCCGTGGGTCTGCCGGAGGACTGCATCTCCCTGGTGCAGGACACCAGCCACGAGACGGCAAACGAGCTGATGCACCTGGACGGCTATGTGGACGTGCTGATCCCCCGGGGCGGCGCCGGGCTGATCCGGGCCGTGGCCAAGGAGGCCAGCGTGCCCGTCATCCGCACCGGAGAGGGCGTGTGCCATATCTATATCGATGACGAGGCGGACCTGGACATGGGTGCCAGCATCCTCTTCAATGCCAAGTGCTCCCGCCCCTCCGTGTGCAACGCCGTGGAGTGCGTGCTGGTCCACCGGGACGTTGCGGCGGACTTCTGGAAGAAGGCCCTGCCCCTTCTGGACGAGAAGGGCGTGGAGCTGCGGGCGGATCCGGAGGCTCTGGAGATCCTGGGCCCCCGGGCCATTCCGGCGGAGGAGGCCGACTGGGACGCCGAGTACGACGACTACATCCTGGCTGTCAAGACGGTGGGCGGCATGGACGAGGCCATCGACTTCATCAACGCCCACGGCACCCAGCACTCCGAGGCCATCATCACGAAGAACTACTTCAAGGCCCAGCACTTCCTGGACCATGTGGACGCGGCGGCGGTGTACGTCAACGCCTCCACCCGGTTCACCGACGGCGGCGAGTTCGGCCTGGGGGCGGAGATCGGCATTTCCACCCAGAAGATGCACGCCCGGGGCCCCATGGGGCTGGAGGAGCTGACCTCCTGCAAGTACGTCATCTACGGCGAGGGACAGGTGCGGTAAGCGCCTGCCGGAATCCCAAAATATATTTTGAGAAGGGATGGTCTCTATGGCGGCGATCATTCTCTCCCTGCTGGCCGCAGCGCTTCTGCCGACCGCGCTGCTCTTCCCCGCCGGACGCCCGAAGCGGGCGCTGGGCATCCTGTCGGCGGTCTGTTCCGCTGCGGCGATGGGGCTGTTCCTGCAGATGCTCTCCGGCTCCGGCGGGCCTGATACCGAAATGGCGCTGGTGCAGCTGTACCTTCCCTGCGCTGTTTACGGATTGGTGATCCTGGGCGGCGCGGCCCTGGGGCTGACAGGATGGCGCCCCGGAAAAAAGCGAAGCTGAACATCTGATTCTGATTTCAAAAAAGAGGTTGATGCACAATGGCAACATTCGGTTTCATCGGCACCGGCAACATGGGCGGCGCCCTGGCCCGGGCGGCGCGGAAGCGGCTGTCCGGAGGCGAAATCCTGCTGTCCAACCGGACGGCGGCCAAGGCGGAGACCCTGGCTCAGGAGCTGGACTGCCGGGCTGTGGACAACGCGGCGGTGGCCGCTGAGGCGGATTACATCTTTCTGGGCGTGAAGCCCTATATGGTGGCAGGGCTGATGGAGAAGATCGGCCCCGTGCTGGCGGCGCGGAAGGACCGGTTCGTGCTGGTGTCCATGGCGGCGGCCCTCACTATCCCTGACCTGCGGGAGCGGGGCTGCGGGGACTGGCCCCTGATCCGCATCATGCCCAACACCCCCTCCGCCATCGGGGAGGGCGTGATCTTCTATACCTGCGACGGCGTCACGGCGGAGGAGGAAGCGGCGTTCCTGGAGAACATGGCAGGTGCCGGGCGGCTGCTGCCCCTGGATGACCATCTGATGGACGCCGGCAGCGCCGTGGCCGGCTGCGGACCGGCCTTTGTGGACCTCTTCATCGAGGCCATGGCGGACGGCGGCGTGGCCTGCGGCCTCACCCGTCCCATGGCCCTGGAGTGCGCCGCCCAGACGCTGATCGGCGCCGCGCGGCTGATGCTGGAGACGGGCCGCCATCCCGGTGCGCTGAAGGATGCGGTCTGCTCCCCCGGCGGCGCCACCATCCAGGGCGTCCGGGCGCTGGAGGCCGGCGGGTTCCGCAGCGCGGTGATGGAGGCGGTCATCGCCGCCTATGAGAAGAGCGCGGAGATGAAGTGAACGATCCGTGGCCGGAGGCAGCTGCCTCCGGCCACGTTTTTTTGTCCGCCTGCGGGACTTGCCAGCGGGCGGCGAGATGTGGTATCATCGTTCTCCCATCTCTTTGACAGGAGGACACGTATGGCACGGGACATCATCTTGAATCTGGCAATCAGCCCGGACGGCTTCATCTGCGACGAGGACGGCGGCTTCGCCTGGATCGGCGGCCAGGGAGACAGCCGGGCCGACACGGCGGAGCAGTTCGATTTCGATGCCTTCCTGGCGTCCTGCGACACCATCGTCATGGGCCGGAAGGCCTATGAGGACTGCTTCAGTTCTCTGCCCGAAGCGGCGGAAAAGCGATTCCTGGTGGCCTCCCGGACACCTCGGGCGCCGGAGGGCAATGTTGTCTTTCTCTCCGCGGATGTGGTTTCAGAAGTCCTGGCGCTGAAGGACCGGCCCGGCAAACACATCTGGCTGTTCGGCGGTGGGGAACTGGCCTCCGACTTTATCCGCGCCGACGCTGTGGACCGGTATATCGTCGGCATCCTGCCGGTGATCCGCGGCAGGGGCCGGCGGCTGTTTCAGGAGGGGCTTCCGCCGGTGGAACTCCACCTGGACCGCTGCACGGTCTCAGACGGCATCCCCATTCTGGAGTACAGCCGTCGGGGCCGGTAAGATAAACAGACAACAGCCGCAGGGAGCATTCCCTGCGGCTGTTGTTTTGTGGCTCGAGAAGATCTGACTCCTGTCCGCTCAGGCAGCGGCATTGGCGGCCCGGTACAGGAAGGTCACGATCTGGCCCCGCTGGCAGACGGTGTCGGGAGAGAACGTGCTGCCGTCGCCGGTGCCGAGGGTGACGCCCTGGGCCACGGCCCAGTTCACCGCGGCGGCGTAGTCCGCGTCAGCGGCCACATCGGTGAAGGAAGAGGCAGCGGCCTCGGGGCTGTCGGCGGCAACCCACATGAAGTACACCGCCATGGCGCGGGTGCAGCCCGCATAGGGATCAAAGGTCTCGCCTTCCACCAGGCCCTGCTCGCTGGCCCACTGGACGGCCTTGAAGAAGTACAGGCTGGTGTCCGTCACATCGGTATAGGCAGGTTCCGTGCTGGCAGGCTCCGGAGAACCGGCGGCGCGCCACAGATAGGTGATGATCTGGGCACGGGTGCAGTTCTGATAGGGAGAGAAGGTGGTGGCGGTGGTGCCGTTGGTGATGCCCTCGTCCACGGCCCACTCAATGCCGGCATAGTAGGGAGAGGTCGCCGCCACGTCGGTGAAGGCCAGGCCCTGGTCGACAGTGATGCGGCCGGCGGGCTGGCCGTAGGCCTCTTCGGTGACGGTGCCCTTCAACTCGTCGGTGATGTAGTCCATGACCACCTCGTCCATGGAGAGGCCCAGGTCATAGTTGACGGAGGCAGCCGCGAACGCATAGTAGGTGTCGCCGCCGGCGGCCATGAAGTCGTTGGTGGCGATGGTGTAGGTGGCGTTTGCGTCAAAGGGCTCGCCGCCCACGGTCTCGATGGTGACGCGCTGAATGCTCTTGGGGCCGTAGTAGGTGGAGCCGGGATACTGCTCGCCCTGGTCATAGGCCTTGGTGGTGTCCACGGTGAACTCGATGCCGCTCACCTGGGGGAAGCCGCCGATGGAGGTGGGCGTGCAGTAGGTGGAAGCCTCCAGGGCCTCCAGCAGCTCCGCGCCGGTGACCTGGACGATGCTCAGGGTGTTGCCGAAGGGCAGCACAGTGTTGATGTCCTTCTTGGTGATGTCGCCGGCGGCGATGGAGGCGCGGATGCCGCCGCCGTTGGTGACGGCCGCGTCCACCTCGGTGCCCTCGCGCTCAGCGCCCCAGACCAGAGCGTCGCAGATCAGGTCGCCCAGGTTGGTCTCCTCGGTGCGGTTGCCGGGCTCCCGTTCGCCGTTCAGAGCCACTTCGGTCTTGGCGAACACGGTGCCGTACTCGTCGTCGATCTCCTTCTGGATGGCGGCGGCGCGGGCAGCCACGTCGGCGTCCTCGGCGGTCAGGTCGGCAACGGGGGTGGTGGCGGTGGTGATGGTGCCGTCGGCGTCGATGGTGACCACGCCCACGCTCTCCAGCTTGGTGCCGGTGGAGGTCACCAGGGTGTCGCCCACCTTGCCGGTGCCGCCGGCGGCGGCCTTCACGTCCTCAAGGGTGGAGTGAGAGTGGCCGTCGATGAACACGTCGATGCCCTCAACCTCTTCCAGCAGGTCGATGGAGCGGTTGCCCACGGACTCCTCATCAATGCCCAGATGGCCCAGGCAGATGATGTACTCGCAGCCCTCGGCCTCCAGTGCGTCCACCTGATCCTGCGCGCAGTCATACAGGTCCTCGCCTGCCAGGAAGGTCACGCCCTGAATCTTGGCGGGATGGGCCTTGGTGGCGGTCTCCGGGGTGTCCAGGCCGAACACGCCGATCTTGGTGCCGTCGGGCGCGGTGAAGACCACGTTGTCCTCAAAGGCCACCTGGCCGTTGTACAGGACATTGGCGTCCACGATGGTGAAGTCGGCGTCCGCCTCCAGATCCTTGAGGTTCTGATAGCCGTAGTCGAACTCGTGGTTGCCCATGCTGGCCACGTCGTAGCCGGCCAGGTTCATCAGCTCCACAGCAGTGGCGCCCTCAGACGTGCTGACGGTGGGGTCGCCCTGGATGAAGTCGCCGGCGTCCATCAGCAGGACGTAGGCGCCGCGGGCCTCGTAGGCGTCCTTCAGTGCGGCCACTTTGGCATAGCCGCTGATGGCGCCATGCACATCATTGGTGTGCAGGATGACGATGTCGCCGTCCAGATCCTGTGCCGTCTCTTCCGCCGCGTTGGCGGTGACGGCCAGGGAGAACGTCATGACCACCGCCAGCAGCAGGGACAAGACTTTCTTTTTCATTCTGTTACCTCCTCTGAAAGCGCGGGAGAAGGCCTCCCGTGGTATGGATATAGTATAGCACATCTGGAAAAAATGGACAGAGGGGACCTTGCGGATTTTTCCAAAAAAACCACCAGAAATATTCCCCGTTTTTTGTAGAAGAAGCGCAAATTTTTTCCACCCGCACTTCTGGCATTCCCGTGCGCCGGGTGTTATACTGAAAAAAAGCATCTGCCGGAGCTTCCCGGCAGCCTGCCGCCGGGCGGCCGCATCGTGCCGCAGGCACACAAGGAGGTATGTTTATGACCACATTGCTCAGGGGCGGGACCATCATCACCGGCGCCGGACAGCGGCGGGCCGACCTGCTGCTGGACGGGGAGAAGATCGCCTGGGTGGGCCGGGGACCTCAGGCGGCGGACCGGGAGGTGGACGTCTCCGGCTGCTTCCTCTTCCCCGGCTTCATCGACGCCCATACCCATTTTGACCTGGACGTGGCGAACACCACCACGGCGGACGACTTCTACACCGGCTCCCGGGCGGCCCTGCGGGGCGGCACCACCACGGTCATCGACTTCGCCTGCCCCAACAAGGGCGAATCCCTGCACCACGGCCTGGACCTGTGGCACAAGAAGGCGGACGGCAGGACCTTCTGCGACTACGGCTTCCACATGACCATCGACGACTGGAACGAGTCCATCCGGGCGGAGCTGCCGGACATGTTCGCCCAGGGCATCTCCTCTTTCAAGATGTATCTCACCTACCCCGCCATGATGATCGGCGACCGGGACATCTACTGGGCGCTGAAGGAACTGAAGCGGCTGGGGGGCATCGCCGGATTCCACTGCGAGAACGCCGGCGTCATCGACGGCATGATCGCCGAGCGGAAGGCTGCCGGAGAGCTCTCCCCCGCCTCCCATCCCCGCACCCGGCCGCCTTATCTGGAGGCCGAGGCAGTGAGCCGCCTGCTGCGGATCGCCCAGGCGGCGGACGCGCCGGTGGTCATCGTCCATCTCACCAACCGGGAGGCACTGCTGGAGGTGGACCACGCCCGGAAGCGGGGCCAGACCGTGTATGTGGAGACCTGCCCCCAGTACCTGCTGCTGGACGAGAGCGTGTATTTCAACGAGGACTATTCCGCCGCGGCCCGGTATGTGTGCGCGCCGCCCCTGCGGGACAAGGCGGAGCAGGAGCACCTGTGGAAGGGGCTGCGGCGGGGTGCCATCCAGACCGTGTCCACGGACCACTGCTCCTTCACCCTGGCCCAGAAGGACATGGGCCGGGAGGACTTCACCAAAATCCCCGGCGGCCTGCCCGGCGTAGAGACCCGGGGCGAGCTGCTGTACTCCTACGGCGTGGCCAAGCGGAAGATCAGCGCCGCCCAGATGTGCCGGGTGCTCAGCGAGAATCCCGCCCGGCTGTACGGTCTCTATCCCCGGAAGGGCGTGCTGCGGCCCGGCAGCGACGCGGACATCGTGGTCTACGACCCCGGCGCCAGCCATGTGATCCGGACGGAGGACTGCGTGGCCAATGTGGACTACAACCCCTACGAGGGCTTCGTCACCGCCGGCGGCATCCGGCAGGTGTGGCTGCGGGGGCAGCTCTCCGTGGAAAACGGGAAGGTCCTGGCGGAGGCGCCGGCGGGCAAGTATATGGCCCGGGGCAAGAACTCCCTGTGAGCGCTCGTCCATGAATCTCGTCATCATCGGGCGCTTCCCTGCGGTCACAGACACGCAGATCAGGGCATTCTTTCCCGCTGACTGGGAGGTGTCCATCACAGAATCGAACCTGGCCGGACCCTATTTGCAGAATGCGGATGCGCTCATCCCGGAACACATCCCGATCGGTCCCTCTTTTTTGGACAAGGCTCCGAAGCTGCGGATGATCCAAACCGGGGCCGGGTATGACAACGTGGACCTTGCCGAATGCACAAGGCGAAGCATTCTCGTGTGCAGTGCCGCCGGCGTCAATACGGCCGCAGTGGCGGAGCACACCATGGCGCTGATCCTGGGATGGTTCAAAAACATCGTCTATCTGGACTCGTTTTTGAAAGCGCATCGTGACAGCCGGGAGCTGCGCTATTCCGGCGGGGAGCTTTGCGGAAAGACTGCGGGCATCATCGGCCTTGGGGCCATTGGGCAGCGGGTATCCTCCCTGTGCCGGGCATTCGGCATGAACGTCCTGGGATATACCCGCCATCCGAAGTCCGTCCAGGGCGTGGAGGCCGTCAGCCTGGATGAGCTGCTGGCGCGCAGCGATGTGGTGTCTATCCACGTGCCGGCCACCCCAGAGACCCGGCACATGATCGGCCGGCAGGCATTCCAGAAGATGAAGCCGTCTGCTGTGCTGGTCAACACGGCCAGGGGGTCGATCATTCGCGAAGAGGACCTGATCGAGGCTCTAAGCGATCATCAGATCGCCGGCGCGTGCCTGGATGTCTATGAGGAAGAGCCGCTTCCCCAAGCCAGCCGGCTGAGGGAGCTCCCCAACGTGATCCTCACGCCGCACACAGCAGGATATCCCGACGGCGTGAAACTGCACGAAAAACGGTATTCCTTTTTTTCCAGCAACATCCGACAGGCATGGAGCGGTGAAATGCCCGCCAACCTGCTGAACCGGGACGCCTGGAAAGCGTGGAGATAAGCCCCCTCTGCAGGTGGACAGCCCATAGACGTAAACGGGCTATGCTTTCAACTGAAAAACAGGCGCCCGCCTCATTTGGAATGAGGCGGGCGCCTGCTCTGCTTTTCATGCGTCTCTGTTACCCTTCTGCCGGTTCCTCCCACCGGACATCCACGATGGTGCCGCCGGAGAACTCAATGTACTCACTCTTCAAAATGTAATCCGTCTTGCCGATCCGGACCTCCTGGTCTCCCACCTTGGTGGTCATGACCTCGCCGGCAGGCGTCTCCGTGGTGGCGGTGAAGAGCAGCGTCACATGCTCCGGGTCCTCGATCCACTGCCCGTCGGGGCCCAGCACGTAGTAGGGCTCCATCTCCACGCTCTCGATCTGGCCGCCCACCAGGGCGCCGGAGGCCATCAGCGGAGAGGGCAGATGGGCCTGGCAGGTCTCATACAGCTCCGCGGGCACACCCTCGCACTTGACCACATAGGTCACCTTCACCATGCCGCCGTCCTCGGCAGCGGTGCCGCCGCTGCTGCCCAGCAGCTTCCAGGCGCCGAAGGCCACCACCGCCACGATCAAAATCACGGCAATGATGTCGATGATGTTGAACTTTCCAACGCGCTTTGCTTTCTGTTCCATGGTCTCCTCCGTAAAAGGCGCGGACGCGCCTGTATTTGGCGTTTGTCGTCTGGACAATATCTGGTTGGTATTGTATAATATTTCTCGCGATTTCACAACCCCTATTTGCGGAAAGCGGAAAGAAAGGCATTCCATGAAGGTCATTCATCTCATCAGCGGCGGAGACTCCGGCGGCGCAAAAACCCATGTGCTGAGCCTGCTGCAGCATCTGAATCAAACCATCACCGCCCAGCTGGTGTGCTTCCGGGACGGCCCCTTTGCCGAGGAGGCCCGTCAGATGGGCATCCCCACCATGATCTGCGGGGGCAACAACGTCTTCCGCACCCGGCGGAAGCTGGCTGCCTATATCCGGGAGGGCGGCTATGAGATCATTCACTGCCACGGCTCCCGGGCCAACATGATCGGCGCCATGCTCCGCAAGGTCACGGGGCTGCCGGTGGTGACCACCGTCCACAGCGACTACCGCCTGGACTACATGGGCCGCCCCCTCAGCCACCTGACCTTCGGCACCATCAACGCCCTGGCCCTGCGGCGGCTGGACTACCGGATCGGCGTGTCCGACGCCATGGTGGACCTGCTGATCTCCCGGGGCTTCCCGGCGGACCGGTTCTACACCATCTACAACGGCATCGACTTCACGCCCCCGCCCCCCCAGGGGGACCGGCTGGAGTACCTGCGGAGCCTGGGCGCAGATGTGGACGAGAACTCTGTGGTGGTGGGCATCGCCGCCCGGATGAATCCGGTGAAGGATATGGCCACCCTGGTGCGGGGCTTCGCCGCGGGCTACGCCAAGTGCCCCCGGCTGCGGCTGCTGATCGCCGGCGACGGTCCGGAGAAGGACAGGCTCACCGCCCTGGCGGCAGAGCTGGGCGTGGAGCGTCAGGTGTGCTTCGCCGGATGGATCTCCGGCGGCATGGACCGGTTTTACAGCGCCCTGGACATCAACGCCCTCACCAGCCTGTCCGAGACCTTCCCCTATGCCCTGACGGAGGGGGCCCGGTTCCATCTGGCCACCGTCTCCACCGCCGTGGGGGGCATCCCCTATCTCATCGACCAGGACGTGAACGGCTATCTCTTCCAGCCCGGCGACTGGCAGACCCTGGGGAACGATCTGGCCGCCCTGGGCAACGACGACGAATTGCGCCGCCGCTTGGGGGAAAAGCTCTATGAAAAGGCGTCCACCCAGTTCTCCATCCAGAAGACCGTGTCCACCCAGCTGCAGATTTACGCCTCCATCCTCCGCCGCCACCAGCGGCGCTCCTCTGCCCGGGAAGGCGTGGTGATCTGCGGTGCCTACGGCCGTGGCAACGCAGGTGATGACGCCATTCTGGAGGCCATCCTCCAGGAGATGCGCTCCATCGACCCGGACATGCCCATGACCGTGCTCAGCAAGGACCCCAGGAGCACCCGGCTCACCTACCGGGTGCGGGCGGTACACCGTTCCAACTTCCTGGCCTGGCACACCGCCATGTGGAACAGCCGCCTGTATATCAACGGCGGCGGCAGCCTGATCCAGGACGTGACCTCCCGCCGCTCCCTGTGGTTCTATCTGGCCAATATCCGGGCGGCGAAACGGGCCGGCAACCGGGTGCAGATGTACGGCTGCGGCATCGGCCCCGTCACCCGGGAGAGTCACCGGAATCTGGCCGCGAAGATCATCAACGAAAATGTGGATGTCATCACCCTGCGGGAACCGGACTCCCTGGAGGAACTGCGGGCCATGGGGGTGACGGAGCCGGAGGTCCTGCTGACTGCGGACCCGGCGCTGATCCTGCGGAAGGCCCCGAACGACGAGATCGACAGCGTGTTGCTGCGCGCCGGCATCCCGCCCCACGGCAATTACCTCTGCTTTGCCCTGCGGCGGTGGAAGGGATTTGAGGAGAAGGCCCCCCTCTTCGGCGCGGCGGCGGAATACGCCTACCGCACCTATGGGCTGACGCCGGTGTTCGTGGCGGTGGAGAAGCATCTGGACCCCGGCGCCGGCCAGCTGGCCGCCCGCGGGCTGACGATCCCCCACTATTTCCTGGACGACGCCGGCGGCGCCGGGACCATCATCGGCGCCCTCAGCCGGATGCAGGCGGTGGTGTCCATGCGGCTCCACGCGCTGATCTTCGCCGCCGGGCAGGGGATCCCCCTGGCGGGCGTTGTCTACGACCCCAAGGTCTCCGCCTTCCTGCGGTATATCGGACAGGAGCAGTTCGTGGATCTGGCGGAGCTGACCGGACAGAATCTCTGCGCCATGATCGACCAGTGCGTGGCCCAGGCAGCCCACCCGGAGGCCCAGGCGGCCGCCGTGCGGAGCCTGCAGGCCATGGAACAGAAAAATGTGGAGGTGGCCCGCCGCCTGCTGAAGGGCTGACGGGGCCGCCTATTGGAGGATCTATGAAGATTATGGTCTATGAGGCCCGCCCGGACGAACAGGCGGACCTGGAAAAGCAGGCGGCGCTCCACGGGGTGGAGCTGTCTGTCACAGACGCGGTGCCCACACTGGAGAACGCCTCCCTGGCCGCCGGCTGCGCCGGCGTGTCCATTCTGGGCCAGGGGCGCATCGATGCGGCCCTGCTGGATGCCTATCACGCCCTCGGCATCCGGTATCTCTCCACCCGCACCATCGGATATGACCACATCGACCTGGACCACGCCCGGTCCATCGGCCTGCGGGTGTGCAGCGCCAGCTATGCCCCCAACGGCGTGGCCGACTTCACCGTCATGATGATCCTCATGTGCCTGCGGCATTACAAGCAGGCCCTGTGGCGTGGACAGGTGAATGACTTCTCTCTCACCGGCCTCCAGGGCCGCGAGATGAAGGACCTGACCATCGGCATCATCGGCACCGGCCGGATCGGCGCCCAGGTTGTCCGGAATCTCTCCGGCTTCGGCTGCCGGATCCTGGCCTATGACCTGCGGCGCAATCCGGCGGTGGAATCCCAGGTCACTTATGTGGACTTCGACACCCTGCTGGCCCAGTCGGACGTCATCACCCTCCACATGCCTCTGCTGGACTCCAACCGCCATATCATCAACCGGGAGGCCATTGCCAAAATGCGCGACAGCGTGGTGATCGTCAACTGCTCCCGGGGAGAGCTGGCAGATATCGAGGCCCTGATCGAGGGGATCGAGACGGGAAAGATCGGCGCCCTGGGCATGGACACTGTGGAGGGGGACGAGGGCATCATCCACGCCGACCACCGGGTGGACATCCTGCCTAACCGGAACTGGTTCTACCTCCACCAGTTCCGCAATGTCATCATGACCCAGCACATGGCCTTTTACACCGACGCCGCCGTGGCCAGCATGGTAGCCTGCGGCATCGGCGGCATCTGCCAGATGGCCGCAGGCGAGCCCTGTCCCACTGAGCTGACAGGCCCGGTACAGTAAGCCGCTACCTCCCGCCTCGGGTCCGGCGGCGCTGGACGGAGATCGTCTCCAGCATCTCCCCCAGATGGACCAGCAGCGCCGCTGTCAGCTCCAGGTCCTCGTCGTTCAGCTGGGCGGCCAGAGAGACCGCCAGGGTGTTGACAGCGGTGGTCAGGGCCAGCGGATCACGGGAAAATTCCATCATCGCATCACCGCTCTCATTCTTTACCTGAGCGGAGCCGTTCATCCTGCTCTGCCGGTGTGAAGATGTTTTAGAAAGTCCCAATTCTTTTGTGTGTTCCCACCCCGTCAAAAGTCTTGGCGTTGCAGGCCTTGTATAGCATAAGGAACACAAAATGAAATTGGGAGTTTAGAAAAAGAGGCGGCTGCCCACAGGGCGGCCGTCTCTTTCTAAAATGTGCGCAGTTCAGTCCCTCTCCGTCTCTTCCCCGTCTCCCCGCTGGAAGGGGTCCACCGGCTCGCCGGCGTGATAGGCGTTGGTGCGGACATTGATATACTGGGCCTTCAGCTTGGAGTAGACGATGGTCTGGCTGGAGTACAGCCCGTTGTAGCCGGAGAGCATGTAGCTGATGCCGCAGATCAGGGCAAAGTACAGCAGTCCACCGTCCCCGAATAGCTCCACGGACAGGAAGATGGAGGCCAGCGGGCAGTTGGTGGCCCCGCAGAACACGGCGGTCAGCCCCAGCGCCGCGGCGAAGCCCGCCGGAATGCCCAGCAGCGGCCCCGCCACACAGCCGAAGGTGGCCCCCACGAAGAAGGAGGGCACCACCTCTCCGCCCTTGAACCCCGCGGAGAGCGTCACCGCGGTGAACAGGATCTTCAGCAGAAACGCCTCCGGCCGGGCGGTACCCTGCTCCACGGCGGCGGTGATGAGCGCCATGCCCGCGCCGTTGTAATCCCGGGTCCCGCAGAGATATGTCAGGGCGATGACGGCACAGCCGCCGGCAATGACGCGGAGCCAGGCGTTGGGCAGGCGCTTCTTCATCTGATGCTCCGCGAAGTGCAGGGTCCGGCACAGCAGAACGGACACCAGGGCGCAGCCCACGCCCAGCACCGCCACCCGCAGCAGCATCAGCTTCTCCAGCTCCGGCGCCGCCACAGAAAAACGGGTGGGCGCCACTCCCAGCTCCACGGAAATCCAGTAGGCCACCAGGGAGGCGGTCAGGCAGGGAATGAACGCCACGTGGTACACCACGCCGATACTGATGACCACGATGGCGAACACCGTGGCGGTGAGGGGCGTGCCGAACAGGGCGGAGAAAAACGCCGCCATGCCCGCCATGGTGGCGGTGCGCAGGTCCCGGTCGTCCAGGTTGAAAAGGCTCCCCGCATGGCGGCCGATGGTGCCGCCCATCTGGAGGGCCGCTCCCTCCCGCCCGGCGCTGCCGCCGCACAGATGGGTGAGAATCGTCCCCAGAAAGATGGCGGGCAGCAGCCAGATGGACAGTGGCTTGCCGTAGTGTACCGCGTCGATGATGTCGTTGGTGCCCTGGCCCTCCGTCTTCGTCAGCTTGTAGAAGGCCACGATCACCAGCCCCGCCGCCGGCAGGCACCACAACAGCCAGGGATGCTGCTCCCGCAGCTCCGTGGCCCGCTCCACACCGATGTGGAACAGGGAGCCCACCACGCCGCAGCAGACGCCGGTGACCAGCGCCACCGCCAGCCACTTGGCCATGGCCTGGACGTATAGGCCCACGTGGGTGTGGCCATGCTCCTTTTCCAATCCGCTCACTTCCCTTCCCCGCCGCCCAAGGGCGGGCCGTGCTTGCAACGGCAATATTATACGGCAGGCGGCCGCTCTTTGCAACAAGCATGGAGCGCCGCACAAAAAAGGGCCGGCCCGAAAAACGGGCCGGCCCACATTGTCAGGCAGACTGGATCACTTTGCAGCAGCCTTTTTCTTGCCCCACATCTTGTTGCCGTCCTTGTCCCACATACCGAAGCCGGAGAAGGCGCAGAAGATGGAGAAAATGGGCACGATGAAGATGAACCAGCAGTACGGGATGTACTCCGTGCCGCAGCCCAGCACCTCCATCACGTACAGCGTGGCGACGCCCCAGGGGACGATGGGCGCGCTCAGGGTGCCCGCGTCCTCCAGCGTCCGGGAGAGGACCCTGCGGTGGATGCCCATGCGGTCGAAGGCGTCCTCGAAGGTCTGCTCGGTGACGATGATGGCCACAGTCTGGCCGCCGGCCGTGAGGAAGTTGACGATGTAGCAGTAGATCAGGGTGACGGTCACCAGGACGCCGCGGCTCTTGATGAACTTCAGCAGCACGTCCTTGGCCAGCACGTCCAGGATGCCGGTGGCGGTGATGATGCCGCCCATGACGCTGGCCACCATGAAGGTGATCAGCAGGCCGGTCATGCTGGTGATGCCGCCGCGGTTGAGCATGGGGTCCACAATATCCACGCCGGTGGACAGGGAGAAGCCGTTTGCCGCGTAGTTCATCAGCTCCACAAAGTTCACCCCCTGGAACACCAGGGCGAACACGATGCTGACCACCACGGTGAGGCCCATGCCCAGCAGGGCAGGCAGCTTGAACACCGACACCAGCAGCACCAGGATGGCGGGCAGGATCAGGATGGGATTGAGGTTGAAGTTGGCGGCCAGGGTGTCGCAGATCAGGTTGGCCCGGCTGGCGTCCATCTCGCCGCCGCTGTACATCAGGCCGGCGATGGTGAACAGCACCAGCGCCACCAGCGTGGCAGGGATGGTGGTATACATCATGGAGTTGATGTGGTCATACAGGGGCACCTTGCTGACGCCGGAGGCCAGATTCGTGGTATCGGACAGGGGAGACATCTTGTCGCCGAACCAGGCGCCGCAGACCACCGCGCCGATGACCAGCGGTACCGGGATGGAGGTGGTGGAGGCCACGCCCACCAGGGCGATGCCCATGGTGGCCACGCTGCCGAAGGAGGTCCCGGTGAACTCCGCCGTCAATCCGCTGAGGACGAAGGCCAGGGGCACCAGGATTTTCGGGGAGATCAGCTCCATTCCGTAGTACATCAGGGCGGGTACCGTGCCGCCGGCCATCCAGATGCCCACCAGCATGCCCACCATGATGACGATCAAAAACGTGGGAATGCAGTCGGCCACTACCCGCAGCAAGGTTTTCTCCACATCCGCCCAGGGAATGTTCAGAATCAGCGCGATCACCACGGACACCAGAGCTGCGATGAACACGGACATGGTGGTGTCCACGCCCAGGTTGATGAGCACCACCAGCACGGCCACGATCACCAGGAAGGAGATCACGGCGAAAGCCGGAGTCGGGGTCTTCCGCGTTTTGACTGTCTTTGTCTTATCCATTCTCGTTTCTCCCTTCAAGATTGTCCGGCGGCGCGGGACCGCGCCCGCGGCGCCGCAGGAGTCCTTTGTTCAGCCCAGCAGCTCCCGGGTCAGGAATGCCAGGGCCGAGTCCATCCGGGCCGCCCGGAACGCACAGGATTTGAATCGGTGTTCCGCGCCATGGACCACCAGGAATTCCGCCCGGTCCCCATAGATCTCCTTGTACCGCTCCGAACAGTGGATGGAGGCCGTCACGTCCTCATCCCCGTGTACCAGATTCACGCGCTTGGTGAATTTGGCCGCCACGGCGTAGGGATCCAGAGCCAGGGCATCCTGATAGAAGCCCAGGCCCACCCGCAGGCCCTCGTAGTCCGCATAGCCCTTCTCCTCGATGTCGGACACATCCACGCCGCAGAGCATCTTGTGCTTCATGTTGTAGACCACGTCCGGCGCCGGGCACCACAGGCTCAGGGCGCACACGTCCGCGTCCCGCAGGCCCGCCACCATGGAGGCCACACATCCCCCCATGCTCAGGCCGTGGATCGCGATCCGGCTCTGGTCCACGAAGTCCAGACTCTTGACGTAGTCCAGAATGGCAAGGCCGTCTTCCACCTCGCCGGAGACGGTCATGTCCTCGAACCGCCCGTCGCTGTCTCCGCTGCCGGCAAAGTCGAACCGGACGCTGGCGATCCCCCGCTCACACAGTCTGCGGGAGAGTTCCGTGTGCACGAAGTTGATCTCGTTCCGGTCATCGCAGAAGCCGTGGAACAGGATCACAAAAGGCACTTTCCCCGTCCGCTGATCCGGCACATGCAGCATCCCCCGAAGGGTCAGGCCGCGGCTCTCGCACTCCACATACCGTTCCATCTCTCTTCCTCCTTTCTCCGCAGGCACCGTTCCGCTGGCCGGCCCGGTCCCCGCTTGGTTTCTGATCTATGCAAAGCCGCTCCGCGGCCTCACATCTCACTCAGGCCTCCTGCCGGAAGCAGCGCCCCTCCACCCGGGCGCCCAGGCGGCTGAACAGCTCGTTGGTGATGGTGCCGGCGTTTTCCGCCAGCTCCTCCGCGTAGATGACGCAGTCTCCCTGGCGGCCGATGAACACCGCCTCGTCCCCCACCCGGACATCTTCAATGCCGGTGACGTCCAGCATCAGCTGGTCCATGCAGACCCGGCCGATGCCCTGGGCGTACTGTCCCCGGACGATGGCCCGCAGCTTTCCGCCGCTGAGGCAGCGGGGGATGCCGTCGGCGTAGCCGATGGAGACGGAGGCCACCTTGGTGGGCCGCTCCGCCCGGAAGATCCGGCCGTAGCTCACCGTCTCCCCGGGTCCGATCTCCCGCACAGAGGTGATCCGGGCCTTCAGGGTCATGACCGGCATGGGCTGCAGGTCCTCCCGCAGGTAGTCCGCCGGGCTGCTCTTGACGCCGAACATCAAAATGCCCAGGCGGGCGTAGTCATAGGCGTACTCCGGGTAGTTCACCGCCGCATAGCTGCTCAGGAGGTGAACCGTCCCCAGCTCCACGCCCCGGGCCCGGAGGGCCTCCACCACGCTTTTGAAGGTCTCCGCCTGCCGGCGGGAAAAGGCCACATGCTCCTCCTCGTCCGTGTCCGCCACGCAGAGGTGGGAGTAGATGCCGGTGACCTGCAGGACGCCGTTCTCATACACCCGCTGGATGGCGTCCAGGTCCTCCGGCAGGAATCCGATGCGGTGCATGCCTGTGTCCACCGCGATATGTACCTTGAGGCGCACGCCGTTCTCCCGGCAGTAAGCCTCCAGCTGGGCTGCGTGGTCCGGGCAGGTGGCGGTCTGGGTCAGGCCGTGCTCCGCCAGCAGGTGGAAATACGCCGGGGCGCTGTATCCCAGGATCAGGATCTCCCCCTGAATGCCGGCCTCCCGCAGCTGGACCGCCTCGTCCAGCGTGGCGGTGGCAAAATGGCGGATGCCCAGCTCCCACAGCTGGGCGGCCACCGCCCGCGCCCCGTGTCCGTAAGCGTCCGCCTTCACCACGCCCATGATCCGGCAGCCCGCCGGCAGAAGGCTCTGGTAGCGCCGGATGTTGTGGGCAAGCGCCTCCCTGTCCAATTCGATCCAAGTCCGATTCATCTATCTCCCTGCCGCCGCGGTGCGGCGGCGCTCCCTTCCTCAAGTTCTTGGCCTCTCCAAGAGGTCGTACCAATGGCAATTTTTTTCAGGATACCCGAAGTCTGCCAAAAAAGCAAGTTTTCTGCAAGTTTTTTTTCGTCCCTAAAACTTTTTGGAGGCCGTCCGCCGCTCTCTCCCACAGGCGGACTCGTCCCGCTTTTCCGGTTGATTCTTTCCAATTCTGTGCTATACTGGAAGAGGAAACAGACAGATGTCTGCGCGCCGATGCGAAACCCCAAAACAAAAAAGTTTGGAGGAAATGAGTATGAAATACGGACGTACCTATAATTTCTCCGCCGGACCCGCCATGATGCCGGAGGAGGTCCTGGAGGAGATCGCCGCCGAGATGATGAACTACCGGGGCAGCGGCATGTGCGTCATGGAGATGAGCCACCGCTCCAAGGTCTTCCAGCAGATCCGGGACGAGGCCGAGGCGGACCTGCGTCAGTTGATGGGCATTCCCGACAACTACAAGGTCCTGTTCGTCCAGGGCGGCGGCACCGTGCAGTTCGCCATGGTGCCCATGAACCTGATGAAGAACGGCGTGGCCTGCTATGTGGAGACCGGCAACTGGTCCAAGAAGGCCATCAAAGAGGCCCAGAAGTACGGCGAGGTGAAGATCGTCGCCTCTTCTGCGGACAAGAACTTCTCCTACATCCCCGACTGCTCCGATCTGGACATCCCCGACAACGCGGATTACGTCTATATCTGCGAGAACGAGACCATCAACGGCGCCACCTATTTCCACCTGCCCAACACCAAGGGCAAGATCCTGGTGTCCGACCAGTCCTCCATGTTCCTCTCCCGTCCCTGCGACGTCACCAAGTACGGCCTGATCTGGGCGGGCGTGCAGAAGAACGTGGGCCCCGCCGGCATGGCGGTGGTCATCGTCCGGGAGGACCTGCTGCGGGATGACCTGCCCCAGTTCGTGCCCACCTACATGAGCTACAAGACCCATGCGGACAACGACTCCCTGTACAACACTCCCAACTGCTGGGCCATCTACTGCTGCGGCAAGGTCTTCAAGTACCTGCTGGCAAACGGCGGCCTGGAGGCCATGAACAAGCGCAATGAGGAAAAGGCCGCGGTGCTGTACGACTTCCTGGACCAGAGCAAGTTCTTCACCGGCGCCGTCCGCAAGGAGGACCGGTCTCTCATGAACGTGCCCTTCGTCACCCCCAGCAAGGAGCAGGATGCCGACGTGGTGGCCGCCTCCAAGGCCGCCGGCTTCGACAACCTGAAGGGCCACAAGAGCGTGGGCGGCCTGCGGGCGTCCATCTACAACGCCATGCCCAAGGAGGGCGTGGAGGCCCTGGTGGAGTTTTTGAAGAAGTACGAGGCGGAGCACGCTTAAAGAGGGGACTGCGTCCCCCTGTTGGATTCCCCCTCACCGCGTCGAAACGAACTGTGCTTTATTCGGTCCCGCCTTTGGCGAAACCGAACGCCGCTCCGTTTGTTTCTCCTTCCCCCACAAAAGCTGCGCTTTTGCGGGGCCCCCGATGGGGGCACTGGTGTGTGCGCCCCAAGGGCGCACGGGTCGGGGAATTTTCGGCAGGTACACGCCCTGCCGAAAATGATTAGAATTTATTCTTTCGCCGGAGGCGAAAGAACTGGGGAAACCGGATGGTTTCCCCTAGCCCTCTTTCTTGTGTGGGGCGGGAGTGGAGTGGAGCACGACAGGTCGTCTCTCCACTCTTCACTCTCAACTCTCCACTCTGGCGGAGCCAGATGCTCCGCCTCCTCCCTTCCTGCGGTGGAGTCCATGAAGTCCGGCAGACTGCGGCGAACGCATCTCCTTTCTCCTAGCTTCTAACTCCACCCTCATGGAGGCGCCTGTCCCCCAATGGGCGTTTGGGTTTTCCGACATTGGCACCCCTGGGGTGTGCCGGAAATGTATGAAAAGGGGTATTACATATGGCATTGAGAGTTTTGGTTACCGACGGCATGGACGCCGGCGCGATGGAACAGCTGCGCAAGGATGGATACGAAGTCGTCGAGCAGTTCTATGAGCCCGATCAGCTGGGCGCGGCCCTGCGGGACTTCGACGTGGTCATCATCCGCAGCGCCACCAAGATCAAGGAGCCGCAGATCGACGCCGCTGCAGGCAGCCGCCTGAAGCTCATCATCCGGGCCGGTGTCGGCGTGGACAACATCGCGGTCAAATACGCAGAGGAACACGGCATCCAGGTGAAGAACACGCCCCGCGCCTCCTCCAACGCGGTGGCGGAGCTGGCCCTGGCCCTGCTGTTCTCCTGCGCCCGGAACATCTCCATCGCGGGCCACACCATGCGGGAGAACAAGTGGGAGAAGAAAGCCTACTCCAAGGGCTTTGAGCTCTCCGGCAAGACCATGGGCGTCATCGGCTACGGCCGGATCGGCCAGCTGGTGGGCGCCAAGGGCCAGGCCCTGGGCATGAACGTGCTGTCCGTGGTCCACCGCAACAAGCCGGAGGGCTGCGAGTGCGAGACCATGCACTTCGTCACCATGGACGAGCTGCTCTCCCAGTCCGACATCATCGTCCTCTGCGCCCCCAGCGGCGACAAGCCCCTGGTGGATGCGGAGTCCCTGGCCAAGATGAAGGACGGCGTGGTGATCGTCAACGTCTCCCGGGGCGCCAACGTGGACGAGGCCGCCCTGCTGGACGCTCTGAACTCCGGCAAGGTCAAGGCCGCCGGCCTGGACGTGTGGCTGAGCGAGAAGGACCCCAACTGGGCCCTGGCCTCCCACCCGGCCGTCTCCTGCACGCCTCACATCGGCGCGGGCACCAAGGAAGCCCAGAAACGCATCGGCGCGGAATTGGTGGACATTGTAGAGAACTTCGGCTGATCAGCATTCCCGCTCAAATGCCCCTCCCGTGAAAACGGGAGGGGCGTTTTTCTGTGCTGTCTTCCCCGTTTTTTCTTTTTCCGCAAATTTTTCCTATATTTTTATAGTTTTTTAACTGCCATCTCTATTTACTTTTCAAGGTTGGCAGTGTATAATAGGGACCATACAATCGCGGAACAGAAGGTGATGGCTTGAGGCAGGCAGTTGTCCCGGCCCAGTATCTGCAGATCGCTTTGGATCTGGCCACCCGCATCGCCCAGGGCGAGCTGGCGGAGGGCAGCCGGATTTACGGCCGGTCGGTGCTGGCGTCGGAGTACGGGGTATCCCCGGAGACGATCCGCAAGGCCCTGCGGCTGCTGGCGGACATGAAGGTGGTGGACGTGAAGCCCCAGAGCGGGGCCGTGGTCCTCTCCGCCGACAGTGCCCGCCGGTACATCGAAAACTTCTCCGAGGATGCGGACATCCACTCCCTGCGCCTTCAGCTGAAGGCGCTGCTGGCGGAGTCCGCCGAGGTGAACCGGCGCATGGCGGACACCGTGTCGGCCCTGGTAAAAGGACAGGACACATTTGCTGCGGCCGGTCAGCCCCTCCCCAACTACGAGGTCCCTGTCCCCAAGGACTCCCCCCTCATCGGCAAAAGCATCGGGGAGCTGAAATTCTGGCAGTCCACCGGCGGCACCATCGTGGCCATCCGGCGGGGCCAGACGGTGATCCTCTCCCCCGGCCCCTATGCCGAGCTGTACAGCGGTGACGTCATCATCCTGGTGGGAAGCCCCAGCGCCGCAGAGGCCGCCCACCGGCTAGTAACGACAAAGGAGTGAAGGCAGCGATATGATCCAGTTTGAACACGTCTCCAAGAGCTATGGCAAGACCCCGGTCCTCAAGGACCTGAACTTCACCATTCCCGACGGACAGTTCGTGGTCCTGATCGGCCCCTCCGGCTGCGGCAAGACCACCACCATGAAGATGATCAACCGCCTGCTGGAGCCCGATTCCGGCACCATCCGCATCGACGGGCAGGACATCCACTCCCAGGACAAGGTGGAGCTGCGGCGGCACATCGGCTATGTGATCCAGCAGATCGGCCTGTTCCCCAACATGACCGTGGCCCAGAACATCTGCGTGGTCCCCAAGCTGCTGAAGTACGACAAGGCCCGGTGCGATGAGATCGTCCAGGAGATGCTGCAGCTGGTCCACATGGAACAGTCCGCCAACAAATATCCTTCCGAACTCTCTGGCGGCCAGCAGCAGCGCATCGGCGTGCTGCGGGCCCTGGCAGCCTCTCCCCCCATCGTGCTGATGGATGAGCCCTTCTCCGCTCTGGACCCCTTGACCCGGGAGTCCCTGCAGGATGAAGTGAAGAATCTGCAGCAGAAGCTGAACAAGACCATCGTCTTCGTCAGCCATGACATGAGCGAGGCGCTGAAGCTGGCGGACATCATCATCTTCATGGCCGCCGGCGAGATCGTCCAGATGGCCTCCCCCGAGGAGATGCTGGAGCATCCCGCCAACGACCTGGTCCGCACCTTCATGGGCAAGCACACGCCGGACACCGCCCCCTCCAAAGTGGAGAGCTTCATGCGCACCAATGTGTTCAGCGTCCGGAAGGACCGCGGCGTGCTGGAGTGCGCCGAGCGCATGGCCCGGGGCAGCGTGGACACCCTGCTGGTCACAGACGAGCAGAACCGGTACTTAGGCACCATCTCCATCGGTGACATCCGCCACTGGGGCCGGGAGCTCACCAGCATCGAGCCTCTGATCCGACAGACCGCCCGGACCGTCCGGGTGGGGGACGAGGCCAAGGAGAGCTTCGACTACCTGCTGGACTCCGGCGCCAACTATGTGGTGGTGCTGAACGCGGACGACACCATCGCCGGCATCGTCACCAAAACCAGCGTGGCCCGCAGCGTGGCGGAGAATCTGTGGGGTGAGGCCAAATGAGCGGATTTCTGAACACCATTCAGACACTCTTTGCGGACTACGGTGCGGAGCTGCTGAAGGCGATCGGTGTGCACACGGCGTTCGTGGCAGTCTCGGTGCTCATCGGCTTTGCGGTTGGCCTGGTGCTGGGAGTCCTCCTCTCCCGGGTTCCCCGGTGGCTCTCCGGCATCATTATCCCGGTGCTCTCCATCTTTCAGACCATTCCCGGTCTAGTGTTCATTGGTGTGCTGTTCATCTGGTGGGGCGGCATCTATCCGACGGTGATCGTGGCTCTCAGCGTATACGCCATGTTCCCGGTTTTGAAGAATACCTACACCGGCATTCTGGAAGTAGACAGTCAATACATCGAAGCCGCCCGGGGCTGTGGGATGTCCCCTTTCCAAACCCTGGTGCGGGTGGAGTTGCCCCTGGCCATGCCGGTGATCATTGCCGGACTGCGGATGGCCACCATCTACACGGTCTCCTGGGCGGTGCTGGCTTCCATGATCGGTCTGGGTGGCCTGGGCAACTTTGTCTATCGGGGCACCAGCTCCAACAACAACACCCTGATCCTGCTGGGCGCCATTCCGGCCGCCCTGCTGGCTATCCTCTTCGGGGCGGTCATTGATTTGCTTCAGAAGAAGGTCACCCCCCGTGGCCTGCGGAAGGAGGCGGGCAAATGAGCTGGGACCTGATCTTCCAACACCTGTTTATCGTGCTGGCAGCCAGCCTGCTGTCCATTGCAGTCGGCCTTCCTCTGGGCATCTGGGCCTATGTATCCAAAGTGGCCCGGCCGGTGATCCTGCGGATTGTGGACCTGCTGCAAACCATCCCCTCCCTGGCGCTCCTGGGAATCATCATGGTAGTCCTGGACCCGGGCAAGCTGACGGTCATCACCGGCATCACCCTGTACTCCCTGCTGCCCATCGTGCGGAACACCTGCCTGGGTCTTCAGGAGGTGGACCCCGGCGTGAAGGAGGCCGCCCGGGGCATGGGCATGAGCAAGCCCTACCGGGTCCTGATGGTGGAGTTTCCCCTGGCCTTCCCCACCGTGTTCACCGGTATCCGCATTGCAGTTGTCAACGCCATCGGCACCGCCGTGTTCGCAGCCTTCGTGGGCGGCGGCGGCCTGGGCGGCGTCATCACCCAGGCCATCCGGATCTCGGACATGGGGCAGCTGCTGGCCGCCACCGGTGTTCTGATGGTCATTGCTGTGGTCCTGGACCTAGTGATGAGCTGGTTTGAGGGGCAGATGCGCAAAAGCCGGGGCGGTTCAAAGAAAATGTGGATCCCGGTTGCCCTGATCGTGGCTGCCTTCATCGCTCTGCTGCCCTATGGCCAGAGCGGCACCGGTGA
>DWXY01000043.1 GCA_019118935.1 Candidatus Oscillibacter pullicola
TGGGAGGCGAGCAATATGGAGAAAAAGAGCAAGCTGGTGCTGGCCGTTTTGCAGGGAAGCGATTCCGACAACACCATCCGCAACCTGAACGAGCGTGGCTTTATGGTGACGGTGCTGAGCTCCACCGGCGGCTTTTTAAAGAAAAAGAGCACCACGGTGATGATCGGCGTGGAGGAGGAGCGGCTGGAGGAGGCCCTGGACATCCTGCAGAAGTACGCGGGACACCGGAAGGAGACCTTGTACCAGAGCGTGACCATGCCCCACGGGGAGATGTCCGCGGTGCCGCCGGTGCCCATGGAGGTCATGGCCGGCGGTGCGGCAGTGTTCATCGTGTCGCTGGACGATATCCGCAAATTCTGAATCCCTGTGCCTCAAATGGCAAAAAGGACCTGCGCGGCAGCTGCCGCGCAGGTCCTTTTTTCGCATCGAAGAGAAGTCCGTCAGCCCTGCCGGGCCGCCTCCTCCGCGTCAAATTTTGCCCGGTCCCGGTCGATCTGCTTCTGATAGCGGTCCGCCTCGGAGAAGACACAGCCGCAGTACTTCTGCATATAGAACCCCAGCTCCCGGGCCCGCTGGTTCCCGGCCCGGAAGTTCAGCCGGAAGTCCCGGTAGAGAAATTCCACCCCGTACTGCCGGGCGTACTTCTCCGCTGCGGCGGCGATGGCCTCGTGATTCTGATAGGTGCTGGCCAGCAGGGTGGAGGTGAAGGCGGCAAAGCCGTGCTCCGCCGCATACTTCGCCGTGCCCTCCAGCCGGTGTTCGTAGCAGTAGGTGCAGCGGTGGTCGATGTCCTCCGCCACATGGCGGACAAAGTCCTTCAGGCCATAGTCCTCCTGCACCCGGACCTCCATGCCGATGGTGGGGGCATACGCCAGCAGGCAGTCCCGCCGGGCCTGATACTCCTTCCAGGGGTGGATATTGGGGTTGTACCAAAACGCCACCGGCTCGATGCCCTCACTCCGCAGAGGGTCGATGCAGCTGAGGGAGCAGGGGGCGCAGCAGGTGTGCAGCAAAACGCGTTCCATGTCGAAAGTGCCTCTCTTTGGTTCTGAGATGGAACCAGTATAGCATAGAAGAGAGAAAAGGCCAAGCCCTTTCTCACTAAGTTTCTTAACGAAAAATTAACAGTCTTTCAGAATATTGCCGATTGAACATCCCATGGAAAAAGTGTATGATGTCAACTAATGTGGTATCATGCGGTTAGCTGTCGAAATGCTTGACGTAACCGTTTTCCCAGAAGGAGGAAGCAGAGTTGAAAGTTGGACTTGACGTAGGATCCACCACCATCAAATGCGTGGTGCTGGACGATGCGGACAATTTGGTATACAGTACATACGAGCGGCATTACAGCCATATTCTGGAAAAGTCGGAGGAGCTGCTGCGCCGGGTGGCGGAGCAGCACGGCGCAAGAGCGGATCTGGCCATCTCCGGCTCCGCCGGCATGGGCATGGCGGAGAGCGTACAGGTCCCATTCGTGCAGGAGGTGTTCGCCACCCGGGTGGCGGCCAACAAGCTGGCCCCGGGGACGGACTGCATCATCGAGCTGGGCGGCGAGGACGCCAAGATCCTGTTCCTCACCGGCGGCATGGAGGTGCGGATGAACGGCTCCTGCGCCGGCGGCACCGGCGCCTTCATCGACCAGATGGCGACGCTGCTGAAAATGAGCGCCGATGAGATGGACGCCGCGGCCCAGCGGGCGGAGAAGACGTACACCATCGCCTCCCGCTGCGGCGTGTTCGCCAAGAGCGACGTGCAGCCCCTGATCAACCAGGGCGCCAAGGCAGAGGACATCTCCGCCAGCATCTATCAGGCGGTGGTGAACCAGACCATCGCGGGTCTGGCCCAGGGCCGGCCCATCCGTGGCAACGTCCTGTACCTGGGCGGGCCCCTGACCTTCTCCCGTGTCCTGCGGGAGAGCTTTGACCACACCCTGGGGGTCCAGGGCACCTGCCCGGAGAACAGCCTGCTGTACGTGGCCCTGGGCGCCGCCTTCTACTCCGACCAGGAATTCGATCTGAACCAGGTGGCGGACGACCTGCAGAAGCACGGCGCGGCGGAGACGTACCGCTCCCTGCCGCCCCTGTTCGCCAGCAAAGAAGAATACGAGGCATTCCGGGCTCGGCACGCCAAGGCCACGGTGCCCCAGGTGCCCTTCGGCGCGGACTACGCCGCCCCGGTGCACATCGGCATCGACTCCGGCTCCACCACCGTGAAGCTGGTGGTCATCGACCAGGATGCCCGCATCCTCTTTTCCGACTACCGGCCCAACCTGGGCAACCCGGTGCCCCTCATCCGGCAGGTGCTGCAGAAGCTCTATGACGAGCATCCGGCCCTCCATGTGGCGTCCGTCACCACCACCGGCTACGGAGAGGATCTGGCGAAAAACGCCTTCCACGCGGACTACGGCGTGGTGGAGACGGTGGCCCACTTCACCGCCGCCCGCCACTTCCTGCCCAATGTGGACTTCATCATCGACATCGGCGGCCAGGACATGAAATGCTTCAAGATCGAGGACGGCGCCATCAGCAACATCTTCCTGAACGAGGCCTGCTCCTCCGGCTGCGGCAGCTTCCTGCAGACCTTCGCCCAGGCGCTGGGGTACGACGTGAAGGAGTTCGCCCAGCTGGGCCTGTTTGCCGAGCGGCCAGTGGACCTGGGCAGCCGCTGCACAGTGTTCATGAACTCCAGCGTGAAGCAGGCCCAGAAGGACGGCGCCACCATCGAGAACATCTCCGCCGGCCTCTCCATGTCCGTGGTGCGCAACGCCATCTACAAGGTCATCCGGGCCTCCTCTCCCGAGGAGCTGGGCCGGAACATCGTGGTCCAGGGCGGCACCTTCTACAACGAGGCGGTGCTGCGGGCCTTTGAGAAGGAGATGGGCGTGGAGGTCATCCGGCCCAACATCGCGGGCCTCATGGGCGCCTACGGCGCCGCCCTGTTCGGCCGGGGCAAGGCCCGGGCGGACCAGATCAGCACGCTTTTGAACCGTCAGGAACTGGCGGACTTCCGCCAGGAGACGGAGAGCAGGGTGTGCGGCCTGTGCGGCAACAACTGCCAGCTGACCATCAACACCTTCGCCGACGGAGCCACCTTCATCAGCGGCAACCGCTGCGACCGGCCCGTCACCGGCAAGGCGGACACCGGGGAGCGGAACCTCTACGAATACAAGCGCAAGCTGATCCTGAGCTACAAGCCCGTCCCCGGCAGGCGGGGCAAGATCGGCCTGCCCCTGTGCCTGAATATGTGGGAGCTGCTGCCCTTCTGGCACACCTTCTTCACCAAGCTGGGCTTCGCGGTGTACCACAGCCCCTTCTCCAGCCGGGATCTATATCTGAAGGGCCAGGGCACCATCCCCAGTGACACGGCCTGCTTCCCGGCCAAGCTGGCCCACGGCCATATCCAGTTCCTCTCCAAGCTTGGCCTGGACGCCATCTTCTACCCCTGCATGACCTACAATCTGGACGAGGGGCTGGGGGACAACCACTACAACTGCCCCGTGGTGGCCTACTATCCGGAGGTCATCGCCGGCAACTGCCCGGAGGTCCAGCAGACCAAGTTCATCTATGACTATGTGGGCCTCCACCGGCCCAAGGACTTCACCAAGAAGATCTTCACCATCCTGCGCAGCTACTTCCCGGACATCACCAAGGGCGAGGTGAAGGAGGCCACCGACGCCGCCTATGCCGAGTACGCCCACCACATGTCTCTCATCCGCAAGGAGGGGGAGCGGATCATCGACCAGGCCCGGGCGGAGGGCCGCCGGATCATCGTGCTGGCGGGCCGGCCCTACCACGTGGACCCGGAGGTGAACCACGGCATCGACACCCTGATCACCCGCTCCGGCGCCGCGGTCATCACGGAGGACTCCATCTCCAACCGGGTGGAGAAGTTCCCCACCACGGTGCTGAACCAGTGGACCTACCACGCCCGTCTCTACGCGGCGGCCCGCTACTGCTGCACCCAGAAGGACATGGATCTGGTGCAGCTGGTCTCCTTCGGCTGCGGCGTGGACGCCATCACCTCCGACGAGACGAGAGAGATCCTGCAGGCGGGCGGCAAGCTGTACACCCAGCTGAAGATCGACGAAATCACCAATCTGGGCGCCGTCCGCATCCGGCTGCGGAGCCTGTTCGCCGCTCTGGATGAGCAGGACGAAGCCCGTGAAACCGCCAGAAAGGAGGCGTGAGACATGGAACTGGAATTCCAGAATTACCCCAAGTTCACCCCTGAGATGAAGAAAACCCATAAGATTTTGATCCCCAACATGGCCCCGGTGCAGTTCCGCATCCTGGCGGCCGTCATGCGGCAGGCCGGCTACACCTGCGAGCTGCTGGAAAACTGCGGCAGCCAGGTCAGCGAGCTGGGATTGAAATACGTCCACAACGACACCTGCTATCCCGCCCTGCTGGTCATCGGCCAGTTCCTGGATGCCCTGGGCTCCGGGAAGTACGACCTGGACCATACCGCCCTGATCATCACCCAGACCGGCGGCGGCTGCCGGGCCTCCAACTACATCCACTTGCTGCGCAAGGCCCTGGTGAAAGCGGGCTATCCCCAGGTGCCGGTGGTGAGCCTGAACTTCTCCGGCCTGGAGAAGGACTCCGGCTTCCCCATGACTTTGCCCCTGATGCGCAAGCTCCTGGCCTGCATCTACTACGGCGACCTGCTGGTGGCCCTGAAGGCCCAGACGGAGCCCTATGAGACCCACAAGGGCGACGCGGCTGCCCTGCAGGAGAAGTGGCTGGACACCATCTGCGGCTGGGTCATGGAGGACAAGGGCTGGTCCGGCCGGGAGATCAAGGCCGCCATGCCCAAGATCGCCCGGGAGTTCGCCGCCATCCCCGTCCACCGGGTGCCCAAGGTGAAGGTGGGCGTGGTGGGGGAGATCTACGTGAAATACTCCCCCTTAGGCAACAACGACCTGGAGAAGTTCCTGGCCTCCCAGGACTGCGAGGTGAACCTGCCGGGCCTGATGGGCTTTGTGCAGTACTGCGCTTACAACCCCTCCGAGACCGCCCGGCTGTATGGCGGCACCTTCCTGGAAAAGCACGTGTCCGATCTGATCCTGGACTACATCGAGGGCATGGAGAAGGTGATGATCCAGGTCCTGAAGGACAACGGCTTCCACGCGCCCCTGCCCTTCCGGGAGCTGGTGAAGCTGACGGACGGCGTCATCTCCACCGGCAACAAGATGGGAGAGGGCTGGCTCCTCACCGCCGAGATGATCGAGCTGGTGCGGGCCGGGTACGAGAACATCGTCTGCGCCCAGCCCTTCGGCTGCCTGCCCAACCACATCTGCGGCAAGGGTATGATCAACAAGATCCGGGAGCTCTACCCCCAGGCCAACATCACTCCCATCGACTACGACCCCAGCGCCACCCGGGTGAATCAGGAGAACCGCATCAAGCTGATGCTGGCGGTGGCCCGGGAGCGGCTGGCGGAGAAGGCCGCCGGCCAGGGCGCTCAGGAAGCTCCGGTTCCTGCGGAGACCGCCCAGAGCGCGGCGGAGCCCCAGACCGTCTCCGTGTAAACAAATCCATAGTTGAAAATGCCGGCGCGGCAGACCCGAGAGGGCCTGCCGCGCTGCTGTTTTCTGGCCGCCCTGCCAGCATTTGTGCCTTGAGGCCCGCAGCCCGTTCCGGTAAAATAGGGCGTGACGACACACGCCTTGCGGTGACGATCATCTGAAAAAGGAGCGTTTTCCCTTGCGAAATTTCATCAGACGAACCGCCGCCGCACTGGCTGTCCTGTGTATGGCGGCCCTGCTGCTGGGCACCCCCACGGAGGCGGAGGAACGTACATATTCCGCCGGTGGGGAGGCAGTGGGCTACTACGCCGGATGGGCGGCCTACCAGGGCTTCACCCCTGACCAAATCCCGGCGGAGCATCTGACCCAGATCAACTACGCCTTTGCCCAGATCGACCCGGGCACCCTGACCCTCGCCTTGGAGAATCCCACCCACGACAAAAAGAACCTGGCCGCCCTGCGGCAGCTGCGGAAGAAGCATCCCCATCTCAAGCTGCTGATCTCCGTGGGCGGGTGGTCGGACTCCCAGTACTTCTCCGACGCGGCCGCCACGGCGGCCCGGCGGGAGAGCTTCGCCGCCAGCTGTGTGGACTTTGTGGTGGAGCAGGGCCTGGACGGGGTGGACCTGGACTGGGAGTACCCGGTCTCCGGCGGTGCGGCGGGGACCATTCACCGCCCGGCGGACAAGCAGAATTTCACTCTGCTGCTTCAGGAGCTGCGGGAGCAGCTGGACCGGCAGGGCCGCCGGGACGGGAAGGACTACGCCCTCACCATCGCCGGTGCTGCCGGGAACTGGTACTTAAATCAGATCGAGGCCGTGAAGGTGGCCGCCATCGTGGACCACATCTTCGTGATGGGCTATGACCTCCACGGCACCTGGGACACCTACGCGGACTTCAACGCGCCCCTGTATACGCCCTCCGGCGCCTCGCCCCAGAGCAGGAGCAGCATCTCCGACTGCGTACAGGCCTATCTGAAAAAGGGTATCCCGGCGGAAAAGATCGTCCTGGGGATGCCTTTGTACGGCTATGCCTACCAGGGGGTCAAAGCCCAGAACAACGGCCTGTACAGCACCTACACGTCAGCCAAATCCGTCAGCTACAAGACACTGAAGAAGAGCTATCTGGACAACACGGCCTACCGCCAGCTCCGCCATGAAGAAGCGCAGGTGCCCTGGCTCTACGGGAATCGCACCTTCGTCTCCTACGACGACGCCGCGTCCCTCACCGCCAAGGCGCAGCTGGCCCGGTCCCTGGGCCTGGGCGGCGTGGGGTTCTGGGAGATCTCCCAGGACGATGGGGGAGAGCTGATCGCCGCCGCCAGCGGGGCCTTCCGCAGCACCTGGGACAACCCCTTCCGGGACGTGGCCCCCGGCGCGTGGTATGAAGAGGCGGTCCAATATGTGTATGAGGCGGGGCTGATGCAGGGCACCACCGGCAGCACCTTTTCCCCTGACCGGACCTCCAACCGGGGCATGATCGCCGCCATCCTCTACCGGCTGGAGGGCAGTCCCAGGGCGGGGACGCCCCCCTTCACCGATGTGGCGGCGGACAGCTACTGCGCCGATGCGGTGGCCTGGGCGGAACAGCAGGGAATCGTCCGGGGCTTTGACGACGGCACCTTCCGCCCGGAGGGGCGGATCACCCGCCAGCAGCTGGCGGCCATCCTGTTCCGGTACACGGAATACAGGGGAGCGGATACCGCGGACCGGGCGGACCTGAGCCGCTTCTCCGACAGCGCCGCTGTGGCGGACTATGCCCGGGAGGCCCTGGCCTGGGCGGTGTCCGCCGGACTGATCCAGGGCCGGTCCGACGGCACGCTGGATCCGTCCGGCTCCGCCACCCGGGCCCAGACGGCAGTGATCCTCCAGCGGCTGGAAACACTGCTGGAAAAGAACTGAAGGGAGTGCCGCAGGGCCGGGACACACTGTCCCGGCCCTGCTTTTTTCCGCTCCTTGACGGGCTGTCCCGTTCCAGGTATGATGGAGCCAACAAGATTGACCGGCAGAGAAGGGGGAGCGATTCGATGAAGGTGTGCATTCTGATGGGCAGTCCCAGAAAACAGGGCAATACCAACGCCCTGCTGGGACCCTTCCGGCAGGAGCTGGAAGGGCTGGGGGCGGAGACGGAGACTGTGTGGCTCCATGATCTGGACATCCGGCCCTGTACGGCCTGCCGGGCCTGCCAGCGGGACTGGACGGCATTCGGCTGCGCCCAGCGGGACGACGTGCCCGCCATCTTTGACAAGGTGCTGGCGTGCGACCTGATCGTGCTGGCCACGCCCATCTATTCCTGGTACTGCACGCCGCCCATGAAGGCATTGCTGGACCGGCTGGTGTACGGCATGGACAAGTATTACGGGGCGGAAAAAGGTCCCGCCCTGTGGGCGGGGAAGGCCCTGGCGTTGCTGCTGACCTGCGGCTACCGCCCGGAGCGGGGCTGCGACCTGTTCGAGGAGGGGATGCGCCGGTACTGCAAGCACGCCCAGCTCCGTTTTCTGGGCAGCCACGCGGAGCGGCATCTGGGGTATGACGTCCCCTTCATGGACGCGGAGAAAGAGGCCCGCACCCGGGCCTTTGCCCGGGAGCTGTGGGATGCCGTGCAGTGAAGCACAGCCCCTGTGAGACCGCCGCCCGGCGGTCTCTTTTTCTGTACGCGGACGGGACAAAACCGCCCCAAACGGTTGACGGAGACGGTCCCAAGGCGGTATAATAACATGATTTACAATGGATAAGAGTTTGTCTGGAGGAATTTTGGTATGTGGATCGCGGAGCAATGGCAGGACTATGAGCTGCTGGACTGCGGCGGGGGAGAGAAGCTGGAGCGCTGGGGAGAGCAGTACCTGGTGCGGCCGGACCCCCAGGCCATCTGGGACAGTCCCCGGAAGAACCCCGCCTGGAAGCGGGCCAACGCCCGGTATCTCCGCAGCCAGTCCGGTGGCGGCCACTGGGAGAAGAAGACCCTGCCGGAGAGCTGGAAGATCCGCTACCGGGACCTGACCTTCCAGGTGAAGCCCATGAACTTCAAGCATACGGGCCTGTTCCCGGAGCAGGCGGTGAACTGGGATTTCGCCATGGAGAAAATCCAGAACGCCGGGCGGCCCATCCGGGTGCTGAACCTGTTCGCCTACACCGGCGGGGCCACGGTGGCCTGCGCCAAGGCGGGGGCCAGCGTCTGCCACGTGGACGCGGCCAAGGGCATGGTGGCCTGGGCCAGGGAAAACGCAAAGCTCTCCGGATTGGGAGAGGCCCCCATCCGCTGGATCGTGGACGACTGTGGCAAGTTCGTGGAGCGGGAGATCCGCCGGGGCAAGACCTATGACGCCATCATCATGGACCCGCCCAGCTACGGCCGGGGCCCCGGCGGCGAGGTGTGGAAGCTGGAGGACAACCTCTACGACTTCGTGAAGCTCTGCGCCGGTGTGCTGTCGGAGCGCCCCCTGTTCGTGCTGATCAACTCCTACACCACGGGCCTGGCCCCGTCGGTGCTGGGGTATCTGCTGCATCTGCTGGTAGGGTCGAAATACGGCGGCAAGTGCACCTGGGACGAGCTGGGCCTGCCGGTGACGGAGACGGGCCTGGCCCTGCCCTGCGGCGCCACGGGCCGCTGGTGCAGCGAGTGAGGCCGTGGGACGGACTGCGGCATACCTGCTGACGCTGGCAGCGGGGGCGGTGCCTGCCCTGGTGCTCTTTGGGTGCCTGAGCCCCCGGCGCCGGCGGCGCCTCGCCGCCGCGGGCCTTGCCAGCCCGGCGGTCCGGGAGGCGGGGATGGCCCTCTTCTGGATGTTCTGCGGCGGCATGGCCCTGGTGACCCTGACGCCCCGATGGGTTGTCCAGGCCCTGGCGGATCTGCTTCAGGGCTGCGGCTGGAACGGTGAGGGGAATCCCTTCTTTGCCCTGGGGACTGTCAATCTGGTTCCCTTCCGGACCCTGGACGACGGTTACATCCTGGCGGGGAATCTGATCATGTTCCTGCCCTTCGGCTTTTTCCCCGCCCTGCTGTGGCGGGGATGCACGTGGAAACGCGCGCTCGCCACGGGCCTGTGCGTCACGGGTTTCATTGAGTGCTGGCAGCTGCTGGTGGGCCGGGCCTTTGACATCGATGACCTGTGGCTCAACACCCTGGGGGCCCTCTGCGGCTTCTGGCTCTGGCGCCTGCTGGACCGGGCGGCCCCCGGCTGGACCCGGCGGTTCAGGGTCCGGCAAATACAAGACTGACGAAATGAGGACAGCTATGGCGGAGATCATCCGAACGGAGAATTTACAGTACGCCTACCCGGCGGACGAGGGGGCGGAGCCGGTCCTGGCCCTGGAAGGCGTGGACCTGACCATTGAGCGGGGCTCCTTCGTGGTGGTGCTGGGCCACAACGGCTCCGGCAAGTCCACCCTGGCCAAGACGCTCAACGGCGTTCTGCTGCCCTGCGGGGGCCATGTGTACGTGGAGGGAATGGACACCCTGGACGAACATCTGCTGCTGGCCATCCGCCGGACGGTGGGCATGGTGTTCCAGAACCCGGACAACCAGATCGTGGCCAACGTGGTGGAGGAGGACGTGGCCTTCGCCCCGGAGAACCTGGGGGTTTCCAGCAGGGAAATCCGGCAGCGGGTGGACGACGCCCTGGCGGCGGTGGGCATGGGCGAGTTCGCCCGCCACGCGCCCCATCTGCTCTCCGGCGGCCAGAAGCAGCGGATCGCCATTGCCGGTGTGCTGGCCATGGAGCCGGAATGCATCGTGCTGGACGAGGCCACCGCCATGCTGGACCCGGTGGGCCGGCGGGAGGTGCTCTCCGCCGTTCACAAGCTGAACCGGGAGAAGGGCATCACCGTGGTGCTCATCACCCACCACATGAACGAGGCGGAGGACGCCGACCGGGTCGTGGTCATGGACGACGGAAAAGTCGTCATGGACGGCGCGCCCCGGCAGGTCTTCACACAGGTGGAGCGGCTGCGGTCCATGGGACTGACGGTGCCGGACACGGTGGACCTGCTGGACCGGCTGCGCAAAGACGGGCTGGACGTGCCCCTCACCGCCCTGACGGTGGAGGAGTGCGCGGACGCCATCCTGGCCGCCGTTTCCAAGTAATCGGAAGGGAAGAGAACATTGGAACCGATACTGCAAGTACAACATCTGACCCACACGTACAGCGTGGGCACGCCCTTCCAGCGCAGCGCGGTGGAGGACATGAGCTTCGACGTGTACGATGGGGAGTTCTTAGGGATCATCGGCCACACCGGCTCCGGCAAGTCCACCCTGATCCAGCATCTGAACGGCCTGCTGCGGCCCACATCGGGGCAGATCCTGCTCCATGGGAAGGACATCTGGGCGGAGCCGAAGAAGATCCGGGACGTCCGCTTCCAGGTGGGGCTGGTGTTCCAGTACCCGGAGTACCAGCTGTTTGAGGAGACGGTGTACAAGGACATCGCCTTCGGCCCCACCAACCAGGGCAAGACCGGGGAGGAGCTGGACCGCTGCGTCCGGGAGGCCGCCCGCCTGGTGGGCATCCGGGACGACCAGCTGGACAAGTCCCCCTTTGAGCTCTCCGGCGGCCAGAAGCGCCGGGTGGCCCTGGCGGGGGTCATGGCCATGGAGCCCCAGGTGCTGGTGCTGGACGAGCCCACCGCCGGCCTGGATCCGGCGGGCCGGGAGAACCTGATGGCCAACATCCGGGACTACCACCGCAACAAAAAGCGCACCATCATCCTGGTGAGCCACAGCATGGACGAGATCGCCCAGAACGTGGACCGGATCCTGGTGCTGAAGTCCGCCCACGTGCTGATGAGCGGCACCCCGGCGGAGGTGTTCGCCCGGGCGGAGGAGCTGCTCTCCGCCGGGCTGGACGTGCCCCAGGTGACCCGCATCGCCATGCGCCTGCGGGAGCAGGGGCTCGCCATCGACCCTGCGGTCTACACCGTGCAGGCCCTGGAGCGGGAGCTGCTGGCGCTGAGAAGGGGGGAGACGGTATGCTGAAGGACATCACCCTGGGCCAGTTTTTCCCCGGCGACACCGTGGCCCACCGCCTGGACCCCCGGACGAAGATCCTGCTGGTGGTCTTTTACATCGTGGCGCTGTTCTGCGCCAAGAGCCTGCTGGCCTACGGCATTCTGGCGGCGGTGCTGGCAGTGTGCGTCCGCATCTCCAGAGTGGGGATCAAATCCCTGGTGCGGGGGCTGAAGCCGGTGGTGTTCATCATCGTGTTCACCGGCATTCTGAACCTGTTCTTCACGCCGGGAGAGCACATCCTGGCGGAGCTGGGCTTCCTGCGGATCTCCGCGGAGGGTCTGCAGAACGCCGTGTTCATGGTGCTGCGGATCATGCTGCTGATCATGGGCACGTTCCTGATGACCTATACCACCAGCCCCATCAGCCTCACCGACGGGCTGGAGCGTCTGCTGGGCGGATTGAAAAAAATCCATGTGCCGGTCCATGAGCTGGCCATGATCATGTCCATCGCCCTGCGGTTCATCCCGACCCTGATCGAGGAGACGGACAAGATCATGTCCGCACAGAAGGCCCGGGGCGCGGACTTTGAGAGCGGGAACATCATCCAGAAGGCCAAGGCCCTGATCCCCATTCTGGTGCCGCTGTTCATCAGCGCCTTCCGCAGGGCGGACGAGCTGGCGGTGGCCATGGAGTGCCGCTGCTACCACGGCGGCGAGGGCCGCACCAAGCTCCACGTGCTGCAGTACGAGGGGCGGGACTATCTGGCCCTGGTGCTGGGGCTGGCCGTCACCGCGGGGATCATCGCCCTGCGACAATGGAATATCGGGTAAGTGTCTGGGCCTTTGTGTGTTTGAAGAGAGGGGAGTCCTATGAAGAACAGGCAGAACATCTGGCTTTGGGCCCTGACTGCGGCCGTGGTTCTGCTGGCGGCGGCCCTGGCGGGGACGCAGGGCCGGCTGGCGGAACTCCGGACGGCGTATTCCGCGCTCCAACAGGAGGCGGGGGAACTCCGCCTGGACCTGAAAAGCACGCAAAACCGGCTCCAGGAGCAGGAGGAGGCGCTGGAACAAGCCGCCGCCCAAACCACCCCGCAGCCGGAGGAGCCGCTGCTGGAGCGCTATGAGCTGACGCCCCTTCGGCTGGACGCCGCGGCCCATCGGGTGGAGCTGGGGGTGTCCCTGGCCCTGGCCACGCCGGACCAGTCGGCGGAAGCCACCCTGAACGTCTATCAGGGCAGCGCGGAGCGCAAGCGTCTGGCCCGGGTGGAGCTGACCAGGGACGGGGACGGGACCTTCTCCGGCCAGGCGGCAGTGCCTGCGGACAGCACCTCCCTCCAGATTCTGGTGACGGTCCGGACCGGCGGCGATACGGCCACAGAGCGGCTCTATGAGGGCCGCGCCACCGGGCTGCTGCCGGTGGCGCTGTCCAGCCGCAGCGGAGAGGCGGCCCGGCAGGACGGAGAAGCCCGGATCACCGCCGCCGTCCAGCTGCGCGAAAGGGCAGCCGCAGCCTCCGAGCAGGCATTCCGCCTGTACCGGAACGGTCAGCTGGAGGAGACCATCCCGGCCGCCTCCGGCCAGGAATCCGGCGCCTGGGAGGGCACCGGGACGGTATCCTGCGCCGCCGGGGACCAGCTGGAGGTGCGGTTCTTCTGCGTGGACGGCCTGGGACTGGGCTATGAGTTCCCTGTCCGGACCTGGACGGTAAAGGAGGACCGGCTGGCTCCGGGCTGGCCTGTCACCAACACCCCGGCGCTGGTCTGGCCGTAAACGGAACGGGGCGCTGGCGGAAGAAACGCAGAACGAGAGAACATCCCGGCAGCCCCGGAATGCTTGTCCCCGGATACATGAACTGCGGCGCCGCACAGGGGAGGCCGTCAGGCCCGCGGACAGTGCCCGGAGCAATCCTGCATCAGCGAGAGGCCCAGCCGCAGACCGATGGAGAAGGCAGCCGTGCCCCAGCGGAGATAGCGGTTGGAGAGGAGATCGCAGACCTGGAGCTGCATGTCCTGCGGCATGGACATCCGGCCCAGAGCCGCCTGGATCTCCGCCTCATCATAGGGCGCCTGCTCCTGCATCAGATGGTCGCCGTAGGTATCGAACAGGGCTTCCAAAATGCTTGTCACGGGGGATTCCTCCTTAATATGTGTTGTTCTGATATCCTTTTTGTGGTATGGTATTTCTTATTTATATGCCAAATAGATTTTATCATGTTATAGCATGATTATCAAGAAAGATTTCACGTTTTATCGTGATTTTTGGGGTTTTACAAAAGGTGGTGCCAATTTTATGTATGTTACACAAGACATTGCAGACCGCATTAAATGGCGCCTCAAAGAAAAAGGTATCCGCACAAAAGACATGCTGTCTGATTTAGATATGGGAATTAACGCGATATCGGAATTTGCAAAAGGCAAGCAAATGTCCTGTATTGCCCTCGCTCGCATCGCCGACTATCTGGGCTGCTCCGTGGACTATCTGCTGGGCCGGACGGACAATCCGGCGGTCAACCGCTGACCGGCCTCGCCGGAAGAGAATCTTCTCCGGGATGAATCGGCGCGGGAATCGCCATCTGATGGGAGGGAGCCTCATGTGGAAGCGGCATTGGAAGCTGGCAGTTCTGGGCCTGATTCTGGTGGTCCAGACCCTTGCCATCGGAGCCCTGTGGCGTCAGGTGAACAGCCTGTGGGCAGAGCTGTCGGACAGTCGGGAGGCTGCCGCGGACCTGGAGTCCCGCCTGGAAGCCGCAGGCGCGGCGCTTCAGGAGCTCCAGGCGGCGCAGGACCGGCCAGAGCCCGCCGCCCGATTTGAAAACCCCGTGCTCAATCCCCAGAGCCGGATGCTGACGGTAGACATTGTGGCGCAGGTGCCGGACGTCCATGCCTCCAGCCTGGATGTCGGCTTCTGCCGCGTGGGGGAGCCCTATTCCCTGGCGTGGAAGCTGGACACTCTGTCACCCCATGCGGACGGGGTGACGTACACCGTCACCGTGACCTTCCCGTTGGACCTGGACATGGGCCTGGAGCTGCGGCTGGCGGATGACACCGTGCTGTACAGCAGCGCGACCATCGCCCCGCTGCTGCCGCTGCAGATGCAAAGCGGAGGAAGCGGCTTCCACTATTCCTATGAGCGGCAGGAGTTGTCGCTTCTGGATTTTTGGGTCCATCTGATGAAGCCGTCCGGGGAGGAGACGGAGCCCGCCGGCGGCGTGTTTCGCCTCTACCGGAATGGCACCCTGATCCACACGATCCGAGAGACAGCGGATCGGCCGATGCTGGACGTGGATGGGACCGTGCAGGACGGCGTCACCATTCCCTGTGCGCCGGGGGACCGGGTCCGGCTGACCTATGCCTGCTCGGATCCATTTGGGTTACGATATGAATTTCCCCTTTATGAGCAGAAGGCCATGCGGTGGGATGACATGGAGGAATGTCCCCTGTCCAGAACGCCTGACCTGGCCTGGCCGGAATAAGGAGCAGCTATGCGCAACATCGCTTTGAAACTCATGTACAACGGCACCGCCTACCACGGGTGGCAGGTGCAGAAGAACGCGGTCACCGTCTGCGGGACCCTGGAGAAGGCCATTGCCGACATCTGCGGCGGCCCGGTGCATCTCACCGGTTGCGGCCGCACCGACGCCGGCGTCCACGCAGAGCACTACATCGCCAACTTCCGCACGGAGAGCCGCATTCCCGTGGACCGGATCCCCTTCGCCGTCAACACCCACACGCCGGAGGACATCGCAGTGAAGGAGGCCTTCGAGGTGGCGGAGGACTTCAACGCCATCGGCTCCTGCATCAAGAAGGAGTACACCTACCGCATCTACAACTCCCGGTTCAAGAACCCGTTTTACGTCAACCGGGCCTACTTCTACCCCAAGCACCTGGACGAGGAGTTCCTGAACCGGGCGGCGGGGATGTTCGTGGGCACCCACGACTTCGCGGCGGTGCGCTCCGTGGGGACGGAGACGAAGTCCACCGTCCGCACCATCTATTACTGTGACGTGACCCGGAACGGAGACCTGCTGGAATTGAAGGTCTGCGCCAACGGCTTTTTGTATAACATGGTACGGGCCATCACCGGCACCGTGCTGTACGCGGCGGAGGGCAAGTTCGCCCCGGAGGACATCCCCGGCATTCTGGAGCGGGGGGACCGCACCGCCGCCGGCCCCACGGTGCCGCCGGGGGGACTGTACCTGACAAGACTTTGGTATGAGGATGAACGGCTCAATGGCTGATACGACGAACGACATCTGGAACGACAACGACGGGGAAGAGGACGAGGCTCCCCGGAAGGGCGGGCGGCTGCGCCGCTTTGGGATCTTCTTTCTGGTGCTGGTGGCGGTGCTGGGCGTGGTGATCGTGGCCGCGTACCGGGACGGCACCGGCTTTGACGCCCTGCGGCGGCTGTTTTCCTACGGCAGCGGAGAGGAGAGCACCTCTGAGGCCCAGTACGACTACGACGCCTCCGACAGCAACCGCTTTGCCGTCCTGGGGGATTCCCTGGTGGTGCTCTCCGACACGAAGCTGCAGGTCCTGGCGCGGGGCGGAGAGGAGATCTGGTCCACATCCGTGCGGATGAGCGCCCCCGCCCTGGAGACGGGCGGCGGCCGGGCCGTGGCCTACGACGTGGGCGGCACGGAGCTGTATGTGGTGGACGAGTCGGGTGAGGTGGGTTCCCTCACCGCACCGGAGAACGCCCCCTATTTCTCCGCCCGGCTGAATGAAGACGGTTGGCTGGCTGTGACGGCGGGGCTGGAAAACTACAAGGGCGGCGTCACCGTCTACAACAGCCAGATGGACGAGGTATTTCTCTTCCGGGCGTCAGACCGGTTTGTCATCGACGCTTATGTGACGGATGACAACTCCACCCTGGCGGCGGTGACGCTGGGCCAGGAGAACAGCGTGTTCGTCAGCAACATCGTGCTGTACGAGCTGGATCGGGAGGACCCCGCAGCCGACTACGACGTGACCGACGGCCTGGTGGCCGCCGTCGGAGAGCAGGACGGCCAGCTGGTGACGGTGTCCGACACCTGCCTGACCTACGCGTCCCCGGCCGGGGAGGTACGTGCCACCTATTCCTATGCCGGCAGTTATCTGCGGGAATACGACCTGCACGGGGACGGCTTCACCGCCCTGCTGCTGAACCGGTACAAGTCCGGCGGCGTGGGCCGGCTGGTGACGGTGGACACGGACGGGCAGGAGATCGCCTCTCTGGACGTGAACGAGGAGATCCTCAGCATCTCCGCCGCCGGGCGGTATCTGGCGGTGCTGTATATGGACAGCGTGGTGATCTACACGGAGGAGCTGGAGGTCTATGCCCAGCTGGAGGGCACGGACTACGCCCGGTCGGTTCTGATGCGCCAGGACGGCTCCGCCCTGCTGCTGGCGGCGGAGAGCGCCCACCTGTTCCTGCCTTGAGTGGGAAACATTGATCTTGGAATTCACAAAACGTTTACGAGCAAAAAGGTAGGCAAGCATGACAACACCTGTTATAATAGACGTGATTGTGGCTGCGGTTTTGATCGCCGCGGTCATCTACGGTGCCCACAGGGGCCTTTTCCGGGCCCTGGCGGGACTGGCGGTGGTGATCGTGGCCCTGGTGGGGGCGGCCATCATCGCAAATACCCTGGCCGCCCCGGCGGCCCGTCTGGTGACGCCCCTGATCCGGGAGCACATCGAGACGAAGGTGGACGAGGCCATGGCCCAGCAGTCCCAGAAGGTCCAGATGCCGGAGGAGGACGTGGACGAGGGCTTCGCCATCGAGGACCTGCTGGCCCTGATGGGGCTGGACGAGGACGTGCGGAACTCTCTGGCCAGCCAGACGCAGGAGAAGATCCAGGACACCGGCGTCTCCCTGGCCATGGCCGTGGTGGAGAGTCTGGCCCAGTCCATTCTCTATGCGGCGCTGTTCCTGGTCTCCTTCGTGGGACTGACGATTCTGCTGAAGCTGCTGATCCGGGCCATGGACCTGGTGCTGCAGCTGCCGGGGCTGCACCTGGTCAACTCCCTGGGCGGCGCCGTGATCGGCCTGATCGAGGGAGCCCTGGTGCTGTTTCTGGCCATCTGGGTCCTGCGGCGCTTCGGCGTCTCCTTTGAGACGGACACCGTCTCCGCCACCCATATTTTAAAATTTTTCGCGACACACACGCCCCTGAGCGCGCTGTCGCTTCTGCAATGACGAACGGGGCCCTTGCCCCGCCGGCGTCACGATTTCTGGAGGGATTTACACGATGCAGCCGACACTTTGTTCAAGATGCAAGAAAAACGTAGCCGTTGTCTTCATCTCCAAAATGGAGGGGGACAAGACCACCAACGAGGGCCTGTGCCTGAAATGCGCCAAGGAGCTGGGCCTGCCCCAGGTGGACGATATGATGAAGCGCATGGGCATCTCCGACGAGGACCTGGACACACTCAACAATGAGATGCTCCAGGCCATGAGCGGCGTGGAGAATATCGAGGACCTGCCCGGCGGCGAGGACGCCGGGGAAGAGGAGGAAGAGGGCAAGACCGCCACCTTCCCCTTCCTGAACCGCCTGTTCTCCGGCGAGGCCGCCAAGGGCGGCGAGAGCGGCGGCCAGGAGGAAAGCGGTGCCCGAAGCCGGGAAAAGGAGCGCAAGGACCCTAAGAACGGCAAGCGCAAATATCTGGAGAACTACTGCATCTCCCTGACGCAGCGGGCCCAGGAGGGCAAGCTGGACCCGGTGATCGGCCGGGAGCAGGAGATCGAGCGGGTGGTGCAGATCCTGAACCGCCGCCAGAAGAACAACCCCTGCCTGATCGGTGAGCCCGGTGTGGGTAAGACCGCCATCGCGGAGGGGCTGGCCCAGCGGATCTCCAAGGGCGACGTGCCCTTCAAGCTGCGGGACAAAGAGGTCTATCTGCTGGATCTGACGGCCCTGGTGGCCGGCACCCAGTTCCGGGGCCAGTTCGAGAGCCGGATGAAGGGCCTCATCGACGAGGTGAAGCGCCTGGGCAACATCATCCTGATGATCGACGAGGTCCACAACATCGTGGGCGCCGGCGACGCCGAGGGCAGCATGAACGCCGCCAACATCTTAAAGCCCGCCCTCTCCCGGGGCGAGATCCAGGTGATCGGCGCTACCACCTTCAACGAATACCGCAAATCCATCGAGAAGGACACCGCCCTGGAGCGGCGGTTCCAGCCGGTGACGGTGAACGAGCCCTCCATCGAGGACTCCGTGCAGATCCTCCAGGGCCTGGCCCCCAAGTACGAGCAGTACCACGGGGTGAAGATCTCCGAGGGGATCCTGCGTCAGGCGGTGCTGCTCAGCGAGCGGTACATCACCGACCGGTTCCTGCCGGACAAGGCCATCGATCTGATCGACGAGGCCTGCTCCGACCTGAATCTGAAGGACCCGGACATCTCCCGCCGCATGGAGATCCAGCGGGAGTTGGACGACTATGAGAAAGAGCGCACCATGCTGGAGGAGCAGGAGGAGAAGACGGAGCAGGACTACGCCCGGATGGCGGAGCTGAAGAGCAAGGAGCTCCAGCTGAACACAGAGCTGAGCGGCCTGCTGGAAAAGGGCGACCCCCAGCTCTCCATGGAGAATCTGGCCCACGTCATCGAGCTGTGGACCAAGATCCCGGCGGCCAAGATCCGGGAGCAGGAGTTCCAGCGCCTGAGCCAGTTGGAAGTGCGGCTCAAGAGCCATATCATCGGCCAGGACGAGGCCGTGTCCGCTGTGGCCGCCGCGGTGCGGCGGAACCGGGTGGGCATCTCCCCCAAGCACAAGCCTGTCAGCTTCATCTTCGTGGGTCCCACCGGCGTGGGCAAGACGGAGCTGGTGAAGCAGCTGGCAACAGACCTCTTCAACACGCCGGACGCCCTGATCCGGCTGGATATGTCGGAGTTCATGGAGAAGCACTCCGTCTCCCGCCTGGTGGGCTCCCCTCCGGGCTACGTGGGGTATGACGAGGCGGGCCAGCTGACGGAGAAGATCCGCCGCAAGCCCTACGCCGTGGTCCTCTTCGACGAGATCGAGAAGGCCCATCCCGACGTGCTGAACATCCTCCTCCAGATTCTGGATGACGGCGAGATCACCGACGCCCACGGCCGCAAGGTGAACTTTGAGAACACCATCATCGTCATGACCTCCAACGCCGGCAGCGCCACCAAGGAGGGCACCGTAGGCTTCGGCCGCTCGGTGAACGAGCAGGACGCCGACCGGGCCATGAAGGCGCTCCAGCAGTTCCTGCGGCCGGAGTTCATCAACCGGGTGGACGCGGTCATCACCTTCAACCGCCTCAGCGAGGAGAACTTCCACGGCATCGCCCGCATCATGCTGAACGAGCTGGTGGACTCCCTGAAGGAGAAGGGCATCACCTTCACCTATGACGACGCGCTGGTGGAGCTTTTGACGAAGAAGTCCTACTCCCTGACCTACGGCGCCCGGAACCTGCGGCGCACCATCCAGAAGGAGCTGGAGGACCCCATGGCCACAAAGATCATCGACAGCTACGAGCATCCCATCACCCAGGTGAAGGCCACGGTGGAGGACGGCGCCATCCGGCTGTACACCCTGTGACCGGCGGAAAAGGAGGGGGAGGACCATGCTGTTCCGGAAGGATATGGATCCCCGCTGCGCCTACTGCCAGCGGGGCCAGCAGATCAACGAGCGGGAGGTGGCCTGCGTCAAGCGGGGCATCGTGGCGGTGGAGCACCACTGCCGGGCATTCAAATACGACCCCTTGAAGCGGGTGCCGCCCCGGCCGGCGGCGCTGGAGACTGAACGGCTGAAAGAGGAAGATTTTTCACTGTGAGTTCAGTGGGCGCCCGAGGAGATCCTGGGCGCCCGCTGTCATAACAAGAGGGGAGAGATGAGACATGCGCATGGAGCGGGTTCAGGCGGTCTATTGGAGCGCCACAGGCAACACGGACAAGACGGTGAACACCATCGCGGAGACCCTGGCGGAGAAGCTGGGCGTCCCTCTGGAGCGGAGGAACTTCACCCGCCCGTCGGACCGGGCGGAGGATCTGTCCTTTGCGGAGGGGGAGCTGGTGGTGTTCGGCATGCCCACCTATGCGGGCAAGCTGCCCAACAAGATGCTGCCCTACGTCCAGCAGCAGATCCACGGCAGCGGCGCCCTGGCGGTGGGGGTGGTCACCTTCGGCAACCGGTCCTATGACAACTCCCTGGCGGAGCTGTGCGCCGCGCTGGAGGCAGACGGCTTCCACACGGTGGCAGGGGCCGCCTTCGCCTGCCGCCACGCCTTCACCGACGTCCTGGCGGACGGCCGCCCGGACTGGGACGACAAGCGGCAGATGGAGTCCTTTGCCGCCCAGATCGCCGACAAGGTGGCGGGCCTGACGGACATCCCCGCCCCGGTGGCCGTGCCGGGCGATGCGGCGGCGCCCTACTACGTGCCCAAGGGCACGGACGGCCAGCCCGCCAAGTTCCTGAAGGCCAAGCCCCAGACGGATTTGGGCAAGTGCACCGACTGCGGCGCCTGCGCCCGCCTGTGTCCCATGGGGGCCATCAATCCCTCCAATGTGGCGGAGGTGCCCGGCACCTGCATCAAGTGCCAGTGCTGCGTCCGCAAGTGCACGAAGCACGCCAAGTACTTTGATGACCCGGCGTTTTTGTCCCACGTGGCCATGCTGGAGCAGAACTTCACAGAGCCCAAGGAGAACGAGGTGTTTCTGTGAGACTGCTGAAACGGGCCATCCAGGTGGTCATTCTGGTGGCAGCCGGCAACTTCTTTTTGGGAATCTTCATGCTGATGGATCTGGGAGCCTCTTATGGGGGCATCTGGGTCTGGATTGCCGCTTTGTTTGCGGCATTTTTGTGGGTGAATCTCTGGCCGCTGTTTGGACCCTGGCCTACGGAACGGATCCGCCAGCTCTCCTATGGCTGTGAGCTGCTCACGCTGTTTTGCATCAGCGCCACCATAGATTTGATTCTTGTGCCTGCTGTGACGTTCTCTATTTTCAGAAAGCATTCCCCAGAGCCGACGGAAGTGTTTCTGTGTCTGCTCTGGGTATTGCTCATGGTGGTGCTGGAGGCCATCCTCTTCTGGAACGGCATGATCCGGGTGTATCTCACCTCCGTGCAGCTGGGGCTGAAGCACCGGGTGCTGGCGGCTCTCTGCGGGTGGATCCCCATCCTCAACATCTGGTATCTGCGGAAGATCATCCGCATCACCGCCGACGAGGTGGAGTTCGAGACGGAGAAGTGGGAACTGGACACCGCCCGGGCGGAGAGTGAGGTCTGTAAGACGAAATACCCCATCCTTCTGGTCCACGGGGTGTTCTTCCGGGACTTCCGCTATGTCAACTACTGGGGCCGCATCCCCAGGGAGCTCCAGCGCAACGGTGCCACGCTCTACTACGGCCAGCAGCAGTCCGCCGCTGCGGTGGAGGAGAGCGGGCGGGAGTTGGCGGAGCGCATCCGGCAGATCCTGGCGGAGACCGGCTGTGAGAAGGTGAACATCATTGCCCACTCCAAGGGGGGACTGGACAGCCGGGCCGCCATCGCCCACCAGGGAATGGCCCCTTATGTGGCCAGCCTCACCACCATCAACACACCCCACCGGGGCTGCATCTTCGCCGAGTATCTGCTGGAGAAGATCCCGGCGGCGGCTCGGCAGAAGATCGCCGACACCTACAACGCCGCCCTGAAGCGGCTGGGGGATGAGAATCCGGACTTCCTGGCGGCGGTGACGGATCTGACGGCTTCCGCCTGTGAACAGCGGAACACGGTCACCCCGGACGCCCCCGGCGTCTTTTACCAGAGCGTCATGTCCTACTGCCGCAAAGCCCAGCACGGCAAGTTCCCTCTGAACATGACCTATCCCATCGTCAAGCACTTTGATGGATTGAACGACGGGCTGGTGGCGGTGGACTCCGCCAAGTGGGGGGAGAGGTTCACCCTGCTGGAACCCAAGGGAAAGCGGGGCATCTCCCACGGGGATGTGGTGGACCTGAACCGGGAGAACATCCCCGGCTTTGACGTCCGGGAGTTCTATGTCTCCCTGGCGGCAGAGCTGAAGAAGCGCGGATTCTAAATAAAAAGAGCGGAGCGTCTCATGACGCTCCGCTTGTGTTTTCCATGGGTTCCTCCAGCTCCGGAGCAGCGGGGATAACTTCACCGCTGGACGCCTCTGCCGAACAGTAGGCTTTGTACAGTTCCGCATGGTCGTAGATGGCCCGCCAGGCGCTGTGGGCGTCGGCCGTCACACAGATATAGCGTCGGCCGTCCGGACGCTCGCCATAGCTGGCGGCGCAGTTGCCGGACTCCACCACATAGCCGGTCTTGGCGCCGGTGACCTCGATGCCGCCGGTATCCTTGTCCTCGATCCGCCGCAGGAACCAGTTGGAGAGGATCTGCCCTTCCGGGTGGTCCGCGGTGGGGAGGGTCTCATAGGTCCGGGCTCCCAGCACCTGCCGGCACAGGTCGTTGTCCATGGCGGCTTCCAGAATCACCGCCATGTCGGAGACCGTGCACTTGTGGGCCTCGTCATACAGCCCCACGCAGTTGGTGAAGTGGGCGGTGTCCGCGATGCCAAGCTCCTCCAGCTTTTCGTTCATCAGCGCCACGAACGCCTCCTGGGAGCCCGCCACGTAAGTGGCCAGCCCCAGCGCCGCGTCCGCGCCGGAGGAGAGGATGGTGCCGTAGAACAGCTCACGCACCGGGACCGTTTCGTCAACCATCAGACCCACCACGCTGCACCCGTTGACGTAGCAGTAGTCGGTGATGTCGATGGTCATGGTGAAGGTGTCGTCCAGTTCCGCTTCCGTGATGTGCTCAGCGGCCACCAGAACCGTCAGGATCTTCGTCATGGAGGCGGGGGAGATCACGGTATCCGCGTTTTTCTCCGCCAGGACCGTCCGGGTGTCCAGATCGATCAGCACCGCGCAGCGGCTGGGAAAGTCCTCCCCCAGCTGGATCGTGTCCGGGCCGGACACGGCCCTGGCATAGGGCTCCGGCGCAGGGGCGCTGGCGGCGGCTGTCACCTGAAAGGGCCGTCCGGCCTTGCCTATCTCCGGCGCGGGCTTTTCGATCAGCTGGGCCCCCACGGTCACCAGCCCCACACACAGAACGGCCAGCAGCCCGCAGGGCACCAGGCGGCGAAGCTGCCGCCGCCGCTTTTCCCGCTGCTTCTTTCGGCGGGCCTCCGCCCGCTGGGCCCGCCGGGCGGCCCGCTCCTCGTCCGTGATGATGGGCTTGTACTCCTCGTCCATATCGGCGCTCCTATCTGAAAGGCGGGCCTGTCCGGCACCGCCGCAGTCTCGTACGTTTCATTATAGCAGACGATGGAAGAAAATGCATCTCTTATTTTCCGGTTTCGCAGAGGGAATTTTACCCATCCGGCTTCTGACCCGTGAAAAACCGCTGTCAGGCCAAGTTGTTTTTGCATAGCCTGAGTGTAAGAACGACACTTGGAGGGGAGCGTATGGCTCAAGTTACCCATTTTTTCGCAGGCGCCAACAGCGGCGACGGCTTCCAGAACCTGTTTTCGGAGATCGTGGACCTGGAAGACACATATGATCTGATGGTTTTGAAAGGCGGCCCCGGCGTGGGCAAGGCCACCTTCATGCGGGAGATCGGCCGAAGCATGGAGGAGGCCGGCACACCGGTGGAGTACTTATGGTGTTCCGGCGACCCGGATTCCCTGGACGGCGTGGTGCTGCCGGAGCTCCGCTGCGCCGTGGTGGATGGTACGTCGCCCCATGGCACAGCACCATTAGGACACCCTGCGAAAAAAGTCAGTATTTGCAAGGGTTTGCAGGATCGGCTTTTGGACGGCACCAGCACCGGGCGTGTTTACTTGGGACACTTTTATTGGACAAGCATTCAAAAATAGGCGTAGCTGCTCAAAAAAATCAACCCGCTACTGATCGTAACGAGTTGATCATCAAACCACGCCGCGGTTATAGGCACCTTGCATCGGCGGCGGAATTTTCCGATAATTTCAAATTATCCAAAAGTATTTTAAGTCATTGCAAGTCGGGAGTACCACAGCGTTCACCTGAAGTCATCAAAG
>DWXY01000044.1 GCA_019118935.1 Candidatus Oscillibacter pullicola
GTACATTTTTCTTTACTCACTTATTGATATTTTACAATATTTTCCATAAACCTCTTCCTGTATGAACCAGGAATATCCATAGTCAGCCGTGGCGGCAAATGCCGCATCTCCGTTCCCCGAGTGCCCAAGGCGGCGGCAATGAAGTGGAAAAACAAAAAAACCTGAGGTACAATACCTCAAGGTTTTTACCTGTAAGAGTGCTGCCATTCAATCCTCCGCGGTTGAGAGCCTTGTGCCGCCACATCTGCCGACTTTCGCCGCAACATCAATCGCCTGGGGCGATCCGATCCATGTTGCGGCTATGTACCGCCGCCCAGGCGAGCGGCGGTCAGAGGGTTCAGAGGGTCACAGTGGATTCACAGCAGCGGTAGTCGGTGTCAATATTGTGGGCAATAAAGCGGGCCCTGAAATTGCGCTGGTTGCACATCGCGCCCACCGGGCCGCCGGAGACGTCCAGGTCCTCGGGGACCACAAATTTGATGCATTTGACCAGCACGTCGCGGCAGGAGGGGTAATTGTGGGCGGGGATCGTCAGCGTTTTCATGCCCCGCTGGTATTCCAGGCCGTTTTCGTCCACCTCGGTCAGGATGACCGCCAGAGCAACCCGTTTATAGGGACAGACGTTTTTAATAGTGACGTCCAGCTGGATGATCCGTCCCTGGGATTCCAGATAGGTGTCGCTCGCATCTACCACTACGGCGTCGGAACACCCCTCCACGGCTACATCCACCGGGACCGGGCACTCCTCGGGGTATACGACAACATCGCACTCCACCACGACCATGGGCTCGGGGAAGGTGACCACGTTCCCCTCCGTATCGGAATAGGTGATGGACTCGTTGACCAGTTTCGTGCCGGGAGTCTGGCCCACATGGCGGACAAAGAACTCCAGGGTGGCGCTCTCGCTGGCAGTCACGCCCAGCTGGGGGATCGTCCACCGCAGCGACCGCGCATCCAGCATGGAGGCGGTCCCCTTGGCCGGCGGCGTGATGCTTGTGATCTCAAAATCGGATGTGACGATCTCGTCGATCACAAGGTTGGTGGCACCTGGATTGGAGATATTGGCCGCCAGTTGGGCAAACAGTGCCTCCAGATCCGCTACGTCCGGTGTGACTGCCACATGGGTAGCGTCGGGATCGGTTGCCCACTCATTCAGCGTATCCACGTCCACGCCGTCCGCGCCCACCAGACCGATGCAGTAGATGATGATCCCCTGGGCCCGGGCCGCAGCGGCCACCGGAGCGGGCGGAATGCCCGCGGTGGTGTTGCCGTCGGTGAACATCACCATCACCTTGGCGTTGCCGGAGGGCGGGTTGAACAGCTCCGTGGCCGTAGCGAACGCATCCGCGTGATTGGTGCTTCCGCCGGCGGACAGGCTGTCCACGGCGGCTTTCAGGGTGTCGACAGATGTGATGAGCTGCGCATCAACAGAGGCACTCTCAGCAAAGCTGACGATTCCGATCCGGCTGCCGGAGCCGATCTGCCCGTCCATTGCCCCATCCGTGGCCTCCTCAATGATGTCGATAAAGGTCTTTGCGCCTTCCTTCATGCTGGCCAGCGGCGCCCCGGCCATGCTGCCGGAGCGATCCAGCACCAGCACAATATCAGTGGGATGAGAGACAATATCCGGAGCGGCCGTCAGGGCCAGCGTGACCCGCAGGGAACCGTCACAGCCGATGCGATCCATATTGATCACTTTGTTCGAATTCGTAATACCCATTCGTATTACCTCCTTCTGGGGGAATGTCCCCTCGGCATTCTATGTCGGGAGCCCGTTTCATGACATTCCTCCTGGGGACGTGGGCTAAGCGACCTGATAAAAGGAAATGCCGCATACCAGCCCAACAGGCCGATATGCAGCATGAAATCGGACGGAACACTCAGTTCAACATCTCCGGATACCGAAAACACACAGGGGAAATATCAGACCGGCCTTCCGCCAGGACCGGCTTTGTATGCGGCAGCGGGTGCAGTTTTCTTGTTTTTAGTTGCACACAGCACAAAAAACATTTATATGCGTCAAAAGTAAATGTCCCAAAATTTGGTGAGCACATTGAGCGCGTATGAAAAAGTCCCGGAACTGTGATAGTTCCGGGACTCCCTTTTGTGGCAGCGGGTGAAGGATTCGAACACCCGGAAAAATCTGTTAAACCATTGCAGTGCAACGGTAATTCACAGCCGTTAGCAAATTTGTTAGCATTCCCAACATTACTAAGGTGTCCGCTTATTGCGTCACATACTTCCCCATCTTGATCAGCAGCAACCGGACCGTGTTGGCTGTGTAGTCCAGCGCCTTCCACCGGGCGGGGCTGTTGATCACCCCCGCGGCCGCCAGCGCGTCCACAGCGGCCGCCAGCTCTGGGTCTGTGTCCTGGGACCCCTGACCGCCGCAGAGGGCCAGGAAGGCCTCCCAGGCGCCCGCTGTGGCCCGGATGGTCTTGGGGCAGTCCTTCCCGTTCCAGCGGTTGTGCTGCACCACGTTCGCCAGTGGGATGTCGTGCTTGGCCATCAGCAGCCGCACCAGCGCCGCCGCGTTGGCCTTGGCCTGCTCAAAATTCCCGCCGGCATCCACGCAGATCTCGATGCCGATGCTGGTGGCGTTGCCCGGGCCGCTGCCGCCGTCCCCAGCGTGGAAGGCCCGCTCATTGTCTGGCAGGTGCTGGTAGATGCTGTGGTCGTCCACCGTGTAGTGCCAGCTCACGAGAGCCGCCTGGGCGGCGCTGCCCCGCAGGTATGCCGCGTGGGCCGCCGCGTCGGCGCCCCTTGCAAAGTTGCCGGTCTCGTGGATGGTGATATAGGTGTCGGGATTGCTGCCGCCCGGCCGGTTGTCAGCTCCGGCCAGCAGGATGTCCTGGATGATCCGCAGTCCCGTATCGGTTACCAGGCCCTCGTCGGCGGCCTCTACGGGCCGCAGGTAGTCCATGGACACCCATCCCCGGTCCGTCTGCCCCCAGCTGTCCCGGGTGGCCTGGACGGCCACCACGGTGCCGCAGGCATAGCCTCCCAGCTTGTCAAAGGATGTGCCCGGCCCCTTGCGGATATTGAGGCCGCTCTGAACTGTCACCACATACTGCCCGCCGGTGGTGTCAGATTCGGACACATCCGCAGCCAAGTGGACCACGATATAGTAAGGGATCACTCGGTCCGCGTCACAAACAAAGCCATTGCCCGCCCGGTCCTGGTAGCACACAGACCCGCCGCCGTCCAGCATCACCGCGCTGTCCCAGCCGGCGGCCGCCAGCACGTCCCGCAGTTCCTCTGGGGTGTAGGCCGTCTGGGTAACGATGTAGGCAAACCGTCCCTCCTTGGCCCCGATGGCCTGCCGCGGCCGTCTGCCGCCCATATCCGGCTGGTAGTGGGGCGCTGCCAGCGGCTCCCCCTCCACGATGAGGGCCACGCACTCCACATAGTTGTCCGCCTCACAGGGCAGCCGCTCCATAGCATAGTCCTGTGCGTCGGCGCCCCATGCCATGCCCCAAACGGTATAGTCCGGGGCTCCATAAACTATGCCATCTCCCTTCAGGTGGCAGCAGGCGGACAGGTCGCTGAGGAAGATCGGCCCGCCGAACACAAAGCTGCCGCCCGTCTCCTGCAGGATCTTGTCCAGTTCCGTCTCCCGGTACCGCTTGATGTTGTTGTAGATCTGCACCCGCCGGAGCTGTGCCAGCGGGTAGGTTGCCGCAAACTGCATAATTGCCTCCTCATCAAGATGGCGGCAGGCAGGAGATAACCCCGCCTGCCGCTCCATATTATGCCTGCTTTTCCTCGTCTTGAACCGCTGCCTGCTCCGGCAGGACAATCGCTCCACTCTGCAGTTCAGCAATGCCCTCTGCCTGGGAGCTCCGCTTCTCCGCCTGTGTGCCGAAGTAGAAGGCGATCACCACAGTGAACACAGTCAAGAACTGATCTGTGGTCACGTGGCCGGTGACGGCCAGATAAGCAAAGACGCATGTGAGCACAATCGTCACAATGCTCTTGACTGCCAGCAGGTTGGCTGCCCGCTTTTTCAGCAGTTCCATCTCAGTCCTCCTCCGTCAGCACGTCGCCCCGCAGGCGGTACGTGCGGCCGGCGATGTACACATAGGCGGTTTCCTGTCCCATGTCCACGTCAACGGTGCGGCCGTTCACCACATGAACCTTTTCCAGGCAGGCAACGCCGTGATCCATCAGGCCCCAGCCGTTGGCCTCGTCCGGCGTCTCTCCCGCCCGGGTCTCCAGCAGCTCCCGGGCGGAGAAGAGATTGCGGGCGGGGTCCAGGGTGAGCCCGCACCCCAGCTCCTTCAGGGCCTTGTTGGCCTCCTCCAGGGGCTTGTCCCCTCTGGTGTAGTCATGCAGGATTTCCTCAAGGTTTTTCATGGTATGTATCTCCTTTCAATTTCCGGGACATTCCCCGGTTGATTACAAGTTGTTGACTGCCAATACGAGCAAAGCAATGACCAGTGCGGTCCCAAGGGACGTGGCAACGCCTACGATCACTTTGTCCTTGATGTCGCGTAGCCGCCTGCCGGGCTGCTCCTGAATCTCGTCCAGGCGCTCCACCAGAGCGTCCAGTTTTCCTATCAGTTTGTTCATTGTGTCCACCAGTGTCTTAATCTGCTCCGTCTGCAGGACGTTGTCTCGCTCCAGTTTTCCAAGGCGGTCAAAAATCTCTGCGTGGGTATCGTGCGCTCGGTCCAGTTCCCTCTGTAGGCTCTGGACCCGGGCGTCGCAGACACACTCCCGCTCCGGGTTCTGTGCGCATTGAGCCATTGGAATCACCCCCCTAAATTACCCGATATCGGGGCCTTTCGCCGCCGGCCACGGCGTAGCGCATCCAGTCAAACACTGGGATAAACACCAGGCACAGTCCCCACCAGATGGCTGCAAACTGCGGGCAGATCTGGCCCCAGAGATTACCCCAGAGGTCAGAATAATCCCACACGCCCAGCCCTAGCCAGACGTTGAGGATCAGCCCGGCAATCAGCTCCGTCGCCGTCACCAGGACTGCGCACCCTGCCGCCTGCATCCACAGGGGCACATCCCAGGGCATCTCCGCCCCGGCTCGCTCGATGGGAATGCAGAGGATGGCCGCCAGCACCAG